>JBCDAA010000038.1:0-34365 GCA_039186435.1 Myxococcota bacterium | reverse complement strand
GGCGTAGGAAAGGCTACTCAGACGAAGGCGTCGCTCGAGCTCAACCTCCGGATCGGGCTCCGTGTCCGGCGGGACGAAATCCTGAAAGAGCGCGCGGTAGGCGTTGCGCGGACTGCTCTCCGGATCGATGGCAACAAAGCCGTCGTCCCGCTCCTCGAAGGAGAGGCGATGGGACGCAGGCAGGGGATCGACCTGGTAGTAGAGCTTTCGAAAGCGCAGCGCCGAGGGCGCTTCGAGGGAGAGGACCTCGTCGACGCTCGGACCGTAAGGTCGCCACTCGACGCCGCCGAAGCCGGAGCTCATCCCGCTGATCAGCGCCTTGTACCCCTGGCCGTGATAGTCGGAGTCGTAAGCGCCCGGCGGGCCTTCGTGCGGCGCGCAATAGAGTCCGCTGACGATGCTGACGTCCGCGTCGACGCCGGCGGTCGCGAGGGGCATCAGCACCGGTGTGCGCTCGTAGCCGGCGCCGGTCGTGACGGGGACCATCCCGTCAGTTCGCGATCCGCTGACGACGAGAGAGGTCGGACAAAAGACCATCACATAGCGACAGGGAAACGCGGTTCCATCCGCGAACGCCGTGCCGTTGTCGTCGAGCATCGCCTCGAGAAGCGGGAGTGCCACGACGGTTCCGAGGAAACCCTGCAAGAACGCTCGGCGGCCAAGACGCTTGCGCAGCTGACCGCGCGCATCGACGGAGCGACGCTTGGTCACAGCGCCTCCTTTCGGTAGCGGAAGGTGGGATCGAGCGCGAGGGCGACCATCAGCGCCTTGAAGTCCTCGCCCTCGTCGACGAAGGCCGCGTGGAGGCGTGCTTGGGCAAAGCCGTCGTCCTGTTGAAGGGGCCGGCGAAGCGCGTGCCGCATCATCTGCGCGGTGCCGCAGAACGTGAGCGCCCCCGAGGTCGCGATGGTCGTCGCAAACTCACGCGGACCGGCAAACGCTTCGCCTGCGACGGTGCCGGTTCCTTCGATGTCGCAAGAAGGGTTGAGGCGCTCGGTGGTTCGGTAGACGCCTAGGCCGTCGAAGCGCTCGAAGCCGAAGCCGAGCGGGTCCATGCGCGAGTGGCAGCCGGCGCATCCGGAGCTTACCGAGCTGTGCGCAAGGTACGCGTCGCTCTTGCACGCGCCCTCCTCGACTTCGACGCCGTCGTCGATGTCGACATCCGGCGGCGGCGGCGGGATGGGCGAGCAGAGAATCCGTTCGGCGAGGATCGCTCCGCGGCGACTCGGAAGCGTTCCGTTTCCTTGCGTCGACGAAAGTGAGAGAAAGGCGCCATGCGTGAGAAGACCGGCGCGTTCCGGGTTTTCCGTGCGGACCCAGCCTGGCTCGTCGACCCCTTCGATGCCGTAGTGCGCGGCGAGCGCGGGCGTCACAAACGTCTCTTCGCTCGTGAAGAGGTCGCTCCAGCGCCCGTCCCCGAGCGCGCGTTCGATCAGCGCGTTGGTCTCTGCGACCATGTCGGCCGCAAGCGCCTCGTCTGCGACGATCAACGTCTCGTGGCGAATCCAGGCCTCGTGGAGTTCCCGAATCTGCGCGTCGGTGCGCGGGTCGCTGGCCATCTCGCGGACGATCGCTTCGTACGCCTCCTCGTCCCAGGGCGCACCTTCCGCGCGGTCGAGCCACGCTTCGCCCGGCAGCTCGCCCCAGAGATGAAACGACACGCGCGCGAGGAGCTCGAAGTTGTCGAGTCGTCGAAGTCCGTCCCCCTCGTCCTCGCCGACACTGACGCGGTAGACGAACTCCGGGCTCTGAAGAAGCGACTGGGTGACCGCGCGCACCTGCGCCTCAAACGACGCATCCGCAAACATCGCGGCAACCGCCCGCAGCCGGCTCGTCTCGTCGTCCCGGAGCGGCCTTCGGTAGAGGCGTCGGCCCACGCGCCCGATGTAGCGTTCAAGGCAGGCGTCCTCCGGATCGCTCGGCGCGCAATCACCGAGGCGCTGGACGAGCGCGGTATCGTCCGCGGTCAGTCTCGCAACCTCAAACGCTAGGGTCGCAATGCCCTGCACAAAAACCTCCGCCGGAAGGTACGTATCGAGGGTCCCGGCAAAGGTGTCGAAGACTTCCTCCTCACCGCCGGTCTCCGGATTCGTCGCCAGGCGGGCATCCGGGGGAAGCGATCCCGTCGCGATCGTTTCGAACCCGAACACCTCGTGAATCGCATGCTCGAGCTCGCGGCGACTGAGCCGCGGCACGGCCGACGAGACGCCCTGATCCGACGGAAGTGCTTCCCGCGAAGGATCGAAGGGCGAATCCGGCGGCACGTTCGGCGCAATCGAGGGCTCCCCAATTTGGCCCGTGCACGCCAGGGTCAGGACACAAAGCACAGCGGCTCGGTTCAGCACACCGCCAGGCTAGGGAACCCCGCAAAAGGCGGTTGTTACAAGGGCGGCGCGATCGCCTCTACGCGAGGGTTGGCTCGGAAAACGTCGTGTCTTCAACGACGTAGCGCGTCGCCGGGCCTCGCCCCACCCGAACGCAAAATCCGTCCTCCACGAGCGACGCGAGGCCCCGCTGAACGGTGCGCTGAGGGAGTCCAAGCTCCTTTGCGATCTCCTGAGCCGCGGATTCGGAGCGGCTCGCGATGTACCAGAGCATGCGATCGTGCACCGAGTGCGCGCAGCGCGGATCCGGAAGAAGAAGCGGCGTCGGCGCGCTCCCGACGATGCGGTCGTCCGTACGCTCGACCGCGAGCGCGCTCTCTTGCCGCAAGCGATGGAGCACGACGCGCAACGTTCCCGAGTGAATGGGGGCGCGGTAACGAAACCCCCAAACCTGCGCGAAGAATTCATCTGCCGAAAGCCCCGCGGGACCCGCGAGCGCAAGGACCGCGCTCCCGACATCGACGCGGCTTTGCCCGGTGCTTCGAACCGGCACGTCGAGAGGCAGGTGGCCGGGTGCGAGAACCCGGCGCGCGGGTTGCCCAGGCGCAGCGTAAACGTAGCCGAAGGGACCTTCCTCGAGCTGCGATACGCCGTGAAGGCCGTGGGGAGGAAAAGGGACCTCGCCGCGCAACCACGCAGTCGTTTCCATCGTCGGCGCAGCGGTCGCATCGAGCATGACCGCAAGCGCCTCCGCTTCCTGCCGCGCCCAGGGCTGCGCCTGCACGCGGCGATCGAGGTTCAAGTCCGTGCCCGCGGCAAGGGTGAGCTCGTAACGAATCCAAGGCTGAAGCACGGACCCGGCGATGCGGGATAGCGTCGAGAGTATTCGGGTCGCGAGGTGGGGCGCCCCGGTGGCTCGCCGAATCCGCGCGAGCGAGGCGTGAGCGATGTGTTCGCCGTAAGGATTGGCCTGGGTGCGCCCCATTCGCGACGCACGCCGCGCGAGTTTTTGGGCCTCCTCAAGGTCTCCCTTTCGGTGCGCGTGGAGTGCGCGAAGGGCGACCCGAAGAATCCGTGTCAGCGGCGCGAGGGGACACTCGGGGAGCTCGGGTTCCCCTTGAGGCTGATCGTCAAAGAGCAGCGAGGCCCACCACTGGAGAAGCGGGAGCAGCGACCCGAGGTCTCGCGCGTGCGGCGAAGCCGAAACGAGGTCCAGAAGCGTCGAAGCGGCCGGATCAAAGGCGCCGATCGCCCGGTGCCCTCGCTCGAAGGTCCCGATCGCGCCCGCGAGCGTGGAAGGGTCGGAGGTGAAGTCGTGCGGCGGCTTTTGCGTGAGGTTGGCGAGCGTGGCTGCAAGCGCCGGCCCCCACGGCGATGCATCGCCCCGTGCCGCGAGGAGCGGACGTAGATCACCGAGATACGCCGCACGCCACGCGTCGAGGCCGGAAACCGTCACGGGGTTTCTACTACCCCAAGAGGTTGCGCTCCGTTGACGCTTTCGTAGTACGGGCCGGCCGCGACGAGGATCGCGGCGGCGACTCCAGCGAGAACAATGCCGCCGACAACGCCCCAAAACCACCCTCGGCGCCACATCGGGGTGGACGTCGTTTCTGCGCGCGCGACGAGGCTCAGCTCGATCTGCGCACGCTCTCCCGGCGTGAGCTCGATCGTCTCTTCGATGACTTCAAAACCTGGCGCCCGTGCGGTGAGGATGTGACGACCCGGATCGAGGACGTAAAACGTGCGACCCCCGGACGTCAGACTCTCCTGGTCCCGGCCATCGATACGCACGCGGAGCTCGACCCGAGGCTCGTTGGCACCGACCCGCGCTTCGAGGTGCGCGAGCGCAAGACGTTCCTCGCGGACCAGCACTTCCACCTGCGCGCGCTGCCCCTCGGAGAGATCACCGTAGTTGCCGTTGAGAAGCGCGGTCCATTGCTCGATGGCAAGAATCGATTCCCCAGCGCCGCGAAGCGCGAGACCGAGGTTAAACGCGGCGCCCGGTTCGACGTATTCATGGAGCGACTCCTCGAAGAGCGCGCGCGCTTCCCCAAAGCGAAACGCTTCGAGCGCGATCATCCCGCGATCAAAAAGCGTTCGCGCACGGTCTTCGGCGGTCCCTTGGGCAAGTGCCGTTGACGCCGTCGTGACGAGGAGCAGTGCCGCAAGGCATTTCATCGACCAAAGCCCCACGGCTGCACGCTCGAGGCGCGGTCCATCATCGCGCTTTCGCGGACGGCCGTCGTCTCTCGCACCGGGGCCTTCATCGCGCGCGGGCGGCGCATTCGAGACGCGCGCATCACGGGCGGAGGCTCCGCAACCTCCACCGGAGGCGGAGGCTGAATCTCGACGGGCTCTGCGCGCGGGGCCGTCTCGACGGGCGGCGCAGGCGGTGCCTCGGGGGCGAGCGCCCGGGTTGTTTCGACCGGAACGTTTTCTTCGGCAGGCTCCGCGCTCGTTAGAACCACCACGCCGGCGCCGGCAGCGGCCGCCGCCAGCAGCGCAACCGCGAGCATCCAACGCGGGCGCTCCCGCCGCGTCGGCTCCCGCCTCGGCCAAGGAACGAGCTCACCCCGCTCGTGAAGCAAGAGCGCCTGTTCGCGGTCCTGCTGCGCGCTTTCCTCGTCCGCAACGAGCCCGCGCACAAAGGACTTGAGGGAGGGGCCGTCGGGAAAGTCACGGCGCAGCTCGCGGAGGCGCGCTTCGACTTCGCCCGCCGTTGCGGGTCGGTGCTCCCGGTCCTTGGCGAGCAGCTCGAATACCAGCTCGACGAGCTCCGGCGGAAGGTCGTCTCGTTCGGCGCCCACGTCCGGCGGGGCTTCGCTCAAGATTCGAGCCGGCCCTTGCTCGTCGCGATTGGAGTAGAGCCTTCGGTTCACGAGCAGTTCGAAGAGCACGACGCCAAACCCAAAGAGGTCGGAGCGGCGATCGGGCGCTTGAAAACAAAGCTGCTCCGGCGACGCGTAGCCGAGTTTGCCCTTCAGCACGCCAGTCGCGGTTTTGGTCGAACGTCCGAGGGCCCGGGCAACGCCAAAATCCGTGACGCGAACGACGCCATCGAACCCGAGAAGGATGTTCTGCGGCGAGACATCCCGGTGGACGAGGTCGAGCGGCTGGCCGCGCTCGTCCTGAAGTTCGTGCGCGGCGTGAAGGCCTGCGGCGACTTGAATCGCGATGTCGATGACCACTTCAACGGGGGCTCGCTCCCCTCGAAGGGCCCGCAAAAACGACGAGAGCGACACCCCGTCAACGAAATCCATCACAAAATAGGGTCCGAGATCGTTTTCGCCGACATCGAGCACGCTAACGACGTTCGGATGTCGAATGGCCCCCGCAAGACGCGCCTCGTCGAGGAACATGTTGCGAAACTCGTCGTCCTCTCGAAGAAACTCGTGAGGTTGTTTGATCGCGTAAAGACGCCGAAAGGAGCCTTCCTGCCGAACGACCAGGTCGACGCGCCCCATCCCACCGCGCGCGAGTTCTCGAACGAAGTAGTAACGAGAGGGCATCGTCGCCGCAGTATACGGAGTTGGCGACGAAGCGGGTATGGCCTAGACGATGGCGTCTTCGGCGATCAGGTCGTTAGGATGGGGCGAGTGCAAGGGTTGGTTCGCGACGGAGTTCGGACGAGGGGAACGCTCTGGCTTCTCTGCGCATGTGCGTGGGGATGCACGGTCCGACCGCAGGTGGACGTCTTTTTTCAGGCGGACGAGGACGCGCTCGTCGGCGTTGACCACCTTCGGGTCGTGGTCTTTGATTCGACCGACGAAGCCGTCTTCGAGCGCATCCTGCCTCTGGCCGAAGCGGACTTTGTCGACCCGCAAGGCGTTGGAATTACGCTGGTCTCGGATGGCAACGTCCGAAGTCGAACGTGGCGAATCGTCGGGACCCTGGAGGCAGAAGACGAACGCGTACTCCACCGCCAGTCCGCAATCGGGTCGTACCAACAAGGTCGGCGGCGGGTGAACCTTCGTTTCTCGGCGGCATGCGAGGGCGACCGATGCGACTCTGGCGCGTGCGACGAAGGGGCGTGCGTCGACGCGTGCATCGTGCTCGCGGACGCGGAGAGCGAAGAGCCGAGCGCGCGGACCCCCTGCGGTTGCGATGTCGCGCTCCCGGGAACGCCGTGCGAAAGCGCGGGACGCAACGGTCGCTGTTGGCTCGGTGAATGCTGCACCGGGTGCTTCGACGGAACCACCTGCGTGGACACGCCGAGCGTCGATGCCTGCGGCGTGGGAGGTGCGCAGTGCGGCGCCTGCTGCGCGGACGAACGATGCAACGCGGCGAACGGCACCTGCGAGAGCAACGTCGGTCGACTTCGCGTTGGCGCGCGCCACGCCTGTGTCAGCAACCGGCGCGATCACTACTTTTGCTGGGGTGGCAACGAGAGCGGCCAGCTCGGAGATGGAACGACCACGGACCGCGCCGACGCGACAGAGCTCCCGCTTCCTGGAACCCTCATTCCGGGCGAAACGCATACCTGCTACTTCACGTATCAAGGCGAAGTGAGCTGCTGGGGCTCCGCCGCCAACGGCAAGCTTGGGTTTTGGGACACGCAGCAGCTCACGCCGCCGACCCCGATGGAAGCCGACTTCACGGCGATGCGCCTCGGCGAAGATCACACCTGCGGAATCGAAGACGGCCGCGTGATCTGCTGGGGGGCCGACGGCAACGGACAGCGCGGAACTCGTGGGCCGCCGAGCGTCGCGCCCTTCTTTGAAGCCATCGCCACGGACTTCCTACGCATCGCTGCGGATCGCGACACCACCTGCGCGCTCCGCGCCGATAACACGATGTACTGCCAGGGGCGGAACTCGGACGGCCAGGCAGCGTTTCCGATTCCCGAGGGTGACGACACGGATTTGCGAATGGCCGTTCCCTCGCATCCGGATCTTCGCTACCGCGAGATCGACCTCGGCTTCTTCGGGGGATGCGGCATTACCGTCGCCGATGAGCTGCTCTGCTGGGGTGGGGTGCGCACGAACATCCTTGGGGAGGACAACCTCGCGTTGCGCGCGGCGGGAGAGCTTCATCTTCCCGTGGCGATCGCGGGCCAGTGGAGTCAGGTCTCCGTGGGCGCAAACCACGTCTGCGCGATTCGGAGCGACGAGACGCTCTGGTGCACGGGCGCCAACGGAAGCGGTCAGCTGGGCGTGGAACCCGGGGAGGCTCCCGGAGGTTCGGTGGGCCCGATCGGATGGCGATGGGGACGCGTCGAGGTGGGGGATGAGTTCACGTGCGCGCAGCGAAGTGCAGGCGGCGGGGTGTACTGCTGGGGAACCAACGCGAACCTCCAGCTCGGCCAGGTGTATTCGACGCTGACGACGCACGAGCAAACCCGCGTGTGTTTTCCGCCTTAGGCCTTGCATCGTCGACGCCTCAGTCATCTCGACGAATCGAGGCCCTCAACGCGACATGGCGCGCGCCTCTCGACGCGCGCCACCCGTTCCGTCGCTGGCGTCAGAGCGCCGGCGGAAAGAGGTCGTCGTTGATGATCGGCGTCGAAGGCTGCTCACCCACGAGCATCCAGGCGCCGCCCCCGAGCCGAAGCTCAGCGCGCATCTCTTTGCCCGCAAAGGGCATCCCGCAACGGACGGCAATGACCTCGAAGGGAACCGCCCCAGCCGCGGGATCGGGAGAGATTCGCACTTCGTCGTCGGTGCGGTCCGGGTTCGCCCAGTTGTGGACCTCGAGCAGCACGTCCGAGGTAAAGCTCGATCCGCCCACCCCGTCTTGGGCGAACATCCACAGACCATCCTCGAGACGATCGTCGTTCTCGCGCGCTTCGAAGGCGCCGCCCGGATGCGTGATCGAACCGGTGTAGCGGACGGCCCAGTTGAACTGCGTCGTCAGCGTCGTTCCCCCCAGACGATCCATTCCGTCGAGGTCCGTCACCGAGAAGTCGTTGGCGCCATCGGAGCTGTCGTCCCATTCGAGGAGACGTGCACCGGCGACCACGTCGAAGCCCGTGTCGGGTTCGGGGCTCTCCCCACGCGCAAACTCCCAAAACGCCTGCGCCTCTTCGACGCTGAACGAGTCGAGAAGACCGCCAGCGCCACAGAAGCTGTCCCAGATCGGACCGGATGCGCCAAACACGCGGACCTCAGCCGTCAACCCTTCGGTCGGCGCGGGCCACTCGCCCTCCGCAAACTCTTCCGTGGCGTCGGTGTCGGTGTTGGTAAGGCGAAGAATCCGGGGGTCTCCGGCGACCACTTCGATCTCCCAGGTTTCACGCGCTCCGTTTCGCGGATGCGGCGGCCACCCGTCCGGACTGAGAATGATCGACTCGATGGTGCGCCCGTCCGCCATGACGGAGAACGAACGAAGCGTACGAAAACGCGCGGGCCCAAAAGGGTTGCGAATCTCGGCCCACTCGAGGGAGCCCGCCTCAAAACGCATCTCGTAGGCGCGCTCGACAAGGTCTTCGCCTTCCGTTCGCGACTGGAGCGAGTTCCAGGTCGAGCTTCCCAGCGCATCGAGGAGCTCGCGACGGCGATCCGGCCCCGCGTCCATCTCCATGTCGGCGTCCATGCCGCCGCTGTCCATCGCGGCGTCCATCCCTGTGGCCGAATCCTCGCGCGCGGCGTCGACGACCGCGGAGTCCACCCCCGCATCCCTCTCCGGGGTCGAGTCGTCCCCGCAGCCCACGCCGAACGCCAAAAGCGCGGCGAGGGCAACCCCAGCGCGCCGGCGCCAACCGAAAAGGAGGAGCATGACCAGGAAGAGTCCACCGGGCGTGTCTCCGGAAGTCGTTGAACAACCACCGCAGCCACCCGAGGACATCATCATCATGCCCCCGTCCGGACCGGTCGTTCCGCCATCGTCACCCGTCGTGCCTCCGTCGCGATCGCCAGGACCTGCATCGGGTCGGTCGGGCGGATCCGGAAGGCCCGGCACACGAATGTCGCGGCACTGCGGCATGATCGCCGCCCACATCGGCGGATACGAGCGACTGATCGAGCCGGTCGGATCGTCGAAGAGCGACTCGAGCGTCGTGACCATGCACGACTCCCGTGTGGGCTCCCCAAACATCGAAAGCGAACCGTTGTGGCACTCCACCGGTGAATCCTCCTCCGCCCCCGCAGGGAAAAACATCTCGTCCGTTCGAATGGAAAGCACCGCTCCCACGCTGGTGCCCTCCGGAAAGATCTCCCCTTGGAGGTAGTCGCACAGGCCAGCCTGTGTCCAGTGGTGGGTGTAGGACGCATCGAAGGACGCGGCCCCCGTCGCCACCTCGTTCATCGAGACGACCAGCTCGTGGTTCGCGAGCGTCGCTGAAACGAGGTTGAAGGAGTAGGCGAAGAGACCCGACTCGGTCACGCGATCGAGCGCATGGCCTCCGGCCCCCATCGGCGCCGATGCCGCAAGCTGCGAGCCCACGCGCGCTTCCCACTCCGGACCCATGGCCCGAAGGTCCGCGGTGAGATCCTCGAGGAAGGTCTGCGCCACCCCGATAACCTGCTCTTCGATGAGCGTGCGAATCTGATCGAGCTGCGGGCCAAAGAGAACTTCGAGGAGGCTGCCAATGCGAATGTCGACGCCGAGCGAAGCAAAGAGGCTCTCGAGGCGCCGGTACCACGAGGGCGTGATCGCGTTTGCAAGCAGGTCAAAGTCGATCGCGAGGATCTGATCAACCCACTCGCGCATGGGCATGATCGTTTCGGTGATCAGGGCCGGCGAAAGATCAAAGCCCGAGTCGTCCTCCGAGGACAGCGGCGTGTTCAACACAACCGCCAGGTTTTCGATGGTCTCGAGGAGCGCCGGCAGAAAGAGGTTCAGCTGGCGCCCGAGGTCATCGGAGATGGTGTCGTAGGCGGAGGGAAGCTCCCGCCCGCCCGCATCCATACGCGGCAAGAGGATGTTCGTGAACACCCGATAGCGCCCCCAAAGCTCGGCGCAGGAAACGTCACACGCCGTCGTGTCGTCCGCCGTCGAAAGCACGCCGTCGGGACCGGTACCCACCATTAGCTGCATGCCCCGGGCGCTCCCCGGATCCTGCATGTCTGCGATTTCCGCGAGGACAAAGTCACGGAGATCGCCACGCTGCATCTGCAATTCCTCGACGAACCGAGGCGCAAGACCCAGGTACTCCCACGGACCGAGCTCCGTACCGCGCACCACCTCGAGAAGGTTCGCGTCCGGCATCGCGGCCTGCGTGCGATCGAGGCGCTCGACCGTATTCGCCATCATGCGCTGCCAGAGGTCCGAGCGCATGTCGTGAAAGTTGCGGCTGACAAAGCCCCTCGGAATGTTGAGCTGAAGGGCGCCGGAATCGAAGTCGGACGGATCCGCTCGCCAGAACGCGCGCTGAATCTCGGACTCGGTGACGATGTGACCGACGACGTTCGAAAAGTTGGAGGCGCGGTCCGCGCTAAGCGGCGTGAGGGTGAAGGTCTCGCCCGTGAAGAAGTTCACGAAATGGTGGGCGATCGCGTCGGTGGTTCCATGAAGAAAGCAGCCGAGCGCATAGGCGCGCTCTTCTTCCACCACGGCGTCGCGATAGAGAATCTCGCAAAGCTCGAAGGGGTTCTGACCCAAGGCGTGCGTCGCGTCGGTCATTCCGGGAAAGACGAAGTTGTCCGGCCCGATCGCTCCTGCACGAAACGCGAGGGGCTGGTTGACGATGGCGTCCGCGTCCTCCGTCGGAAGTTCGACGACGCCGTCGGACCACTGCAAACGAATCGTTCCGTCCCCCGACGCGATCAGCGCTTCACGAACGTCGTTCGAGAGCTTGATGTGCACGCGCGTGGAAAACGCGTGCGCCGAACTCCCCCATCCGAGCAGGCCAATGGCCACCACCGCCTGAAGCAAACGTGACGGAATCATAAGCAAAACCCTCCTGGGCACCCCAGCACCCAATCAGGCACCCTAGCACGCCTTACATCTAGCGCGCGGGTCGTTGCCTAGTCGCAAACCAGTTGCGAGAGCGCTCCATTTGAGCCCGCTGATGCAGGGGGGCGTTGCGCCGACAAAACGCGAACTCGGGACTTCCTTCGGGCGCACCCCAACGTCGTTCCACGCAATCGTTCGGGTTGTACGCCATCTCAAGGGAGCGCGAGCGCGCAACGACGTCATGAAGACTGAGCGCCTGCATGGAACCGTCGCTCCGTCGGTACTCAAAGCGGCGCGCCTGAAGCTCCTCTTCGAGAAACGCCTCGAGCGCCGTTGCCGCTTCGTCGGCGTCGGCTTCGTCCACCCCGAAGCGGGCCGGGTCGCGCCGCAACTGCGCCGGAAAACGCGTGACCGCATCGATCGAAATCAACAAACGAAGGTCACGACTTGGCGTCGAGAAGTCTTCCCACGGGCCTTCCGTTTGAAAGATCGCCGAACCCTCCGGCATCTCGATCGGGCGATACCCACGCTCGGCCATGAAGGTCTCGCCGTTCTGAACGCTCACCGTACGACGGGCGACGGCCTCTTCGAGCGCGTCGACGAGGGAGCGTTGCATCGCTTGCGGTTCGAGCGGTCGCGGATTGATCAAGCGTTCCATGCGCTCGTAGAACTCGTCGCGGCTCCCGCTGTATTGGGTGTTCGAGTAGCGCGCAAACTCGCGCGTTCGCCGTAGTTCCTGGTTGGTCAGAAGCGTGAGCGTCTCCTCGCGACGGTCGTAGACCACCGGTCGCCATGCTTTGAACCCAGAGCCGGCGTGGGTGGTGTCCGGATCGAAGAGAAAGCTCCCGCGCCAAAACCGGCGACGCCCCACCGTCCCGTCCGGCTGCGCGTCCGCGCCCACCAAGACGCCGTAGCGCTCGCTTCCCTGAGGCGCCCACGCGGCAACCACCAGGATGTGTCCGTAGGGGTCGGCGAAGACGGTGCCGGGTCGAAGCGACTCCCGCGTGAGGTCCACAGGGTAGACATCCGACGCGTCGGTGGCCGGAATCGTTCGCTGCGTGGAGCTGTGCACGTTCTGCTTGAGCACGCGAATCAATGCCTGAAAGGCCGAGAGTTCATCCGGCACGCTCACCGGCATCAGGTTGCTTCGCGGCTCCTCCGCGCAGCTTGGTGCAACCCCTTCCCGGCCGCGGCTGCACTGCCGCCACGCAAAGGGAAGTCGCAGCTTCCACGCGAAATAGGCCCGAAGGAAATACGGCAAGTCGGCACAGTCCGGCTGCAGCTCCAGCGTCGCGTCTTCGCCGAGGCTGCGATGGTTGTGAAGGAGGTTGCGGGAGGGCTCACGAAGAAGCTCCTGCAGGCTCGTCCACGTCACGTCGTCGTCGACGGGATCGCGAAAGAGCTGCTCGACGAACGCGGCGAAGAGGTTCTCCGTGTCTCGTTCCCAGGACCACGCGGGAATCCATGCGGGCGTCTCGGGCTCGCGCACCACCGGCTCGGCCTCAAAACGCGCAACGGTGAAGCGCTCGCAGGCTTCGATGCGCGTGCCATCGCCGAGTACCGCGGTCCAGCGCCCCGGCGTCGGTCGCTCGACCTCGGCCCAAAACCCATAGGGCGGTCCGCCGGTCCGCTGTACGTCCGTAGGGACGCGCTCGCCGCGGGGATCGAGGAGCGTGAGTTCGATAGGCCCAGGATCCTCGGAGCTCGTGACGATCACGCGGAGCGGCTGCCCGGGATAGGGACGCGCTGGCGATCGAAAGACCGCAACGTCGAGGGAGTCGTCGCAGGACGCGTCCGGGTCGAGGCGCAAAGGCGCCGCGGGTCGAAGGGACGCTGCGCCGCCAAGCTCGAGGCCGGGCGGATGACCGATCACCACCACCTTGGTCACACGGGCAAGAAAGTCGTCGCGTGAGCTCCCGTCCCCCAGGGTTAGGTCGCTGACCGCAATTCGGTCCACCCGATGAAGCGTTTCGAGGGGCTGGCCCTCTTCGTCGGCGGTTCCTTCGCAGGGCGAGACGTACTCGCTGAAGGAGTGAATCGCCATCGGCGCACCCTCGGCGTTGCGACCGAGGTAGAACATGATGTGCCCTGGAAAGTGGAGGAGCACGACGCCTTTGCCGAGCGCGGCGTCGATCAACAGCGCTTTTTCGCCGGAGGGTACGCCTTCCACATCGAGGGAAAACGTGCCGGCAACCGCCTGACGACCGCTGTGCCGCGGCAGGTGCAGCCCAAAGGTGGAAAAGATGTCGAGGAGGAAACGGCTGCAGTCGCGTCCTCCTTCATGGCCGCCCCACCCGTAGGGAGCATCGAGAAGCGCGAACGCTTCCGTCAAAATCGCGCGCCGGGTGAGAGGACGCTGCGTCGGCTCGAGATGCTCGGTCACCGGGACGAACCCAGTCCGGGTCGCCGCCCATCCCTGGTCATCTTGCAGCGGGAGGAGCGCCCCCGCGGCGATGGTCGCACCGCCCGCATTCACGTCACGAACCACCCGCATCGGGTCGCCCCGAAACATCGCCTCCCGTAGCTCGGCCGGGACCTCGGGCGAAAGCGGCGCGTCTCGCGCGATCCATCCGAGGGCGTAGCTGGTTCGCGCGAGCTTCATTCCGCCGGGCCACTCGGCGAGGATCTCGATCGGCTCCTGGGCGCGCACCGTGCTGCAGTTGTTGCGGTCGAACGCGAGATCGAGACTCGGCGTATAGAACCCGGCGACGAGCGGACCGCATCGAAGCGAAATGGGCGCCAGAGCAACGCGTAGCGAAGGCGTCGTGACGATCGCGTCTGGGGTCTCGAAGGGTCGCCGGGTGTCCTCCGAAAGAGGTTCGCCCTCGCGCGTGAGGTACGAATTGCTCTCGAACTTCTCCCGCAGGTAGGCGAGACGTTCGGACACCTGCGCCTGAAGTTCGTCCGTAGCGAGCACCATGTCGAGGGAGGGCTGGCGCGCCGGTTCGTCGCCACGCAGGAGCGCGCGATTGTGGTCGGCGATCTCGGAGGACGTAAGCAAGGGCGCGTCGACGTCGCCGGCCTCCCCCTGCCGCTCAATCCAGTAGGCGAGCTCGCGGTGGCTGGGCTGCACGTTCGGAAGCGGAGACGGCGCGGCGACGGTCTCCGGACAGCTCTCGGGCCGGGCTCGCGCGACTTCCACCCCGGTGCTCGGTGCAGCTTCTTCCGGCCCGCCGCAGCCGAGAAGCGCGAACAAGAGACCCCAAACTCGAGAAACACGCTTCATGCGCCGCTCACAGTATGTGGAACGGGCCCCGGAGGGATCAACGTTCCCGCAATCGGCGGCGCAGCCAGTGGAGAACCTGATCTTCAATGCCGCCACTCGCCCCGTCGCCAAGATCAACCCCCGGGGGAAATCCTACGTGGCCACCGCGATCCAGGATCCGCGCGTCGATCGGAGACGCCGCCGGAAGAAAGCGTTCGAGTGTCTGAAAGAAGACCATCGGATCGCGGCGTGCGATCACCATGAGCGTCGGAACGTTGACGTTCGCGAGGCGCGGCCCCGCACTTTGGGTTCGCCAGTACTCCTCCGCCGACGCAAAACCGAAACGCGGCGCGATGATCGTCTCGTCCCACCCGCGAATGGTGTCGATCCCGTCGGCGTCTTCGGTCGGAACCATCACTGCGCGCTTCGCGGCAACGCCGCGGTAAATCTCCTTAAGACCGCGAAGCACATGTCGCCGGTACACGCGTCCTTTCGGCTGATCGATCTCGTTGGCGCCGGCCTCGAGATCGAGGGGAGCGCAAATCGTCGCCGCGGCACAGAGCGACGGGGGAGGATCTTCGACGAAGCGAAGCGTTACGTGCCCACCGAGGGAGTATCCGAGCAAATAGACCGTACGGTGCGCGCGTACGAGGTCGCTCACGAAGACCGCCCGTAGGTCCGCCGTGAGGCCCGCGTGATAAAAGTCGCGACCCTTTCGGTCCGCGCCTCGAAGGTTGAGCCGAAGGCAGGAGATCCCCGCGCGCTCCGCCGCAAGCGCTGCATCGATCGCGTAGCTGCTTCGGTGACTTCCGCCAAGGCCGTGGACAACGATGAGGAGCTCGTCTTGGCGTCCCGCGTGGTAGCGACCGCTAAGGCGAAACTCCCCAACCTCGGGATCACGACCCGTCGTCGTCCAGTGCCGGGACGGGGGCGGTGCCGCTCCAAGAAGGTCGTGACGAAAACGCGGGTACACCGTCCACAGGTGACCGTGCACCCGAGAGAGGAATCCCATCGAGTTTAGAGGCGGTACGCGAGGCCGAAGGTGTAGCCGAAGTACTGGTCCACGGCGCCGCCGGCGATGAAGGGATCGTTCACTTCGACGTTGAACGAATAGAAGTAGCGCCGCACGTCCCAGCCAAGGCGAATCTCGATGCCGCTCGCGGTCTCATAGCCAAGCAGGATACCGGCTTCGATGCCGCCGGAGTCCGTCCGCGGGAACCAGATGTCTTCTTCGGGCCCGCCCGCGTCGAGAACGATCAGGTACGCGCCAAAGAGCGTGACGCGAAGGCCCGCGACGATGGCAAGGCGGCTTTCCACCTGGAGCTTGATGAAGCGATAGTCGACGCCAGGAATCTGGGGAATCGTGCGGCGGCCAGGCTGCGAGGGCCCGGCGGTGTCCACGGAAAAGGAGTGGTTGCCATAGCCCACGCCCATGGTGACTTCGTGGCGATCCAAGGGTACGCGGCCGCGAAGGCCGACGTACCAGGACTGGGCTTCCGTAGGAAAGACGATGCCGTCGGAGCGCTTGGAATCGATCGCGAACGCGCGCTCCCACGACACGTCGAAGCCGATGTGGGCCATGAAGCCGTTTGTGACATGGGCGCCCGGGTACCAACGGCCGGTCAGCTGAATCGCGGGACCGAAGTCGAGGGTGTACTCACGGAGGAGCTGGTAGAAGTCGTCGTTGTAGCGAAGCTTGCGGCTGAAGGGATGACCGAGGATCGCAATGTCGAGGGCGTTGTACTCCTGACGAAAATCGCCCGGGGCAACGTCGTCGTCATCGTCGTCATCGTCTTCGTCTTCGTCTTCGTCGTCTTCCTCGTCGTCGTCATCCTCGTCGTCGTCGTCGTCGTCGTCCGCAGCGGCGCGCACCTGTGGGGGCGCACTCGTTTGCAGAATGGCCGGTCCGAGCTGATCCCAGCCGCCGCGCCGAATCGCACGCCCGAGGGCTGCGGGATTTCGACCGCGAAAACGCACCGTGTCGACTTCGGCGCCGTTCGACGCGTTTCGAACCGTGACGTTGGCGCTCCAGCGAGATCCCCGTCGGGAGTTTCGGCCCGTGATGTACGCGCTGACGTTGGTTCGGGCCGCGGCTTCGGTCAGCCCCTCGTCGTCCAGCGACACCCCGAGCTGCGACGCGACACTCTCGAGCTCCGATCGCGGCACCACTTCGACCTGGTCGGAAAGCGCACGGACGACCTCGGTGCGCGTACGACCCGCGGCTCGGCCCGAAAATTCACCGACGACGACGCGCATGCCGCTTCCGCCGGCACTCGCCGGCTGGGGTTCCGGTTCGGGTTCCGGCTCAGGGGCGCTTGGCGAAACCTCCGCCAGCTTGCGACCCACCCGACGCGCAAGCTGCGATCCGAGACCTCCAACCGAACGCGCAGACCCGGAGACCCGGCCCAGGCTTTCCCCGGACCCGTCGGTCAGTCGGAGCGTCGCCCGCCATCGACCCGCACGCCGCAGGACACGCCCGCGCACGACGAGCTGCGCTTCGCCCTCGTCCACGATGGTATGACCCGCGCTTTCGAGACCCGAGATGAGGTTACGCCGCACGGTGCTGGCGCGCGGACCGCGAAGCTCGTCGACCGCGACCTGAGCCTCGACCTGCGCCACGTCAAAAAGAGCGAAGAGGACCAGTGCGGCCCCAAGAATGCGCATCGGCATCAGGGCCTCCCGCACTCGCAGTAGTCGGACATATTCCCGGCCATGCAGTCGAGCGGCATGGTGTTGTCGAACATGCAGTCACCGCTACCGATGTTCTGGAACGAGGCCGTGCACACCAGGCCCGCGGACGCGCAGAGGTCCATGCAGTTGCTCGAGTTCTGGAACTCGCCGGTGCAGGTGTCCGGGCCGCGGTCGCAAAGAACCCAGTCCGCGCCGTCCTCGATGGGCTGACACGGATCGGTCGCCGCATCTTCGCCAGGACCCGCGTCTTCTCCCGCGTCCTCCCCCGCGCCAGCGTCCATGTCGCCACCGCCGGAATCCATATCGCCCGCGCCCGAGTCGCGCGGCATCCCTCCATCGACGTTCCCCTCCATGTTGTCCAGAATCCACCGCTGAACACAGGAGATCTCGTTCCCGGAGAGGCGTGAGAGGAAGGGCATCGGGTCCCCACACCCGGGCGGAATCGCCGAGGCGCCAAGGAGCTTGTCGATGAGGAAGTTGTCCCGGACCGACTCCGCGGCGGGATCGATGCGCATGCGGCCCTCGCAGCTCGTCGAAGGCTGACCGAAAAGGTTGTCGAAGGCGTTTCCGTCCAGGAGGTTCAACCCCGCGGCGGGGTCCTCTCCCTCGTGGCAGCTCGAGGTTCCGCAGCTCGTCCGGAAGATGTCCTCCACGACATCAATATTTCCAACGCACTCGGGCGGGAGCTCCGCTGGGAAGCGATCGGGGTTCTTGAGATCACCGGGGCACCCTGTCAGGAGCGAACCCGCAAGTAAGAGCAACCATCCTCGGTCTATCGAATGCATAGGACTCTAAACGTTAGGTGCCTCGATCAGGCGCAAACGGATCAAATCTGCCTGAGGATAACAGCTCGCCACGAGACGGGGGCGACAACACAGGCGGCGACCATGTTCAATTCTCGCTCTGGGGGGAGGCACGATTCAATGACCAGTCGTATTCGGCGAAGCGAACGGGCCAGTTGGCGTCGCGCGCGGTCTCAAATCGCGCGCGCCCTTCCCCATCAAGGTAGTAGGCGATGAAATCGAGAGTCGTTTCGCCGAAGTCGCGGGTGCGGGCGTGGGTCTCAAAGTCCTCCCGATACCAATCAAAAATCGATGATATTTCAATCACTTCGCGATCTGGATCCACCCGGACGTGATCGGTGTCGTTCACCATGCGACGCATCGCTTCGTCGAGCTGTTCGTCGAGCCGATCAGGGTCGAAGGGTTCGGGAAAGAGCGACGGGCAAGACGCCGACGCGCAGTTGATCGCCGCGTGAATGCGGGCGTCGCCAAAGCCGCGGATCTCGTCGTCCTCGAGGTCGTAGAGGTTGGTGGTGCCGCCATCGACGCGAAAGCGAAGCGCGTAGAAAAATCCAAAGCCGCTCTTCGGCTCCACGGGACCGCGGACGTCGTGAACGCTGCCAATGGGAAGATGCGTCACGACGCCAAGGAGCACCAACGTGTTGTAGGCGTTGAGGTAGTAGGCGAGGCGCGCGTCGTCGTTGGCAAAGCGGTCCGGCGTTTGGGTCGGTCCGAAGACGTCGAAGATCGCCGCCTGACGACGAAGAAGGGCCACGTCGAGGGCGTCGTAGTCCACGCCGCGAGGGTTCAGCGTCGTGTCGAGAATCGACGCGAGAGCCGTGGTGTCGTAGTCGGGCGGGGCGCTCGCCTCCGCGTCAATCACCTGAAAGCCGAGCACTTCGTAGAGCGCCCACGCAAGACCCACGAGAATCAAAGGCCAGAACACCCACGGTTTGAGGTTCGGGCGCACATTACTGAGCCGCACATCACTAAGCGAGGGCCGCCGGCGTGACTCGCTCAAAGGGCCTCGTTGATCCGCATCGTCGCCGTCATGGTCACGCAGGAATAGCGATTGTAGGGTGTGCGGCGAACCCCTCGGTGAAAATTCTCTATTCCGCGTCGGCGCGACCGATCTGGGCCTGAATCTCGCTGAGGCGTTCCGACATCTTTTCTTCGAGCTCCATGATCGCGCCGCTCGCGTCGTTTTCCCGAACGAGAAGGGACGTGAGCGTCGCGGTGAAAATCCCGACGACGACCATGCCCGCCACGATCAGGGCAATGGTGATCAGGCGACCGCTGAGCGTTTGCGGGTTGTGGATGTCGCCGAAGCCGCCGGTGACCACGGTAGTGAAGGACCACCACAGGCTTTGGGCAAAACTCTCCACGCCTTCGGTGTCCTCGTGACCTTCCGCCATGAAGATACCGATGCCGCCGAGGAGCAAGACGAGGAGCAAGATGCGCATCGAACGGCGCATCATCTTCACGTCGAAGGTCGCCGCAAGCTTGTCCATCCCGCGCCAGAAGAAGAGCACGATGCGGAGAATGCGCGCGAGCTGCATGACGCGGAGCAAGCGCGCGAGCCGCACCATGCGACCGAGACGGAGTGCCTGGGCGTCGGGAAGTGGGATCGAAGTGATGAAGTCGAGCCAGAAGCGCTTCCAGAACCAGCGCTTCGACTCGGCCATGCTGTGGCGCCAGAAGAAATCGCCGAGAAAGATGACGCAGGCACCGACGTCCACCCAGCCCATGATGATTCTCGTCTGCGTCGGGAGCTCGACCACCTCCATGGTGATCAAGAGCCCCACCACCAAGACGATCAACGTCATGATGAAGGTGTCGTAGAGCACGAAGCGCATGCGCGAACCGAGCTTGGCGATCATGCGATCGTTGAGAATCCGCTCCTGACGTGCGTCGTGAACCCGCTGAAGGCGCTCCTCGACCTCCGAGAGCTCCGTTGTGAGATCGACCGCGCGGGTCTTCGCATCCTCGAACGAGGGAAGGTCACCTTCGTCCAAATGATCCTCGGTGCGCGCGTGGAGCTTCTCAAGCTTCGTCACGACCTCGCCGCGTTCGTCTTGAAGCCGCACCTGAATCCGCTCGAGGGTCTCCTGCGAAAGATCCACCAAACGACGCCGGAGAATTCCTTGCCGGGCTGCGTCCGCTCTTCGGGTCAGCTCGTCCTTTCGGGCCATGGCTCAGCGTACGCTGGTCGACCGCCAACATTCCATGGTCAATCCAATCCGTAGCGCTTCAGACGTTCGGAGAGGGTGGTCCGGCTGATGCCGAGCTCACGGGCCAGCTGCGTGCGATTTCCTCCTGTTCGCGCGAGGCCGCGTTCGATAATCGCGCGCTCGAGTGCCTCCACCGCGTCCGCCAGGGTGCCGGAACCTTCGGCGGCGGCGACCGCTTCGGGCTCCTCGAGCACCCGATAGCCCCCAGCGTCGCGGATGGAGGGCGAAAGGTGGTCCGGTACGATCTCGCTGGCTTCGGCGGCCACCAACTGCCAGCGCTGAATCTCGGCGCGAAGCTCTCGGACGTTGCCCGGCCAGCGATAGCGCTGGAGGCACTCCCACGCCGCGTCGCTGATCCGCATCGGCGCGGCCGAGGTAAAGTGCGCGACGAGCCGCGGTAGATCGCCCACCCGATCCCGCAGGGGGGGCACCTGAATCGAGAGCACGTGAAGGCGGTAGAACAGGTCCTGCCGAAACTCGCCGCCGCGCACGAGCCCCGCGAGGTCCTTGTGAGTCGCTGCGACAACACGCACGTTCGAGTGTCGAGGAGTCGTCGCACCGACCGGCAAATAGGTTCCGTCTTGGAGAACCCGGAGGAGCTTCACCTGGAGGGCGGGCGACATATCGCCCACCTCGTCGAGGAAGAGCACGCCCCCGTCCGCGGCCCCAAAGAGACCTTCGCTCGCGCGGTCGGCGCCGGAGAACGCGCCGCGAACGTGACCGAAGAGCGCCGAGTCGAGAAGATCATCGGGGACGGCCGCGCAGTTTTGGGCGATGAAGGGACCCGCGCGACGACGACCTCGCTCGTGAAGCGCGCGCGCGACGAGCTCCTTGCCCGTCCCGCTTTCACCGAGGATCAAGGTGGTCGCGTCGCTCTCGACCACACGAGAAAGGAGCTCGAAAACACTCTGCATCTGCGGCGATCGACCGACGATGCCCCACATCCCCGGGCTCTCCCGCGCGGCCTGCAAACGCAAGCGCTCGTAGGACACAATTTCCGCCGCCACCGATCGAAGCACCGCGCGCACCGGATGACCTTCGTGCACCACCGGAACACGCCGCACGGTCTCTGCGCTCGCGCTCGGGTCGAGGGCCTGAAGCGCGGCGAGGAGCGGCGCCCGGTCGGTCTCCACATCTCGTAGAAACCCAGACGCGACGGCGTGAGCGACGGTCTCCCCGTCGAGCGCGACCGGTTCGGCGAACGCGTGGAGCCCGAGATGACAGACGTGGTTCCCCTCACTCAGGTCGCGGTAGAACGCGTCGCAACGCGAGAACCCGTCGCGGGTGAAGAGAGACGCGCGACAGCAGTCACTCGACGAACGAACGATGCCGCCGCGCCCGTGCGCGGCCGGTCCTTCCGGCCCGGTAAGAACGAGGGCGAGACCAAACGCCTCGCGCAGGATCGCTCGCGCGACCTCGACGCCGCGAAGGCGCTCCCAGCGCTCGAGGGAGGTCGAGTCCATGGCTGGGAGCATACGTGAGTCGAGGCCGGACTACTCGAAGCCGAGAACCTGAACCGGGGCGGTTCGGCGCTCGCGATCTTCCGTACCGAGCTGCCGGCGCTCGTTCCAGCCCCAGCACCAGACGGTGTTGTCGTCGAGAAGCGCGCACGTGTTGTCGCCGCCCGCAGCGATGGCGACCGCCGGCTGAGGCAACGTCACCGCGGTGGGCGAGAGCACACAGTCGAAGGTGGTGTCGAAGAACGTGCAGGTGTCGTGGGCGCCGACGTCGAGGCCGTCGCCGATCTGTCCCTCGTCGTTCGCGCCCCAGCACTGAACCGCACCGGCGGTGCTTCGAACGCAGGTGTGCGCCGTTCCGAGAGCCACCTCGGCAGCGTCGGTGATTCCAGCCACGGCGGCCGGCGTCGCGGTTCCCGCATTGTCGCCCGTGCCCAGGCTGCCGGCGTCGTTGTTGCCCCAGCAGTAGAGCTCGCCCTCGGTGGTGACCACGCAGGCGTGCTCGAGCCCAAGGTCCATCTGCGCGACCGTCACGGTGTCGTTGATGACGATGGCTTCCTGCGGGGTCGACGCGCAGTCGAACTCGCGCCCAAGCTCACCGCAGGTTCCGTGGGTGCCGATGCCGATCGTTCCGTCGCCGAGCTGACCGCTTCGGTTGCTGCCCCAGCAGTACACAGCGTCCGCGGTTCGTGCGCAGGCGAACTCGCCCGAGCCGTAGTCGAGCTCGACGATTCCCGTCACGGTCGAGACCGCGACCGGCGCGACCTGTTCGGCAAAGGAGTCGTTGCCGACCTGGCCGGAGTCGTTGACGCCAAAGCACTCGCCGGTGCCGGTCGCCGTGATCATGCAGGTGTTGCCGTTGCGCGTGGTGACCGCCATCGGGCTCGCCGTAAATCCTTCGAGCTCCTCCGGGAAGAAGAGGCGCGAGCGCTGATCGGATCCGGGCGGCGGAATGTCGGAAAGGCCCCAGCAGTAGACGGTGCCGTCCGCCTGCAAGCCGCAGGTGTTGATGCCGCCATTCGAGCTCAACTGCGTCGCGACCACGTCAACGACCGGAACCGGCTCCGGCGAGCAATCCTCGCGCTCGACGCCGCCCACGCCGGTGCAGTCCGCGTGGCCCATGCGGCCGTCACCGAGCTGACCGAAGCGGTTCGCACCCCAGCAGAGAACCTCGCCGTTCGCGCGACGAGCACATCCAAACCCGGAACCGAGGGAAAGCTCTTCAAGCTCGCAATCCACCTCGCAGCCCATGGACGCGTCAACGCCGGTGTCCTCGCCAGCGTCGACCCCGCTGTCGGTGCCGCCCCCCGAGTCGACGCCGGAATCGACACCGGAGTCCGCGCCGCCGTCGGAGCCGCCATCATCATCGCCGCACGCCATCGCAACTACACAAGCCAAGACAATCAATCGCTTCATTGGATCCTCCGCTCCTCGGCCTTCGCCGAGTGCGCTCGAACGACGCGGTCTAAGCTATCCCCCGTGGAGCGTCAAATCGGGTGGACGTGAGCGACGCCCGGTAAACCCGCGAAGTTTTAGGCAAAAGCAGAGGTCTTGATCCTAGGCAGGGACCGCCAAAAAGAAGAAGCTTTCGCGATGAGCGAAGAAGGTTCTCGCTGGTGGAAGGAGCCCCTCCTTCACTTCGTCGTGATCGGCGCGGCGATCTTTGGAGTGGAGCGTTCGCGCGCCGAACCCAAGGAACCGTCGATTCACCTGAGCGACTCGTTTCT
This sequence comes from Myxococcota bacterium, assembly GCA_039186435.1. GTDB lineage: Bacteria > Myxococcota_A > Polyangia > Polyangiales > Houyiibacteriaceae > JALVDI01. The sequence goes on along the minus strand of JBCDAA010000038.1, from coordinate 11,116 downwards.
TCAGGCCCTCGAAATCGAGGAAGAGCAGCGAAGCGGTCGCCGGCCGCGTACGCCGGTCGAGCGCGGGGCGATGGTCGCTCGCTTTCTGCGCGACGAAGCACTCTTTCGCGAAGCCGAACGCCTGGGTCTTGCGCGCGGAGACACGATCGTTCGTCGTCGCCTGATTCAGAAGATGGAGTTTCTTCTCCGGGGCTCCGTCGATGTTGGCGAGGCGAGTGAGGCGGACCTCGAGGCGCTTTTGCGCGAGGATGAGGCGCGGGTTCGGCGACCCGCACGCGTCGCCGTCACCCACGTCGTCTTTAGCGCGCCGCGACGTGAAGAGGCCGCCGCCCTTCTTCCAAGCCTGAGCGAGGTCGAGCGCGCCCCCGAACGCGGAGACCCCTTCCTACAGGGCTTCGACCAGCCGCTCCGAACGCAGGCGGACATCGCGGGACGCTTTGGGGATGCGTTTGCGGCGTCGGTTCTCAACGCTCCCCTCGGAGAATGGAGCGGTCCGGTCGAAAGCTCCTTCGGCGTTCATCTCGTCCGCATCACCGAGCTGGAAGACGCACGCACTCCACGCGTCGAGGAGGCCGAAGACGCGCTTCGCCGCGCATGGCGCCAGCGTGAGGAGGACCGTGCTTTCGAGCGCGCGGTTGAAGCCGTGGTGGCGCGCTATCCCATCGAGCGCGACGAGTGAAGCGAGCGCTCGTCGCACTTCTGGTCGTCACCCCCTCGGTCGCTTGGGCGCACCCGGTCGGTTTCGGTGTTCTCCAGGTCGAAGAGCAAAGGGCCAACGTTTGGGACGTGACGCTGCGGGTTTCCGGATCGTTCGAACGCGCGCAACGCATCGAGGCGACCCTTCCCGACTGCGAAGCGTTGACGCCGATCGTCACCGAGATCGCACCGACGGGCGTCGATCGGCGATGGAGAGTGCGCTGTCCGATGGTGGGGGAGGTGGGCGTTCGCGGTCTTCCTTCGGACCTTCAGGTGCAGCTCCGGCTCGATCGGCAAAACGCGCCGCCGCTTCGCGAACTCCTCGACGTGCGCCAGCCGACGCTTCAGACGAGCGACCCGCCGCCTTCGGTGTTTGTGGGCTACGCGATCCTCGGCGTGCGACACATCCTGGAAGGGTTCGATCACCTCTTGTTTGTGCTCGGCCTCGTGGCGCTCCTCTGGGGTGAACGAAAACGGCTCGTGCTCGCGATAACGGCGTTCACGGCGGGTCATAGCGTGGCGCTCACCCTCGCCACGCTCGGATGGGTTGGCGTGGCCACGACCGCAGCGGAAGCCGTCATCGCTCTCAGCCTCGTCCTGCTAGCCGTGGAGACAACGCGCGAGCGATCGCTGAGCGCGCGCGCCCCCTGGATCGTCGCCGGCGGATTCGGGTTGGTCCACGGCCTCGGCTTTGCGGGAGCCCTCGCCGAGATCGGTCTTCCTCCGGACGACATTCCTACGGCGCTCTTTTCGTTCAACGTCGGCGTCGAGGTCGGCCAGCTCGCCTTCGTTGCGGTCTGCGTAGCGGTGGGCGCCGTCCTTCAACGTGGGATCAGCGCGCCTCGTCTCCAGCGAGGAGCCGCCTACGTGGTTGGAATCGCGGGAACCTATTGGGCGCTGGAACGCCTGGCCCTCCTCTGAGCCGCTCCTCGATCTCGACGGGCCGATGACCGAGCCCAAGATGCGCAATCGCAGCGAGCGCTAAAGCGCCACCCGAACGCGGGTGACTTCGCCGGCGCGAATCGTGACCGGATGACGACGCGCGGGTCGTCCGGGTGATTCGAGGCGAAGCACGTGTCGACCTGCCGGGAGGGAAACGTTGGTGAGCGGTGTCGTGCCCAGCCGCCGTCGACCGAGGTAGACGTGGCACCAAGGCGTGGTGGCGATCGCCAGCGTTCCGCTTCCTCGTGTCCGCATCGCCGTTCGCTCGCGCCGAAGCGTCACCGAAACGCTCGCCAGACTTCCTTCCGCCACCTCCACGGGCTCTTCGTGGGCCGCGTACCCCTCACGCACGAGGGAAAGCGTGTGAGCCCCCGGGTCCACCTCAACCTCGAGGGGCGTCTCCCCAAGCACGCGGTCGTCGAGGCGCACCTCGGCACCCGGCGGCGCACTCCCCACGCGCAGCAGCCCAACCCGCGGGGCGCCTTGGAGGTCCAGTTCGTGAGTCTGTCCGCTCACAAGCGTCACCCGCGCGCTTTGAAGAACGCGGTCCCCGTCGCGGGCGTCGACCTGATGAACCCCCTCCGAAAGGGTGAGCTGTAGCGGCGCCTCGCCACGAGGTTCCCCGTCCACGTAGATCGCGGCACCGGGAGGTTCACTTCGAATGCGGAGGGTCGACGGTTCGGGGGTCGCTACAGGCGTCGGTGGAGGCGGCGCCGCTGGCGCGATCCCGGGCGCGGTTGGGGCGTCGGGCCGAAGCAAGAATCCCGTCGCGATCGCGGCGATCACGCCGACAAACGCGAGCGCAAACGCGAGACGCCGCCGCGGACGAACCGGCTTGGCCGCAAGGGCCGGCGTCTTGACCACCGGTGGCGCCGGCGCTTCGATCGGGGGCGGCGTGTCGGTGGTGAGAGGAACCGTGCCCGCGGCGCGAGGACCCCGTCGCTCGTCCTCCTGCAGAACATCCGGAAAGAGTCCGCGCACAAAGCGCCCGAGCTCGACCGTGTCCGAGGGCGATGCACAACTACGCACGTACCGCTCGAGTTCGGCTCTCATTGCGAGCGCGTTGGAAAAGCGATCCTCGCGCCGGGGTGCGAGCGCACGCTCGGCAACCAGCTGAAGGGGTGGGGGCAGCTGCCGGAGACGATCGCGATCGGGAATGATCCCTCCAGCCGCCGAGCGACGTGCGAGCACCGGGTCGCTGTGGGGAAAGAGCGTGTCGCCGGTAATCGTCTCGAAGAGCAGAATGCCCACGTTGAACAAATCGCTCCGCGCATCCAGCGGCTGACCGCGCGCCTGCTCCGGGGAGAGGTAGGCGTACTTTCCGCGCACCTTTCCTACGGCCGTTTCCTGCGAACGCGTTCCGCTCTGGAGCTTTGCAATCCCGAAGTCCGCCACCTTCACGGCGCCGTCAAAACTCACCAGAACATTGGAGGGGGTCACGTCCCGGTGCACGAGACCGCCCCGCTCGTGCGCACTCGCAAGCCCTTCGCACACAAACGAGAGAATCTTCGCGGCGTGATGCGGCGGAATGGCCCCGGGACGCCGACCCGCCATCGCACGCTCTCGCGCTCGAATCGTCAGCGAGCGTAAATCCACGCCGCGCACGAGCTCCATCACGAGATAGGCGCTGCCCTGCGCGGAACCGTAGTCGTAGACCTGGACGACGTTCGGGTGGCTGATCTGTGCGACCACCCGCGCCTCATCGCGGAACATCGCGTTGAACTCCGCATCCTCCGAGAGGTGCGGCAGGATGCGCTTGACGACGAGCTCCCGCGCGAAGCCCTCCGGGCCTTCCTTACGCGCAAGAAAGATCTCGGCCATTCCGCCCTTCGCCAGGCGCCGGACGAGCGTGTAGGGTCCGAGCGGGATGCCCGTGGCCACGGCCCGAAATGTAGAGGAGAACGCGCCGCTGCGGGAGCAAACCCACTTTCGAGCGCTTCGCACGAGCCTCGCCCTCGGAATTTTTGCGATCGCAGGGTGTGGTGACGAGCGATCCCTCGAGCTTTCTTTGCGGGTTCCTGCCCTCGAACGCTCGGATGTCTGCGTCACCGCGTTCAGCGAGGGCGAGCTGGTCTTTGCCCAGAGCTACCCCGCTACCGCCGCGACCGGCACCCTCACCTTCGTCGCCGGCGATCGCATCGACCGCAGCCTACACATCACCGCGTCCCTTCGGCGAGGCGGACGATCCTTCGCGCGGGAAGCCGGCCGCGCGGTCTTTCGTGCGCCGGGCGAGAGCCAGCTGGAGCTCGAGCCGACCCGCTGCGTGATGCTCTCGAGCGCGCCGCCCGAAACCCTCGGCACGGTTGCGGCAGACGCCGCCCTCTTTGCGGTCGATCTCGATGGCGATGGCAACGAGGAAGTTCTCGCATCCAGCGCCTCGATCGCCATCGTCGGCGCGGGGGAGATCGACGACTCCCTCGGAGCCACCCCCGTGGCCGCGGCGGACATCGACGGGGACTGCCGCCCGGAACTGATCGTCACCACCAGCGCCGGTACCGTCGCCTTTCCCAGCCGAGCGCCTCTCGGAAGCGCCACCCTTCTCGCTGCCGTCGGCGACGCCGGACGAGGACAAGAGCTCGCGCTCGCAGACGAAGCGGGACTTCGCTGGGGTGCCCTCGGCGGAGAGGCGCGAACGCTCACGGGCGACATCGTTCGCACTCTCGTCGTGGCCGACTTCAACGGCGATGATTTGGACGATCTCGCAGCCGCCAGCGAAGAAGGGGTCAACGTATTCTTCGGCGGCGCAGGTGGCCCCGCGGCCGTCCTCGGCGCGACGCCCTCGGATTGGCGCGGACATCACCTCGCGGTCGGCGACTTCGACGGCGATGGCGCTCCTGACCTCGCCCTCGCGGACGACGCAGAAGTACGCGTCGCGCGCAACCGAGGCGATGGCTTTTTCGAAGCGCGGGCGTCGCTCCCTATCGTGGCGACCGAACTGCGGGTCGTCGACGCGAACCGAGACTGTCGCGCGGATCTCGTGATCCTCGGCGACCGTCCTCAGATCTACCTCGGCGGCGACGACCTTGCCTTTCAAGGCGGACCGCTCCTCGAGAACGTAGCGGACGCGGTCGCTGCGGACATCGACGGCGACGGTGCCTCCGAGTTGATCCTTCGAAGCCCAACAGGCGAGGTACGCACGTGGGCGCCCTGATGGTCCGAAGCCTTGCGCTTGTGCTGGCGATGGCGTCGCTCGGAGCCGCTCAGAACGCGCGCGTGGAAGGCGCGGCGCTGGTGGACGAAGGACGGCGCCTCTACCGCGAACTCGACTTCGCCGGATGTGTGGACGCGATGAATCGCGCGCTCGACCTTCCTGGCGCCGGCGACGCGGTTCGCCTCGAAGCCTACGAGTATCTCGGGTCCGCCTACGTCGTCCTCGATCGCGAGCCCGACGCGGAAGAAGCGTTCCGCGCCATGATCGACATCGACCCCTATCACATTGTTCGCGAACCGAGCGGCTCCCCGAAGATCGAGGAGTTCGTCGAGACGCTGCGCCGTCAGCTGGTGTCGGACGCGGCGCTCGATCGCTCCCTCTCCCTCTCGACGGAACTCCCGCGCGCGTCTCGCGTTGGGCTCTCCACGAACGTGCGAGTCGACGTCGACGGTCCCGCGGAGCGCGTGTCCATGGTCACGCTCTACGTTCGCGCGGACGACGAGACGGAGTGGCACGCGGTGGTTCTCCGGGGAGCGGGCGGTTCATTTGAAGGGACGATCCCCGCTCGACGGGTGGCGGGCGAACTCGAGCTCTACGTGGAAGCCCGTGACGCGGCGGGCCGCGTGGTGACCCGCGGCGCAGAACCTTTTCGACCGCTTACCTTGCGCATTCGCGAACGCGAGCGTGGGCCGAGCGAGGAGGAGCCCCTGCGCAGGAAGTGGTGGCTCTGGACGATCGTCGGCGTGGTCCTGGTGGGGCTGGCGGTCGGCGTGGGCGTCGCGGTTTCCGATCCCGAGCGCGCGGGGGCAGGGACGCTTCCGCCCGGACGCGTGGAGCTGCCGTAGGTGGACGTGGCATCCAAAAGCCCGGTCGTTCGTACGAGTGTTTGAAAAGATCCAACAACGGGTCTTGCCCTCGTGGACCAGGGCGGGTACTCGCGAGGGATGCGAACTGTCTGTGCTCTGGTTCTTCTCGCGGCGGGTTGTGGTGCTCCGTGGGCCGTCGTCGTGCAAAGTGGGCCGCCCTCGGCGATCGCCGGCGCGACCCAGCTCACCTACGCGTCGGATTTCAACCAGTTGATTCTGGATGGGCAACCGGTGGCTAACCTTCTCGCCGCGGAGTCTCCCGACGAGCAGGCCAACCTTCAGGCGGCCTTCCAGCAGATGGACCAAGAGTTCCTCGGAACCTTTACCGGTCGCGCCAACGCTGCGGTCGCGCCGGCGGCGGGTCCGCCCCAGCCGGGCGAGGTTCGTCTTACAGCCATCTACGAGAACATTCAGCGTGGTGCGCGTGGACCCATCGGTTCCCCCACCCGCGTGACGATGCGCTTTTCCCTCTCCGTGGGTGGGCAGGTCACAGACGAAGTTCAGATGAGCCGCGCGATTTCGCCGAGCCTCACCCGTTCCTCCGTCGCGCGACGCCTCCACGCGATCGGCCGTCAGCTTGGCGACTACGCCGGGCGCTTCTTCAACGACGAACAGGGTCGCCAGTAAGCAGTCAGCGCAGACCGTGCTTCTTGGCCAACCGGGCGAGGTAGTTTCGGTCGAGTCCGGCCTCCGCGGCCGCGCGCGAAATGTTGCCGTCGTGGCGCTTTAGCAGCGCCGCGACGTAGCGACGCTCGAACGCGTCGACGAGCTTTTCCTTCGCTTCTTTGAAGGGCAGCCCCTGGGTTTCGGAAGGCTCCGCGACGACGGGGGTTCGCGGGGCTGTCCGGGCGAGGAGCTGCTCGACCAGACGCGCCAGCTCCCGGACGTTTCCGGAAAACGCGTGGTTGGCCAAGGGGGCGACCTCGTCGGCGGAGAGCTCGACGCCGGGCGATCCCAGACGCGCAGCGATGGCGCTCACGAGAAGCGGAACATCCTCGCGGCGCTCCCGCAGGGGCGGCATCACAACGCGGATCGCCGCCACGTGAAAGTACACATCGCGCCGCATCGCGCCGGACTCCACCTGACTTCGAAGGTCCACTCGGCTCAGCGTGATCGGGCGAAAGTCGAGCTCACCGCGCTCGCGCCGATCGAGTAGTGAGACCACGCTCGCGCTCAGCGATCCGGGAAGCCGTTCGATGCGGTCGAAAACCAACGTTCCGCCTCGCGCCGCGCGCGCTGCTTCCTCGAGGTCAAAGGGCTGCGCAAAATCGACGACCGCGAGGGCCCCACCCCGTTGCGAGGTCGCGTGGACCGCCTCGGCTGCGGCGCTCTTGCCGGTGCCTTCCTCGCCTTCGAGAAGAAGGGGCGCGTCGCTCGCGGCAGCGCCGGCGAGCAGTCCGAACACACGGCGCATCGGCAGGCTCTCACCCACAAGAGAACCGAAACGCTGCTGCTCGGGAGGTGCGTCAGGCGCCGGAAGGTCCGCCGCCAGAAGCTCGACCCGCGTGCGCCCGATCCGAATCTCCGTCGGAGGATGCACCACGACGGACTCCACCCGAGACTCGCCAACGAATGTACCGTTGGTGGACCCGAGGTCCCGCACGCGCACCCCATCGGCGAGCAGACCGAGCTCCGCGTGGTAGCGCGAGATGCCTGTGTCGCTGACCACCAGGTCCGCTTCTGGATGACTGCCGATCACGAGCGTGCCTTCCTCCAGGACGCGTTCCGATCCGCGGTCGCTCCCCGTCGCAACGCGAACCAACACGCGGCGAAGCACAATGTCGCCGGCGGGGTTGGTCGTGAGAATGCCCGTACGCGCGGGTCTCATCTCAGCGTTCTCGCCTCCGAAGCGCGAGAAGCAGCCACCACCACCCGGCCGTTCCGCTCGCCGTCGTGCATCCGCTCGCCCGCGGCATTTCCGTGCTCGCGTCGACTCCTGCGTCAACGCCCGCGTCGACGCGCGGCGCGTCCGGCCAGGGACCGACATCCAGACGGCGTGCGCGCGGCGTGCACTCTTCAGCGCCGTCCCCCGGGACCAGAAAAAGACTGCACCACACGTCCTCCGACCCGACTCCCTCGCACACCTTGCACCCCGCACGATATCCGTCGAAGGACGCGCGCACGATGTACTCACGAACCGGCAGCGTGTACTCCCAGTAGCCTCCGTCCGTCAGCGGCATGCCCATGGCGACCGAGCGACCGTCGAGCGCTTCCACGACGATCGTCGCCTCGGGCAGAAACTCCTCCGGCCGTCCTTCGATGCCGACCACGCCGCGAAGACGCGTCGTCGCGCCCGACGCGCGATCGACCCCCGCGAGGTGGACCGCGGCCTCGCGGGTTGCGCCGTCGCTTGAGGTGGAGATCACGCTGCCATCCGACCAGAGTGAGCTCGTCGCGCCTTCGGCGCTTCGCAACCCGTGAAAGGCTCCTGCCGTACGAAGGAGTTCGCCGAGCTCGGGATCCGTAGCCCCCAGGCTGCCTGCGCGATCGCCTTCGACCACCACGGCGATCAAGAAGCGATTGGCTTCGTCCACCCCGATTCCCGTGCGCGATCGACGCTCGCACCCGCGAGCGTGACACTGGGTGGTCGGAACGCCCGCCTCCAGCACGGCGGCGCCGCTCACCACACTCTCCATCCACGCTTCCGGCGGAACCATTTGCCGCGCAGGAGCAAAGACCGCGACCGACCGCTCGTCGAAGCCGAGCACGGCTAGGTTCCCGTCGTCTTCCGGCGTCCAGGCCTCGCCTTGGCCAACCGTCAAGCCCAGCGGTTCGTAGTCCGGAAAGCGAAAGTCACCGGCCGCGATGGCCACCACCGCTCCCGGGACCGTCTCCGCCCAGCGGTCGATGCGCCTCCCCCGCTCGGACGGTCGGGACACGCGCAGGCCTGCGTCTCCCGCCGCGAGATCGATCCGAACGACGTGATAGCGAACGCCCGCGGCCTCACAGCGCTCGACCTCGAAGCCGGGACGCGACGACGCGGGCGCGCACTGCGCCAGCGCAACCTTCGTCGCGACGCTCAACGCCAACGGGAGCAACCACCGAAACACCGCGGAAAGTATAGCGTGCGCGGCGGGTGATCGTTTCTCTGGAAATTCACCCGATGAGCAAGCTCTCAACCCGGCCGTCCGCCAGGCTCTCGACCACGAGCGCAGGGTTGTACGCCTGGAGCTCCTCTGCGCCGTAGCCGCCAGTGGCAACCGCGACACACTCAGCGCCGATCGCCGCCGCGGCGTCAATGTCGCGAGGGGTGTCTCCGACGACGACGACCCGGCAATCCGCGAGAGGGACCTTGAGGGCGGACGCACCTCGCCGCGCGCCGGCGCGGAGGAGCTCGCCGCGGTCCTCCGCGTCGTCGCCGAACCCCCCAAACCCGAAGTGCGCCGCAAGGTCGCCTCGCTCGAGCTTGATTTCGGCGCCGCGACGAACATTGCCCGTCCCGAGGCCGAGCGCCACGTCTGCAGCGGCGCAGCGTCTCAGCAGGTCGGCTGCCCCCTCCATGACGTGGTACTCGGTCGATGCGCCAACCTCGCGCGCCAGGTGAACCAAATAGGCCTCCACGATCGCGACGAAGAGCGTCTCGTCGAACTCGCGGCCGATCCGGCCCAGGCCCTCGCGGAGAATCGAGCGGTCCGTGCGTCCCCCCAGCCGGATGCTCTCCAGCGCGGTCGGGTCGCCGCAAACGTCCCCAAACGCCTGCGCCATCGCACGCCGACCGGCCCCACCGGTCGTGATGAGCGTCCCATCGACATCAAAGAGAAGGACCGTCGCCGCCACGGGGGAACGCTACCCCCTTTCGGACCTTGCGCGAGGGGATTATATCCATCGCGTGAACTTTGACGTGGAAGTGATGCGCAGCCTGCCGGTGTGGTTCGTCGCAACGCTCCTCTCGCTCACGCTCCACGAGGCCGCCCACGCCCTGATCGGCCGCCTCGGTGGTGACGACACCGCCGAGTCCCAGGTCACCCTGGACCCCATGCCCCACATTCGGCGAGAGCCCATCGGCATGATCCTCGTGCCGATCGCGTCGTTCATTCTCGCGGGGGGCGGGTGGATGATCGGCTGGGCGTCCGCACCCTACGATCCTCGCTGGGCCGCACGCTTTCCAAAAAAGGCAGCCCTCATGGCGGCCGCCGGTCCCATGGGCAACTTCCTCCTCGCGGCAGTCGGCGCCGGGATCGTTCACGGCGGCATCGCGTGGGCGGGCTGGACGCCTTCCGCAAGCCCCACCTTTGGCGAGGTCGTCACGGTCGGCGGCGAAGCGACCGCCCTCACGACCTTCGCGAGCGTTCTCTTTTCCGTGAACGTCCTCCTCGGCCTCTTCAACCTCTTGCCGGTTCCGCCCCTGGACGGTCACGCGGTCGTACCGCTCTTCCTCAACCAGCGACTCACGGACAAGTGGTTTGCTCTCTTTCAAGAGCGAGGCGCGTCCCTCATGGGCATGCTGATCGCGTGGGTGATCTTCGGCCGCATCGCCTGGCCGATCTTCGTCTTCTCGTTGAACCTGCTCTACCCAGGGAGCCACTACATCGCGTCGTGAGCGAGCGCTTCGTCGAGGCGTTCCGGGACCATGCGGTCCGAGTAGCGAGCCTTCCAGCGGATCTCCATCCCTTCGCCCAGGATGATGTTCCACGCGTTTCGGCCGATCCCGAGGGCGCTTTGGAGGTTCGCGTCCGGATCGAAGAGCACCGGCATCGATAGCCCGTAGCGATCGCGAACCTCCGTACAAAGCTCCTGCGTCGCCGGGTTGAAGTCCGCGTCCGTACTGATCACGAAATACCCCGCAACCCCTTGCGCGGCGTACTCCTGCCAGAGTCGTTCGACGTCGTCGCGCGCGAATCGTCGGCACGAGGAACACCAGTCCGCGAACTCAAACACCCACGCGATCTCGGCGTCGCAAAGCGCGTGCAGACGGACTTCATTGCCCTCGCAGTCGAGAAGAACCGCGTCCGCCGCGACCTCGCCTTCCTCCGTACCGAAGGGACCCACCGGCGGGCACCGCTCGCTCACCAAGCAGGTGCCTTCCAAGCAGACGCCCTCGCACGCGCCGCAGCTTCCGCCACAACCGTCCGAACCGCAGCTTCGTCCCTCGCAAACCGGCTCACACACCGCGGCGTCCGGCTCGCCGGCATCGACCTCGCCCGCATCAACCTCGCCCACGTCAGCAGCCACATCCGGCGCGCCCGCATCCCGCGCTGCCGCCGCGTCCGTCCCCCGCGCAGCGTCCTCCGCACACCCGGCAACGACCACGCTCGCAAAGAGCAAACCCCAAAACCAAAACTTCACGTCTCTAACTCTAGGGTCGCCACGCAAAATGCGCGACCCCGTCCTGCTCCCCACCATCGACGCAGCCCAGCCCCCCACCATCGAGCCCCCACCATCGAGCCCCCACCATCGAGCCCCCACCATCGCCCCCACCATCGAGCCCCCACTATCGAGCCCCCACCATCGAGCCCACCCG
>JBCDAA010000037.1:0-35323 GCA_039186435.1 Myxococcota bacterium | reverse complement strand
TGTCGCGGCTACATTGCCCGCGTTCCGGATCATCTTTTTCAGGCGACCGGCCACTTCGCCAACGCCCACGTGATGGTCCATTCCGCGGAGGACACCACCCTCGTGGTGCGAAAGCCGGACGGCACCTTTCTTTGCAACGACGACTCCGAAGGGCTCAACCCTCGCGTCAGCGGCGATTTCCCGCCGGGCCAGTATCGAATCTGGGTGGGCAGCTACTCCCAGGGCCAAAACGCGCCCTACCGCCTCGGCGTTTCCGAGCTTGCATCCGTGACGCCCAGCCGAATCGCGAACTGACACAGCCCCGGAGATGATCGGGATCTCGCGATAAGGTAGGCTCCGCTGGTGACCTTGCGACTTGTTTGTGCCATTGGCTTACTCACCCTCTGGTCTGGCTGCGGCGGCGGAAAGCAGTGCGCCATCGACACCGACTGCGAGCTCCGTGAGCGCTGCGACGAGAACAACCGCTGTGTCTCCCTCGGAGGCGACACCGGCCCGGCGGATGTCGGAGTGCGGGACGCAGGGGACGCGGGCGAGGACGCGGGCGTCGACGTGGGTGTCGACAGCGCGCCGATGCTCTTGGGTACGGGCTTTGTCACCGCGACGAGCACCAACAACGACGTCCCCGGCGGCGCCAACAGCTACGTGGTGTCGGCAGGCTTCACGCTGGCGCCCGAAATGGCGGACGAATGCACGCGCACGGACATGGGAGCATGCACGGTCACGGTCTGTCCCGTCATGATGCCGCCGGATGCTGGCGTTCCCGATGCGGGAGTAGCAGCCGATGCAGGCACCGACGCCGGAACGGACGCTGCGGTGCCGATGGGTCCTTCGGCGGGCTCGATTCAGATCATGGGCAACGCCGCGCTCACGACCTTGGTTCCCAGCGCGGACGGAACGTACATGCCGGTAACCGCTCCCGAACGTCTGTGGGACGTACCCGGGACCGTTGTCTTTCGGAGCGCTCCGGTAGCGGAAGTTCCCATGTTCAACGAAGAGCTCGACGGCCCCGATCAAATCGTGGTCACGGGTCCGGCGCTCACCGGCATCGTGAGCCGCGAAATGGACCTCCCCTTCACGTGGATGGAAACGTCCGCGGGCGAGGTCGTGATTCGCATCAGCGCGGCGACGCCAACCGACACCCGCTCGGTGCAGTGCAACTTTGACCCGGCCGGGCTGAGCGCAACGATTCCCGCCGGGGTGCTTCAGACCTTCCCGATGGGGACGATGGCATCGGTCGTGGTGACCACGGAAAACCAGACGGTCGTTGAATCGGGAGTGTGGACCACCACGATCAGCGCGACGGCGTCCGGGCTGGTCGGCGGCGCACCGGCCGTCGGAACCTTCACCTTCAACTGACACTTCGAAGACCACGCGGGGGAGCGTTGCATCCTCCAGGCCGGTGCTTTAGACCCGCGATATGGCGAAAGCGGACCCGAACCGGTTGGTGAAGTGCTTAAAGCTCGAAAAGGAGCTCCCCGGCCTAGCCACAGCGCCCTTTCCGACGGAGTTCGGTACGTACATTTTCGAAAACGTCTCCGCGGAAGCCTGGGATCTCTGGCTGAAGGAAAGCGTTCGGTACATCAACACGTACCGGATCGACCTCTCGACCAAGGAAGGGACCGACTTCATGCTCAAGCAGATGCGGATTTGGCTAGGCATGGAAGACGGCGATCTCGCGCAAACGGCCTGGACGCCTGAGCAGGGCGAACGCTGAGCTCCCCGTTTCGATCCAAGCTTCGAAGGAATGTTTCGGGCGGGTTACGCCGGCCTGTGAACTTCATGTGGATAACCGGGGAAGGCGCGTCAGGAAATCCCCGCCTGGCCTCGCCGGATCACACCCAGGCGCCAGGAAAGACTCAGTCCTTTCCACCCGTTAGCTGATCCGACCGGAAATGCTCCCCATCCGCCTCTACGCGTCCTCGCCAAGCGGCGCAGGCTGTGGATGAACGGGTTACGTTTCGTCGAACTTCGACGCCTTTCGCTTACCGAAAAGGAGCTTCTTTTCGAGGTGCGCTCGCTGTTGCTTGTAGAAGGTTCGCAAGAACCGACCGGGATCTTGATGCGGTAGCGGACCGCCGAAACCAATCTTTTGAGCGATGGTGACCGCGACGACCTGAAGGTCCTCCTGGGTCGCCTTGTACGCGTCCGCCTTTCGAATCAACTCGGCGAGCGTTTCGAGCTCGCGCTCTCCGTACACGTCGAGCTGCGCGAGCGTAAACGTGAGGACATCCGCGTGCGGCACGAGGGACGTGCGCGCGGCTTCGTCACGTTGAAGCTCCGCGATGGGGATTCGAACCACGAGCGTGCCTCCCACAAGATCGCCAAGGCGCGTGCGCTCACGACTGATGATCGGCATCAGGACCATGAGAAAGAGCCAGAGCGAGGTCGGCAAAAGCAGCCACCAAGGCGCGCGCCCGAAGACCTGATCCGGATTGGAAAGAATCGCGGCGGGGACGAAGAGCTCGAGGTCCCGCATCAGGTTGCGAGCCACCACGGCGTCCGTACTAAGGCCGCTTCCGTCGCGCGAAACGACCTTCAACTTCATCAAGCGCTTGCCGGGTGTCGAGCCCTGCCAGTGCGTCTCGAAGAACATGAAGTAGCCGTGGCGGATCAGGAACGTGAAGATCATTCCGATGCCGATCACGGACGTGAGACCTGTTCCCGCGCCAGCGAAGAGGAAGAAGATCAACACGACCGTCGCGATGAGGACCAGGAGGATCAGATCCATCGCAAAGGCGATGAAGCGTTCGCTGAGAGTCGCTCGAGCAAAGTGCACCGGGACGCCTTCGGGACCGATCACTTCGATGGTCGCGTTCACGCTTTCGGAAAACGTGCTCGCTTCGCTCACGACGCCTTCGCTCCCCGGCCGGCAACGGCGAGCCACAGCACAAACCACGCGAGGTTGAAGAGCGCCATTCCGTAGCGCGCAAGATCGTCGGTGACCGCCTGTCGAAAGATGCCTTCCACGAGACCGGCGACTCCGAAAAGCACCACCGAGCCGATCACCACCGTCGAACCGCGCCGTCCAGCAGCGGCCAGCGAGGCACGGACGGATTTGCGGCCTGGAACAAGCATTGAACGACCGAGATGAAGACCCGCGGCGCCGCAGAGAATTACCGCGCCAATTTCGGGAATGCCGTGGGGCAAAAGCCAGCCGCAGAGCTCAAAAAGCAGCCCGCGATCCGCGTAAAGCTGCAGAAACGCCCCCAGCATCAGCCCGTTCGTAAAGAGCAGGATCGCCGTCGGAATCCCGCCGGCAAACCCGACGGCAAAGCACATCAGGCCGATTCCGGCGTTGTGAACAAAGAGAAAGGACGCGAAAAACGCGAGCCCTTCGCCCGCATCCTGATTGCCGTAGAGGGCACCTCGAAGGGTCTCCGTGGAGGCGTGAGGATCGCGCCCTGAAGCGAGCGCAGGATCGACAAACGCGTCGTACCAGCCGGAGTCCACGTTCATCAGCGCCATCGCGACGACGACACCCAGCGCGACGAGACCCGTCGAAAGCGCAAGCTCGACGCGAAGCGCGCGCACGCGTTGGGGAAAGGTCTCGAGGAGCACGCGCCGAAGAGCGCCGCGCGTGGAACGTCGCGATCCGTAGACGGCGAGGTACGCACGGCTCGCCAGCGCTTCGAGATAGTCTACGAGCGCACGGTCCATCGCGGTTCGGCGAGCGACCGAAAGACTCGAGAGCGCAGAGCGATAGAGAATGGGAAGGCGATGAAGCTCCGCGGCGGTCAACGCTTTCAGCCCTTGTTTGAGCGCTTTGTCGACCATGCGGTCGAGCTCAAACCACTGCCCCTCGCGCTCCTTTCGAAACGCGACGGATCGCGGCTGCTGCGTCGGCTGCGTCATCCGATCAGCCCCCGTCGTTTCACCCGGACGTAGCGCGCGAGGAGCTGAAGAGCCGCCGGACCCGGCGGTGCGTGCACGACGTCGACACCCATCCGGCGAAGACGCCGAAGCACGCGCTCTCGGTCGTGCCGAAGACCGCCCGCGACAACGGTGGCAGCGAGGTCCTCCGCGTCTTTCGGCGCCGCTCCGATGCGGTCCTGCACGGCGGGATCGTCGAGGGCGACAAACACCACGAGGTGGCGCCGCGCGAGGTGTCCGAGGTGCTCCACCATCAGCTCAGCGGTGGTCGCGTCGGTGAACTCCGTGAAGACCACGACGAGCGAGCGGCGTTTCAGATGCCGAAGGAGCTGGTGCACGCCAACCACGTGGTTGGTCTCTTCCGCTTCGGCACGAAGACTGGCAAGGCCGCGGCGAAGACGCGCCATCTGGCGCATGCCGCCCGCCGGAGGAACCCACGACTTCACCGACTCGGCGTAGGCATGCACGCCCACGAGGTCGCCGGACTTGAGCGCGACGCGGCCGAGAAGCAGCGCCGCATGAATCGCGTGGTCGAGACGCTCCAGACCGTCCAGGGGATCGGCCATCAGACGGCCGGTGTCGACGCACACGACGACACGCTGGTTCTGTTCGATGCGAAAGCGCCGCACGCGAAGAAGCTGATGGCGGGCGGACGCTTTCCAGTCGACCTTTCGCAGATCCATGCCCGCTTCGTAGGCTTCGAGGGCATCGAACTCGCCCCCGTCCCCCATCTTGCGCTGCACGTGGACGCCACCGAAACGTTGCGCGCCAAAGTGCTCGAGGGCGAGCTGCCGCACCCGGTCGGCGTTGGGAACCACCGCCACACTCGCATCGACCGCGTGGCGAACGATGCGGCGCACCAGTCCGAAGGGACCGTCGAGACGGAGCCAAAGCGCCTCCACCGACCCACCGCCGCGTCGCGGAGCGTCGACCACGACCGCATGCTCGGTGGTTCCTGACGCCGCGTTCACCCGAAGGTCTTCGGTCGGAAGTAGCGGCGTCGCGACCTGGGAGCGGACGGTGCCGCGCAGGCCAGGACCGGCGATCGTCAGCAGCATTCGCACGTCGAGATCACCGCCCACACCCACGCTCTCCGGAACCTCCACCTGAAGCTTCGGGCGCGCGCGAAGAAGAGCGACGAAATCGATGAGGCCAAGAACGCTCAGCAGGCCCCAGAGCCCAACCACGCCGGGCCACAGACGCGCATCGAGCGCCACCGGAAGGGTCGCGACGATCAGGCCGGCAAACATCAGCCACAGCAGTCGAGGGGCGGGGACCATGGTTCTAACGAGGTGCGGGAACTTGTTGCACGATCTGGCGAAGGATGTCGTCGACGCGAACGTCGTCCATCTCAGCAGCGGGCGTCACGATCACGCGGTGGCGCGACGCGGGCACAAAAAGCGCTTTGATGTCGTCCGGCACCACGAAGTCGCGTGCGTCGCAGGCGGCGTTCGCCCGCGCGGCCGCCGCAAGCATGGTCGCGGCGCGCGGCGAGAGACCCACCATCAGACTCGGATGGTCTCGGGTCGCACGGGCAAGCTGCACCACGTAGCGCGCGACGCTCGGATCGAGGCGCACCTGCTGCGCGATGTTTCGCAACGCGTCGACCTGCGCCGGCTCGAGAAACGGGCCGAGGTCGAGCTGGTCGAGGTCGGGCATGCCCGACGAACTCGCGTGCGTAATGACCGCGTGAACTTCCTGCTCCTCGCCGGGATAGCTCACGAGAATCTTGAAGAGGAAGCGGTCGAGCTGCGCTTCGGGGAGTGGGTAGGTGCCTTCGTGCTCCACCGGGTTTTGTGTCGCCATCATCATGAAGCGACTCGAGAGCGCGTGCGTCGTCCCGTCGATGGTCACCGAGCGCTCCTGCATCGCCTCGAGTAGCGCGGACTGCGTCTTCGGCGGCGTGCGGTTGATCTCGTCGGTGAGCAGAAACTCGGTGAAGATCGGACCCTTGGTGAGGGTGAAGCTCTGCGTGCGAAAGTCGAAGACGTTGGCGCCGATCACATCGCCAGGCATAAGGTCCGGGGTGCACTGCACGCGCCGCAGGTCTAGACCGAGCGATTTGGCAAAGCAGCGCGCGAGCAGCGTCTTGCCAACGCCGGGCACGCCCTCGAGAAGCACGTGGCCGCGCACCAGGAAGGTCACGAAGCAGATTCGTGTATTGAACTCCGACCCCATCACCACGCGTCCGATGCGCTCGGTGAGGTGACGGAGGGTCTGCTGCACGGTTTCAACATTCATCGCAGGAACATTCATCGCAGGGTCATCCCAGAGTCAGAGGTCATAAGCTGGCTTTGGTCCGGTTCCGGTTGAGGAGACGCATTCGAAAACTGTGCACGGCGCGCGCGATCTTCCAGGCTTCGCCGTGAACGCGGCGACCTTCGCCGAGGCCGTTCGCCTGGTTGAGGAGCGACACAGCCACGGCGGGTACCCCACGCTGCTGCGCCACTGTATCGATGCCTTCCGCACGCGCCAACAGGGTCGGCGTGTCGGCAAGGCCGAGCTGCCGGTGAAGGTCCTGGAGCACCTCCACCACGTAGTTGTAGGTCAGACGGCCGATGGGCTGACCGTCCGCGAGGACCGACGCCGCAACCGCGATTGCTTCCTGTGGGCCATGGCCGTAGCCGACGCTTTCCTCCGGAGGACCGAAACGTTTGCTGCCAAGGAGAAAGAGCAGCACGAGCAGCAGCAAGGCATGCACGACGAGAAGGACAGTGGGAAACTGGCCGAGCGCTTCCTTTAGCGAAAGCACCTTACCGTGGCCGTGAAAGGTCTCGTCGATCACGATCGTATCGCTGCCGAAGCGGTCGAGGATCGCTACCCAGAGCGCGGCGTGATCCGCGCGATGAAAGTTGAAGCTGTGAATGAGGTCGGGGTCGGAAACCACGACCGTCCCGTTGGCGGATTCCACGACCACGGCGCCGAACGGCGATTCCAGAAGGACGGTCGCGCCAACCGGAATCTGCGCGATCGTCTGGAGCTGCGGCACCTCCGCCGCGAACTCGCCGAGCAGCCCTTCGAGGCGGTAGTAGCCCTGCATGTCGTCGCTTTGCGCAACCTGAAGGCCAGGGTCGTCGATGCCAAGGGCCGCGTCGAAAACCTCGTCGATACGCCCCTTGGGCACGCCCGCAACGCGGCCGTCCGCAACGAGACCCACCGCAAAATCCCACTTGGGAAGAACGACGACGGTGGGATTGGCAGCCTCACCGCGGCGCTCGACTGCGTCCGCTAGGCGATGAAGGCGTCCCTCGATGCGCGCTTCGACCGCGGGCTCCAAAAAGAGAAGCGGCGCGGAGCCGTTCTCGTAGCGATCCGTTCGTCCTTGAAGCACGTGCATCCCGAGGCGTTCCATCACTTCGGCAAACGCGCGATGGCCGATCGGTCCGCCGCCGTAGGAGTCGGTGGATCCCGCTTGGGGCAGAACGAGTTTCGCGCCATAGAGGAGCGTTCCAACGACCGCCGCCCCGGAGACGAACACGACCGTGAGAACGGCGCGGCGCACCCACGGGGAAAAGATGTCACCGGTCTCGGAACCGCGCTTCACGCCGTGATGCTCCGAAGCTGATCACGCCAACCCTTAACCTCGTCGAAGAGCGCGCGGGTCGCGGCATCACCGGCAAAGCGAACCCGCTCTGCGCGACCGACCACCTCCGCGAGAGGCGAGCGCCGCGGATCCTGAAACGAGAGCGCCCAGAGCACCTCACGCGCCGTCCGAGAACGCTCGCCGAGCGGCTTCCAGCCCACGTGCTCGAGCGATTGAACGAGAAGCGCGAGGATCGCCTCTGAAAAGCGCCCCTCCGCCGCCAGTGCGTCCGGGTCGCCGACCTTGAGAAGCAGAG
This sequence comes from Myxococcota bacterium, assembly GCA_039186435.1. Lineage (GTDB taxonomy): Bacteria > Myxococcota_A > Polyangia > Polyangiales > Houyiibacteriaceae > JALVDI01. The sequence continues at coordinate 27,614 of JBCDAA010000037.1, read as the reverse complement.
GCTCCATCGGACGTTTGCCCTCGATCTCGCGAGGTCTCGTCACCGGGGGCGGATCCGCAGTGTCGCTTCGAAGCGCAAAGAAGAGAACGACGACCAGCGCGATGAGGAGCAGGACGACGCCGACGAGAAGCACCGACGACATCACCTGGCCCGAGAGAAGGCCTCCGCCGAAGTTGAGGTCTGGCGTCGGCGCCTGTCCGCTTCCGCCCTCCCCTGCCTGACGACCCTCTGCGGAACCTCGGCCGGATTGGTTAAAGCTGCGGTCGTCCATCCGATCGGGGCGGCCGCCACCGCCGGCGCCTCCGAAGGGAAACGTGCCGCCGATCCCATTGCTCGAGCGAAACTGCAGCTCGTCCGCGTAGCCACCTTCGGCCTGCACCTCCGCCGCCACGTCGGCAGGGTTCGGACGCTCCTGTGCCTGTCCGCCGACCGCGAAGAGAACGAGGACGAGCGCAGCCACGCGACCGATCATCAACCGGCGGTTCCTGCGACGACTCGAACTCAACACGATCATGGACTCAGGAGAAAACGCTCGCCAACGCTTGGGCGTCCACTCCGTCGCGAATGCCTCGGATGCGCGCGTAGGCGACCGCCGCCAGCGACGAGATAAGCATCGTCTGCACGGTCTGCACCACAAGACTCACCACGAAGGAGACAATTTGGCTCGCGGTGCTCGGCGCCTGCGGGAGGCCCGTCGCGAGGTCGACATTTCCGGCGCCCGCAACGCCCGCAAACATCCCGCCAATGCAGGAGAAGACGAACATCACGAGAAAGATCACCAGGAATGCCAGAAAGATGGTGAGGCGATTGCCCTTGGTCAGCTCGAGGCTCCGGGAAAGCGCCCCGACCGGACCGACCTGCTCGGCAACCGCCGTCGGCACCGCGAGGAAGAACACGACTGTGACGTAGATCAACGGTCCGAGAACGAGGATGAACATCATCGGCATTCCGCAACACACCGCGGCTGCGCCGGCATCACCGGCAGCTGCGCCGACAAAGATCAACGTGCCGAGAATCATGCCGGGGATCATGGCGGCGATGATCACCAAGGTCATCAGAAAGGCCGTCACGAGAACGGAGGGCGCTTTGCTAACGCCCTTTGCGATCGCCTGCCCCATGGGCGGCTTTCGGCCCGCGAGGTTTTCGACGACGGCGTACATCAAGATCGCCTGCGCCATGTAGATCAGGATGAAGTTGAGAAGGCCGCTGCCGCAGAGGCCCACGATGTCCATCGGCTGAAAGAGCTGCGAGAAATCCGGGAGCCCGCCGCCGCCGTACTGCGTTTGGGAGATGAGGTCCGCCTGGAACTCGATCATGCGCGTCTGCAATCGACTCGTGAAGTACTGCTGGATGGCGAGACCGGGAAGCGTGGCGCAGAAGGCGACCGCGAGGAACGCGCCGAAGTTCGCACCGACGACTCGCGCCGCGGTTTGAACCAGGTCGCCCACGGTGACCTTGCCCGCTTGGGCGGCAAGACCCCCGGCGCCCCATTGCGGTCCGCCAGGTCCTCCCGGAGGCGCACCCCCGCCAGGTGGAAAACCCCCGCCGGGCGGAAAGCCCCCACCTCCAGGCGGCGCACCACCACCGGGCGGAACGCCGCCTCCACCTTGGGGAGGTCCTCCGTATCCGCCGGGCGTTCCCCCTCCTGGCGGCTGCTGTCCTTGCCAATCCGACATGTCTCTTCTCCCGGGCGCGAGGTTAGCAGCCTACCGCCCCGAATCGATGGGAAAGCAACAGGAAGAGATACGCCGGAGAACGCCAAGATCTCCTTCGAATACCGAACGCTAGTCGACGGTAATGCTCTTCGAAACGTTCTTCGGAACGTCCGGATGGACGCCGTGATCCCGCAAACCCAGGGTCTCAAGGTAGGCCATCTTTCGCTCGCTCATGCGCAGCGCGAGAAGCTGCAGCGCGACCGACGCAGTGAACGAAGTCATCAGCGGGTCGCCGGTCGCCGGAAGCGGAATGTAGACGGAGCGGTAACCGGGGTTGTTTGCCGGCGCCTTTTGCGCCGCCGCGCGAAGGCGCGGATCGTCTTCTGCGATGACAATGGTGTGTGCGCCGCGAATCTTATGGGTGTTGATCTGCGAGATGGTCAGATCGACATCCCGGCGGTCGGGTCCAGTGATGAACACCAAGGGGTAGTGAGCGTAGAGAGCCTCGATGCTGTGTTGCAAAGCGCCCCGGAGATACGCCGCAGGGTTTTCCGCCGGGAGCGACCCCGCAAGGGTCTCGAGGAGCGCTTGCACCTGGGCCGGACCGAAGAGCGTATTGAACCCAAGGATGGTGTTCGGGCCATGCTTGAACTCCGACCCCTCAAAGCCCTCGGTGTGATTCAACACGACCTCGCGAATCTTGAGGGCGCCCTCCTTGGCCACCGCGAGGAGGCGCGTGGCAAGAAGGTGAATCGACGGCGCGAGGTACATCAGCTCTGCCGCTTCGGTAATGGGCTCACGCACTTCCGAAAGCGTGCGCTCGATCAGCTCCGGCAGCTCCGGCAAGGGTGTGCGTTCGCGCCCGCGAGCTTCGCCAAGGCGCCGCGCGAGGCCGTAAAAGACCGCCAGCTGGTTGATAAAACTCTTGGTGGCCGGGACTGCGACTTCCGGGCCACAGCGAAGCGGCACGACGACGTCGCTCTTTTCGTGCGCAAGGGTGGAGTTGAGGTTGTTGACGAGACCGACTAGCTCAATGCGCTTTCGTGCGGCGCGAACGAGGTTGACGACGTCGATGAGGTCCTTCGTCTCGCCGCTTTGGCTCACGGCCACGAGGAGATCACCGTCGGCGATGGTGCGCGCGTACTGCCCGCGAAACTCTCCCGGAAGGAGTGGAATGATCTCCGCGTCCGCCAGCTCGGCGAAAAAGAGGCTCGCGGCCTTGGCGGCGTGATAGCTCGTGCCGCAGCAGACCACGTAAATGCGGCGCCCCTCCGCGAGAGTGCGCTTCATCCGGTCGATGGTTCCCTGCACGCCGACCGCGAGCTCCGCGGCCTCTTTCGATTCGAGGTACGCGTCGAGACCGAACACCAGGGCGCGGTGCTGCGGTGCGAGGTCCAGAAGATCCCCGAAGAACGCGCGCTCCTCGCTTTCGAGAGGACCGCTCAAGGAAAGATCGCGGAGCGCGCCGGCCGGACCAAGTTTGGCGAGCTCATCGAGACCGCTCGCGAGGGATGTGTCCTCGTACTGAGCACGAAGGGCCGAGAGCGCTCCGTCGAGCGCGCCAAGGTCGATGGCGTTCCAGGACGTTTGGAGCGCGGCGACCTGCTGCGCCGCCGCCGACCCCCCCGCGAACATGCGAAGCGCGTCGCGCGCGGTGGCGGGCTGCGCGTGGATCTCCTGCTCCATGAAGGTGCGAAACCCGGTCTGGAGCGCGGTGTCTTCGACGCGAAGTCGCGAGCGCACGGGATCGCGCTCGCGCGGCGTTCCCTCATCCCCACCCTCTAGGGAGCGCACCTGGTAGCCGGTGGCGGTGTACTGCACGTACTCCCCCTCCTTGAGAGAAACGAGAACGCGAGTGCGCTTGAGGACGCTCGAAAGATCGGAGCTCGCGATGGCAAAGCCGCCCTCTTCGTCTTCGCCGACGCCGAGATAAAGGCTCGACCCACGCTTGATCGCGCAGAGGGTATGCGTCATCGGGTCGACAACAACCGCGGCAAAGGACCCTTCGAGATCTCTGGAGGCGCGCACCACCGCACGGCGCATCGCCTGAGCTCGATCGTCGGTCTCCTCAAGGGCGATCGCGAAGTAGTGCGCAATGGTGTGGACGACCATCTCTCCGTCGTTGTCGCTTTTGACGTCGTGCCCGCGCTTTTGTAGCCAGACCTTCAGGGCATCGCAGTTCGTGACGTTGCCGTTGTGGGCGCCGTAGAGAAACGTCTTGCCGCGAACCACATGCGGCTGCGCGTTCTCTTCGGTGACCGCGCCGAAGGTCGCCCAGCGAACTTGTCCGCAAAAGACGCGACCGCGAAGTTTGACGATGCCGAGGCTGTGAATGAGCTCAGAGGGAGCCCCGACACCCTTGCGAAGGGTTGTGTCCTCTGGGGTCTCGCCTTGAATCACCGCGCCGGTGGAGTCGTATCCCCGGTACTGAAGCGTCTCCAAAAGCTCGCCGGCGATCGCACCGAGATCATTGCGATCGCGTTCATGAACCAGGCCGATAACACCGCACATGCCGCGTCTCTAGCAGGTTGGGGATGGCGCGCGAAGGGGGATTCGGGGCACAATGGAGAAGTGACGCGATACCTGGTGGTGGTGGTACTTCTCGTTTCTTGTGGTGACGACGACGGCAATCCTGGGATGGATGCCTCGGTTCGAGCAGACTCCGGTGGCGGCGGCGGGCGTCGCGATGCTGGCGGCGGAGGCGGCGGACGAGACGCGGGCGGCGGCGGTGGCGGCGAACTCGACTGCAACGACTTCGACAGCTGGCCCGCTGCGTGGGCTGCAGAAGAAGAGCGCGCCCTCGAGGAGATGAACCGCAACCGGGGCGCAGGAACGGCGTGCGTCAGCGGACCGCAGGCGACCAGCGGCGCGTTCACGATGGACCGCGAGCTACGAATCGCAGCGCGCTGCCACAGCATGGACATGGCGCAGAACAACTTCTTTTCGCACACGGGATCGGGCGACACGAACTTCGTCGAGCGCGCGAACACGGCCGGCTACAGCGGCGGACCTCGCGCTGAAAATATCGCCGCCGGAAACGCGACGGGCGTGCCGACGGTGGGCCAGTGGATGGGGAGCGAAACCGGTCACTGCGAAGCGATCATGAATGAGGGCTACAACGAGGTCGGTATCGGCTACATGCAGCTCTCCGGGACTCGCTGGACGCACTACTGGACCGCGGTCTTCGGCGCGCGCCGCTAGCCCTCAGTTCTCGAGCACCGCTGTTCTTCTAGTTCAGCGTGATCTCAAAGCCCGCGCGAAACGCGGGGCCGCGAAGAAACTCGTCCCACGCGGTTTCGCCGAGGACATGCTGGCGCGAAAACGCGAGCACGTACGCCGCGATCGCCGGAACCGCCTGCGTCGTCGGGAGAAAGCCGTCTCCGCATCCGTCCTCGAACGCGTCCGACTGAAAGAGCAGCAGCGTTTCTTCGTCGAGGTCGTCGCAGATCGTGATGAAAGAAAAATGCGCCCCGTCGGGCATCTCCACCCAAAGGTCGTCCGGGCCGTCGAGGCCGAGCCAGGAGGGCTCCGCGGACTCGGTTTGCGTGGTCGTTTGATCGAGGCGCCCGGTCATGAGCATCACCGGGACGTCGAGACTCGCTAGCGCAGCCTCTTCAAAACCGAGAACGAGGGCGGGCGCTTGCGGAATCACCGCGACGATTCGCGGATCGGAAATGTCCTCACGAAGTGCCGCCGCAAAGGAGTCGTCCGCGAGGAGCGCGCAGCTCTCGGTGGTTGAATCCGCGCACGCTGCGAGCTGAGCATCCACGTCGAGACGCACGCCCGCAGCACCGAACGCCGTGTAGCCGCCGAAGCTATGCCCCATCACCATAGCGCGACTGGCGTCCGCGCGACCTTCCGCGAGACGCCCGTCCGCAAGCGCGTCGAGAACCGCACCGATGTCGCGAGGTCGATCAAGGGCAACGCGAAGAAAGGGATCGCTCTCGCCCAAGAGCGCATCGATGGCGGTGTTCCCGGTGTGATTGGGGGAAGCGACGACCCACCCGTGGGACGCCATGAGCTCCCCGTAGGGATAGGCGAGCAACCCCTCCCCCGCGTTTCCGTGCGAGTAGACCGCCACGGGGAACGAACCATCCGCCACGGGAGGCGCCGCGAGCGCGTTCGACGGAATGTTCACGACGCCGCCTACCGCGTAGCGAGCCGGACGCCCTTCACTCTCCTCGGTCGGATACCAGAGGTAAACCTGAAGCGTTCGATCCTCTCCGGTGTCCGCTGCCGGGTACGTGATCTCGACGGCCACGTGACCCACCTCGAACGAACCGCGGGCGAATAGATCTTCGACGTCGACGCTTTCGCTACCGCCACAGGCGAGCGCAAGCGAAAGAAGGGACAGGCTGACTCTCTTCACGACAGGAGCATAGGGCCCTCTCCATCGCGGAGCAGCTCAAACGTGCTCAACCTGCGCTACGCTGACGCATGCTTCGCTTTTTCGTTCTTTCCCTTGCGCTCACAGCATCGAGCGTGCGCGCGCAACCGGTCGTCGGCGCTCAGGCGAGCCTCGAAGCGCGTCTCGAGAGCAAGCCTCTTCGCCTTGCCGGCCCGCGCGCCGCGATCGCCTTCGGCACGGTCTATGCTCCGCTGCTTCCGGCGGGCATCGCGTTGCTCGCCACGAGTTCCGAGGACCGCGGCGCGACGATTTACATGGCCGCGGTAGGCGCGGCCGCAACGTTCTTTCTCGGCTGGTACGCACATCGTTTGGCCCAGCGACGGCGAGCGCGCCTCGCACTTTTGGACCAACTTCGTCCGGCCTCCCTCGCACGACGGCGCGACGTGCGCCTCAGTCCGATGCGCGTGCTCACCATCATCGGCGCGGGGCTATTGGCCGCGGGGATCTCGGCCTTCAGCGCCTACCTCGCGGTGGAACCACGCGACGCCAGCAGCGCCTACGCCCTCGGCGCTCCGGCTGCATTCATGGGCGTCGTCGGATCACTTCTGACTGGGTTCGGTGGTCGCCGACTTCGTGAGCGACACGAACTTCGCCGCCGCCTTGGGGTAGACCCCCTCTGAACCCCGTCGAATTCGCTACGATGTTGAGGTGGGTGTTCCCTTCGGATTTACCGAGCCGAACTTTGACGACGGCGACGACACCGACGAGCGCCTCCCTCGCATCCCGAAGGACGCGTGGGTGCGCGGGATGTTCCTCCAGGAAATCGTCGACGAAGGGCGCACCCGCGGCGTCGACTTGGGCGGGTCGTTCACCGCCTTTCACAAATACCCGCTCGATCAGTTCATGCGCCTCTTGCAACGCGGCGCGCACGAAATCTATCCGGACCTCCCCTTCGGACGCGCGCTCTACGAGCTCGGACGCGTTTCGTACCCAAACTTTGCCAAGTCGCTCGCCGGCAAAGCGCTCTTTGCCGTCGCCGCGGGCAGCTTTCGGCGGTTCCTCGAACTCTCCACCCGCGGCTACGAAGTGACCACCGGACCGGCGAAGGTGACGACGCGTTTTCTTTCCTCGACCGAAGCCATCGTCACGTACCGACAGGTCTGGGCGTACCCGGCGACGTACCAGGTCGGTGTTGCCGCGGGCGCGATGGAAACCACCGGCGTCACCGGCGAACTTCGCGTGCAACGGCTCGACCTCGATCAGGCCGACCTCTACATTCGCTGGCGCCGCCGATGACGCCCGCCGCGATCCAGCTTTCGCTTGGGGCCCTCGGCCTCCACGGCAATCGCGTCCTTGCTGCCGCGACACTGCGCGCCCCCGTCGCCCAAGGAATGCGCATCCGCGTTTTCGACACCGGGGGCGAGTCGATCGAAATCCTCATCGACGAAACGCGTCGACAACTCTCTCGAAGCGCCCTCCTCGGCTATGCCGAACCCGCGGCCATTCTTCGACGCGCGGTCGAACGAATCGCAGGACGAATTTTGTGGAACGCGTATCGCGACGGAGACGCCGCCTTCGGCGGGATGGCAGGCGGCGTAGAGTTCGCGTGGCTCACGAAATGGGGCTTGAACACGCGCTTTAACTGAGCGTGCGTCACGGACGGGCTTCTTCGCGGGTGGCTCACGTCGGCGTACCGATCCCCGCAACGCAGCTCTACACGGACTAAACCAGCGTTTCAGATCATGCGTCTGCAAGCGGTAACCAAAGTCGAGAATCCACTGACGCACCGCCGGGACCGACGAGCCAACGATCGCGATGTGCCGACTCATGGTCCCCTTTGCCGGAATCTGCGGCACGACCCGCGCGCGCCAGCGTATCCTACCGCAATGCCGAAGGAGCTCCGCCATGACGCCCTCGCTTGAAGAGCTTGCCAACTTTACCGGCGACTACCTCAGCGACGGCTCGGACTACAGCGAACAGCTCTCGTTCGGCCTCCAGCAAGCCGACCGCGTGGCCAAGAAGCTCGTCCTCGCGTCGACGCAAATGAAGGAGCACCCGGAGCTCGCCGCGTTCTTTCTCGAGATGGCGGAAACCATCGCGGGTCGGATGGTTCAGTACGCGGAGGGCGAACTCTGAACCGTCCCGCGGTCACGCCGGCCGAGCAGGAGGAGCCACGCGATTGCAACGACCTGCGCCAGTCGAACGGGCCCCACGATCAAGGCGAGGATCACCGCCGCGGGACCGCTGTTGAAGAAGGCGTACACAAAAAACGCGACGAGCCCCGCAACGGCCAGCGCGAGGGCGGCACGTCCCTGACCTCGCACCCGCGGGGACTGCCCGCGAAGCGCCACAAAACCAAAAAGGCTCAGCGCGGTCACGACGCCGACCTGAAGAAGGATCGGACCCGCGGTTTCACTCACAAAGAGGAGCGAGTAGAGGAGTTCCGAGACGACGATGACGCCGACGAGGGCATGCTGAAGGATGGTTCGATCGGTCATGGTAATTTCCACGTTGCAACGGGAGGCGACGATGAACCTCGAATACCCCCTGCACTTCGACGCTAGGTTGCCGCCCGACGCACCGCAACGAACCGATCACGCCACGCACGGGTCGAATTGCGACACAACACCGAAACGAAGGTGTCCGCGATCGACACAGCCCTATGGCGAGGTGAGATGAGCGACCGCTTCGTTCGAAGCTTGGACGCGCTGCGCCGCGATCGCTACGCGCTGCCCCTCGCCGCGAGAAGCGTACTGATCTGGCATCCCTCGCGCGATCTCCGCATCGTCGCCGGGTTCGGCGCGGTGACGAGTCAGGACATGGCGCTCATCGTCGCGGCGATGGGCGACGAAGTGCAGCCGGGGTTCCCTCCGTTTTCCAGCCTCGTTGACCTCACGACCGTTACCGCGGTTGATCCGGACGGTTTTAATCGCCTGATCGAGTTCATGCGCACGAACAAAGACGCGTACGCGCGAGTGAACCTTCGGTCCGCATACGTCTACGGCACCGGAAGCCCCTTCGTTGCGTCAGCGGTCGCCGGATACGCCAAGGTCGTCGGCGCGACGTTTCCAACAACGAACCACGCGACGGTCGAAGACGGACTGCGCGCGCTTGGCGTTCACGACACCACCATCGCCGCACGACTCGCAGAACTCAAGACGCGCGCCGCAAAGACGTTCGCGATTCTCGTTCCCCTCGAATCGGCGATCCGCGACCGCCTCGAGCATCCTTCTGCCGAAAACATCGCGGACGCGCTTCAGACGTCCACCCGAACCCTTCAGCGCGAGCTCGCCAGCCTCTCGACAACGCTCACGCAGGAAGTTCGTCGCGTACGCGTCGCCGAAGCTCGCCAGCTTCTAGCCCAAACGGACCTTTCGCTGCAGGGCATCGCCGCGCGCCTCGGCTTCGCCAGCACGAAGGCCCTTCGCGAAGCGTTCAAACGCGAGCTCGGCGTCAGCCCTGCAGAGTGGCGCGGCTGAGTCGCTTCGACGAGCGAACTAAAAGTCTTTTCCGCGGAGCGAATCGATCATCGCGGTGCCCGCGAGGCACGTCAGATTTCGCCAGGTTGGCTCCAGCGTATAGCGCGTGAAGTTCACCATCAGATGCTCAAAGGCCTCTTTGCTCGTCATCAGCAGATGCCCCGGCGAGACAAACTTGTCGTAGAGGATCGACTTTTCGATGTTCTCGACGTTGAGGAGGTTTCCAAAGTTGCCGGACCCGGAAACCAGGTCCCCTTCTTCGTTCCCTCCCCAGGTGAGGTACGCGTTCGCAAAGATCAGCGGCGGAATCGTATTGACCGCAATGCCCCCGTAGTTGAGGTCTGTCACGGCTTCCTCCACGGCGTCGCGATTCGCCTTCAGCGTGTCGTCGTCCACGAGCAGCATGCAGCCGAGACTCCCGAGAAGCGTTTCGTTGCAGAACCGGACCGCCTCGCCCAGGAACGCCTCCGCCTCCGCCGGAACATCGAGGGATACCTCGCCGAAGATCTGGCAGAACGCTTCGTTCTTCACCGCATAGGCGTCCTCATCCACCTCGGTGATCAACAGAAACTCGCCCGCGCGATAGGCGCCGCTTTCCGGCTGGAGCGCTTCTGCATCGGGATGCGCCTCTCGGAACGCGGCGACCACCTTCTCCGACCCAGGATAGTAGGTACCGTTCGCAAAGGTCGTCTCCGCGATCGCCGTTCGAAGCGCGTCGAGAAACGCCTCCCGCTGCGGCCAGTGCTTCGAGGTGACGATCGTCTGCGGTCGTCCACAGACCGCGCCCCCGTTGAGCTTACCGGCCGTCGCAATCTGAAGCGCCTGATGCGCAAGCTCTTTGTCGGTCCACGGGCGATCCCCTGGCACGACGATGCACGGGTTGTTCCCTCCGCACTCCGCGACAAAGGGAGTGTCCGTGGAGGCCATGATCGCCTTCGCCACGGCGGTTGACCCCGTGAAGTAGATCGCGTGGAGCCCGTCGACCGCAGTCAGCGCGCGACCTTCGCTCGAAGGAACGAAGCACAAGGCTCCGTACGCAACGAGCGGCTCGAGGACCTTCTCCCACACGCGATCGCTCGCGTCGTTGTTGTGGTGCGGCTTGTGAATGACCGCTTTGTTCTCCCAGAAGAGCGCCTTGATCATCTCGAGGGACGAGCTGTAGTTCCCGGCACCGAGGATCGCGATCACGCCGGGCGCCTTGTCGAGGGGATTCACCTGCGTCGGCTCTCCCTTCACTCGCAGATGTCCCCGCTGGGTGCCACTTAGAACTTTGTCCTTGGCGGTCTGGGGAAACACCTGAAGATCGAAGAGACCCTCCCGCACCTGGGTCACTTTGATCGGCGAAAGCATCTCTCCCTTGGCGAGCGACTCGTAGAGCTGAATGCTCGCAGTCACCGCGTTTCCGAGCGGACCCGCGGTCGCGAACATCGAGAGGCCAAGGGTGTAGAGGTGCTCCCCCATCTTCGCGTTCTTCATGTCCGCGTCCGCGTGCGCGAGCTCCTCCGCGTAGGTCTTGAGGTTGTCGCGAACCTCTTCGAGCAGATGCAGACGCTCGGGTATTGTCGCCTGCGCCCACTTCTCTGGATCGAGGCGGTCGTAGGCTTGCTGCGCCGTCAACGTGGTCATCGCTTCCTCCTAGAGCCCAAGCTGCTGCTTGAGGCCTGCGAGAAACGTCGCGTCGTCAGCGAGCTTTCGGTTCTTCAGGATTTCAGCCGCATCCGGGCCGGCGGTGTAGCGCAGCTGGTCGGTGCCGTCGGTCGCGGCCTGAAAGATCACCTCCGCGACGACCTCGGGTTCCGAGCCGTTTTCGCCAAGGGGCCCCATCGCCGCCATGAGCTTGCCGACGAGCGGCTGGTACTCGGCGAGACTCTCGTCGTTGTTGAAGTCGAACGAGCGACCGCCGAAGTCGGTTTTGATCATCCCTGGCTCGACGATCTTTACCTTTACGCCGATCTCCGCCATCTCGAAGCTGAGCGCCTCAGAGAGGCCTTCCACAGCGAATTTCGAACCGTGGTAGAGGCTCCCGAGCGGGAACGCCATCTTTCCGCCGATCGACGAGATGTTCACGACGACGCCGGCGCCCCTCGACCGAAAGTGCGGCACGACCGCGCGCGTGGTTGCCAAGAGACCGATGACGTTGACGTCGAACTGCCGACGAATCTTCTCCATCGGCGTCGCTTCAAGCACCCCGTAGGCGCCGTAGCCGGCGTTGTTCAAGAGCACGTCGATCGTGCCAAATCGACCGAGCGCTTCCTCCACTGCAGCCGCGATCGAAGCCTCATCCTGCACGTCGAGGCGCGTCACGAGAACGTTGTCGAGCGCAGTGAGCTCCGTTTCCTTTGCGGGCGTGCGCATGGTCGCGACAACGTTCCACCCGCGCTCCTGAAAATACTTCGCGGTCGTCTTCCCGATGCCGCTTGAGGCACCGGTGATCAGAATCGTGGACATGGGTTCCCCTTTTCCGTCGAACTATCGACACAGGGAACCTAGCGATCGGCCGCGACGACGCCCCATCCGGTTGCGCCAAGACGCTATCGAGTTGCGCCGTCCCGAAGCACACGCCGCAGATGCTCCGGCGAGTCGCCCGTCCATCCCTGAAACGCGCGAAAGAACGAGTTCGGCTCTTCAAAGCCAAGAAGGAACGAAATCTCCGTACACGAAAGCGCTGTGTTTCCAAGGTAGTGCCTCGCAAGCTGCTCGCGCGTGCCGCCAAGGACTCCCTGGTAGCTCGTTCCTTCGCTTTTGAGTCGGCGCTGAAGCGTACGACGGCTCATCGCGAGCTGGGCCGCAACGTCACCGATGGACACGCGCCCACTCGGAAGCAGCTCGAGGAGCGCCGCTCGGACGCGTTCCCCCATCGTCGCGTTCTCTTCGAGTTCCGAGAGTCGACGTCGCAGTTCCGGCTCGAAGACCCTCCACATTGCATCGTTCGCCGTCAGGAAGGGGCGCTCAGCGTCCACGTTGGAAAAGCGCACTCGAAGGTGCTCCCCGCGATCGACCTCGATCCCAAGGTATCGCACCAACACGTCAGTATTTGGAAGCACGTAAGGCGTCTCGACCCGAAGCGGACGCACCTCCTCGCGCGTTCCCATGCGCGCCAAACGAACCAGAAAGACCGCTTCCATTCCGACGAGGCCTCTCGGCGGCTCCTGGGCATCGAGCCACCGAAACGTCGCACTGAGAGCATCCGCACCGCGTTCCACATCAAGGATCATCGGCGCGACCAGCCGCTTGTAGGTCGAGAGCCGTTCGATGGCGAGGGTTAGGTTGGGACTACAAAGCGCCGCGAAGACCGCCGGCGCGAAGGTCTCGGCAGTAAACGCCTCGACGATGCGAACCGGGAAAGCGGGGTCGTTCGCCTCCACCTCAAGGGCGCTCCAGAAGCGAAAATACTCCGAAGTCGAGAGTCGAGAGTCGGGACGAGAAAGGAGATCGCCTGGAAGTTTCGCGCGGCGAAGCACGTCCGCGTCGGAGATGCCGAGGTCCTTGAGCAGGGGTCGCCACCCGGGCTCGATCTGAAAATGGTTCGGCACGGGTAACACCCTAAATTCGAACCTTCGTCGCGTCTCTATCGGACTGCGCCATCTTCCTAGCGATCTGTGCCTTCTCGGGAGAAGTGTACGGCAGCTCCTCGGGTACGATTCTCCGATGAGGCAGGTACTCTACCGCGGCATCGAGGTTGACCTCGACCCTGACACCTTCGAAAACCTCGGTCACGGGTTCGCGAGGGACGCCCATCGGGTGCTCTACGAAGGGGAGCCGCTGGCGGACCTGGATCCCAAAGGGGTCGCCTGCGCCGGCGACTACGTCTGGGACGGCGAGCGCGTCTTTCACCAGCGACCGCGCTTCTTTGGCGGAGGGATGCGAGACGTCGACGAGCCCATCGACGCCGATCCCGCAACCTTCGTCGTCCTGGACGGGTTTGACAGGGTGTTTGGCCGTGACAAAGACGCGCTCTTTCTCTGCGGAACAAAGCTCGACCTTCCCCGGGACGCGGTGCCGCAGAGCGCCACCCTCTTCAAAGTCGCCCCAGATCGCTGGGTGTACTGGAACGGCGCCGAGCGCGAAGCACTCGAGCATGTCACCCGCGTCGAAGGGGACTTCGTGGTGACGCGCGATGCGGTGTTTCTTGCATCCCGATCGCTGAAGGCTCTCTCGCTCGATCCGAAGCGCGTAATGCTGGCCGGCTCCTACGCCTGGGATGACGACTCCGTCTACTTCGAGTCTCACCCGCTCAAGTTCGCTGACGCCGCGAGCTTCGAAGTCCTCGAGGGTCCGGTGGCCCGCGACAAAGAAAACGTATGGGTTCGGGGAAATGGCGACGAAGTGCCTGACCCCTCGCGCATCGAGCTCTGCTGCGTCGGTGGCGGATTTGCCGACGGGGTCGAAACGCGGTCGTGCGAGGCAATTCTCAAGGACGAGAGCGCCGTCTACTTCGCAATGTTCTACGATTCCGACTACTCGTTCAGCTCGCGCATCGAACCCCTCGCAAACGCTGACCCCGCCAGCTACCGCGTACTCGACCCTGCGATCGGCCTCGCCGTGGATCGCGGCGGCGCGTGGCTTGGCACCGAGCGCATCGGCGGCCCGGACGCCATCGACGCGTTTCCAGGGGGCTACTGGCGAATTGGTGACCGATGGCACCACGGAACGACGCGTCTGCGTCAGGTCTCACCGGGCGAGCACGACCTTCGCGGTTCGTATAGCGCGTTCACCGTGATCGACCGCGGGCCGGTCCGCTTCCTCGGTCACGACGTGTGCGCCGACCGCGCCCAGGTCTGGCACGCCGGTCATGCGATCCCCATCGAACCGGTTGGTGTGGAGTCGCTCGGGTTCGGCTTCCTTCGCTTGCAAAGCGGAATCGCGTACTACGCGGAGGTGATGACCAGTCGAAAGGTCGTCACCTACGAGAGCCTTGGGGGTCTGGTCGAGGGAGCGGACGTCGGCACGTTTGAAGTCCTCAACGAGGACTATGGCGCAGACGCCACGCGAGTGTTCTGTGGCACCCGCGCCACCGCGATCGACCGGGAAAGCATTCGCCTCCTCGGGGGCGGCTGGGCTCGCGACGACCGCGCGGTCTACTGCTACGGCCGCCCCGTGAAAGCGCGCCTCGAGAGCTTTCGGGTTCTCGGCGGAAGCCGCATTAACCGCTACGCCGGAGGCGATCACGCGAGTTACGCCACCGACGGCGAGACCGTCTTTCGCGGCGGTCGTCCCCTCGCGAGCGAGTACAGCATGCGCGAGGTTCCCATCGAGGCGGCGACGTTCAAGGTACTCAGCGAGAGCTTCGGAACGGACGGATCGCGCGTGGTCGACCTTTCCGGACCCACCTGGATCGAAGACGTCGACGCCGCGTCGTTCAAGGTTCTCCAGGAACACTGGGGTCGAGACGAAAGGGTCCTCGTTTGGGTGGGCGGACGCTGGCCGGCGGTAGTCGAGGACGTCGACCTCGCCACGATCGAGGCGATCGACGCCGCGTACGCGGTCGATGCGACGCGGGTGTATGCGTCCGGAAAGCCGAGCGAGATCGACCGCAAGAGCTTTCGCTCCCTCGGGCACGGGTGGGCCGTGGACGACAAGCGCGCGTACGCATGGGGACAGGCGACCGACGTCCTCGACTTTGCGACGCTCGACGCCAGCCCTCTCGCGCCCGCCCTCGTCCAGGACGACCGCGCCGTCTACCTCTACGGCCACGCCGTCGCGCAGGTTGAGCGCGCCAGAACACGAAGCCTCGACAACGAGTGTCACTGGATAGGCAACGGAGTCCTCTACGCCCGCGATCAGAAAATCGGACCGGCGGTCGACGTCGAAGTACTCGGCCCCCGCGTCGTACGAAACGGTGGCGCGGTCTACTACGAAGACGTGGAGCTTCGCTGAGCCGTTCAACGCGTTTAGAAAAAGAGCGTTCCCGTCAGGGTCACGTGAATGGGCCATCCGGGTGTGAAGTTGAGGTCTTCGCACCCAGCAAAGCTTCCCCCCTCTTCGACGGCTCTCGTGCCCGCGGGGCATGACGAAGCATCTGTCTCGGTCGCGAGTCTCGACGTCGTTGCAAACTGCGCCTGGCGCCAGCGCGTGTTCGTGAGGTTTTGGGCCCGCAGCGCGAGAGCAAAGCGCTCGGTCTCCCACGCGACGCTCGCATCGAGGCGGTAAAAGCCCTGCGCGTCGAGAAATCCGTCTTCGGTGGCGGGACGATCCGCGAGGTAGAGAACGCTGACCCGGCCGGAGAGGCCCGTGTCCCGATGCCGAACCACCGCGCCGCCTTCGAGGATCAGCGTGGGTGCCAGCGCAACCGACGCGGCGTTCGAAGGGTTGTCGACGAAGGTCGAGTTCGTCCACGTGACGTCCACATCGAAGAGCAGCCACGGCAGCGCCTCGAGCTTCATCTCCGCTTCGAGGCCGAGTCGCCGGGTCGCACCGCGGGCTTCGGTGGTGCCCGCGTCCCCGACCCAAACCGTTTCGCTGTCCAGGTCGAGGAGAAAGCCGGCGACCGAGAATTCGAAACGATCAAAAAGGCTCAGTCGCGCGCCGAGCTCGTAGCCGCGCGCCTGCGTGAGAGGCGTTGCAGGACCGGTCCCTTGAACTACGCCGCGGGCATCGTTCGAGTGAAAGCCGAGCCCGACGTTGGCAAAGAGTTCGAGGGCGTCGATGGGCGTGACCACAAGGCTCGCTTTCGGGCTCACGATCAGATCCTGCTCTTCGCCACTGGTTCGCGTGCCCAAGGTCGCGCGGTCCTCGAGGCGATCGCGCACGTTGAAGCTCACCTAGTCCGCGCGCAGGCCTACCACGCCGCGAAGCCATCGCCAGCGCAGATCCCCCTCGACGAAGAGGCCGATGCTCCCCTGGCTCACCGCCGCGTTGACTCGGGGCGTGCCCCTTTCGCGCATCGGGGCGTCGTCCAGCGTGGTCCGAACGTCGTCGAAGCGTAGCTGCACGCCCGCGCGTGTTGTGAGCTGCGCCGAGCCGAGCGCTTCGCGGAACTCGTACGCGCTGCGTAACCCGCCCACGATCCTCTCGTCCCCCTGGCGAATCATGTCTCCGTCGACGGGATTCTCGAGGCGGAAGGTGAAGTTCGAGTAGAGCGCAAACCGGTAGTAGGTCAGCCAGCTCGTCACCTCGAAGAGGCCCTCGCCGTCGCTGGATGGCCCGCCGGTCGGAACGCGAAGGGACGCGTAGACGCCATGGCGCTGCGTGTTGCCGCCTTCGTTCGGGTCGAGGGTCCCAAAGCGGTCAAGACGTCCGGCCCGAACCTCGCGGAGGGGGATCTGACCGCTCGCGTTCCAGTTGCTGAGGTGACTGGTGAGCGTCAGAGCGATGCGGGTTCCACTCTCGAAAACGCGGGCAACTCGCCCAAAGAGATTGAAGCGTCGCAGGTCTTCCTCGTTGTCGAAGGGGCCATCCGATCCGTACACCTCCGCCGCCAGAAGCGTATCGAACCCGGCGATCTCGGGGCTGAGCAACGTGACGCCGCGAAAGGTGCCGTAGGTTCCGCCTCCGATGTGGAGGGAACTTTGCTCGACGTTGTCTTCGAGGACGAGGTTCGCGGCGCCTGCGGTCGCAAAGTCGCCGAACTCCGCAAAGTAGGGGCCCTTTCGAATCTCGATCCGTTCGATGAGCTCCGGGATCACCCAATGCAGCTCCGTGTAGCCCTGACCGTGCCCGTGGCTGACGTGGTTGATGGGGATACCGTCGACGAAGAGGGCAACGTCGGTGCCGTGGTCGGCATCAAACCCACGGAGGAAGTACTGGTTGGCCTTTCCGCCGCCGGCGTGCTGAATCACGTAGAAGCCATTCGCCGCGTTGAGGAGATCGCCAGCCGAGCCGTAAGGACGCAGACGAAGGTCTTCTCCCTGCAGATCGAAAGACGACGTCGCCTGGTAGGGGCGGCGAACCTCAGCGGTGGCGCCGAAGTCCGTTGCGACCTCGTCGGGAGTCGCGGGCTGCGGCCGATGGATGTGCTCGGGGGGACGAAAGAGCACCTCGTAGCGAATGCGGGACGAAACGCGCTGGCCGTTCTGGGTTGCAGGTTCGAACCGAAGTCCACGCACGAACTCCGTCGCGACGCGCCGAAACCGGTCGTCTCTACCGTGCGCGTCCGACTCAACCACTCGTGTGTCCACCACGGCACCTAGGTCGTCGATCGTGAGCTCGAGGATCACCGTGGCGGGGCGACCGTCGGCGCCTTCTGGATAGCTTGGATGACCGTGTTGGGAGTGACGAAGTCGTGGCGCGGCTGCGCTTTCTTCGGATGCGCTTTCTTCCGGTGCGGTTTCGTCGGGTGCGGTTTCGTCGGGTGCGGTTTCGTCGGGTGCGGTTTCGTCCGGTGCGCTTTCTTCCGGTGCGCTTTCTTCCGGTGCGCTTTCTTCCGGTGCGGTTTCGTCGGGTGCGGTTTCGTCCGGTGCGGTTTCGTCCGGTGCGGTTTCGTCCGGTGCGGTTTCGTCCGGTGCGGTTTCGTCCGCGGCTTCCGGGTTCACTTGTGCCGATACGGTCGCGTGCATCAGGAAGAGAGCAACAAGCGCACGTTTCCAGAGGCGCGATTTGGCAATCGGCCGTGTTGCGATCAGATCTCGTCGGTGTACTCGCATCCGGACCCGCGGGTCGTCTACCTCTCGCGCGACGATGCGTCGAGAGCGAACTCGACCGGTGCGCGGATGCGCAAGAAGTGCGTTTGCTGAAGCAAGATCGGGGGTCGCCGAAAAATCCGTTCTCGCATGTGGCGCTACGCCACCTCCTCGAGATCCTGAAGCACTTCGAGACGTCGACGAAGACGGCGAAGCGCAGCGACCTCGATCGTTCGCACCACGCCTCGGGGCACGCCGAAGAACTCTGCCACCTCATCCAAGGTGGCCCCTCCCGCGTGATCTCGGATGAAGTGTTGCGCCGCGAGATGCTCCTCGTAGGGAATGTCCCACCGCCACTCCTGCGCCCCCGTGCGCTGGCCATCCGCGGGCTGCAAAAGCGCTTCGTGAAGCGGCCATCCGTGCCGCGCGCGTCGCAGCACCATCGGGACGCTACGGTCGCAGAGAGACGCCCACTCGGCGAGCGGCAGCGTCGTTTCACCAAAGGTGATGGGAGTCTTGGGCGTGAGCTTCATCGGGTGCGACCAGTCTGGATCGCGGGTGTGACAGAAATCGGGGCGTCGGCTTCGCGTCGCCGCGATCTTGAACGGCCGGTCGGCTACTAGCGCGATGCACCGTCAATGCTTCGATCTTCGTCGCTCGCTGCGTTCTCTTCGCGGCGAGGGAGGCCGCCGCGTGGAACGACGTAGGGTCTCGTGATGACCCTGCGGATCGGGTTGCTCCTTTCGCTTCTTGCCAACCTCGTCTTGGTCGCCATGCTTGCCGTCGACAGGCGATCGTCCGCTCGCTCGGACGTACCGAGTCCCCCTGCAGACGCGGCAAACGCCGCTACGGAACACCCAACCAGGGAAGCGCGCGCAGTGGCTGTCCGAGCTCACCACGCAGGGTCGAACCAGCCGTGGGCCCCCGATGCGTCCATGCCCTCGCCAGCACCGATGATCCCGGCCCCAGGAGAGCGGGACGAAGAGGATCTGATCACGCACCTCCTCGACTCTGAATCTCACTGTGCATATCCGGATGCGCCGGTAACGGTCACCATTCCGATAGGGCCCCGCGGAGCCGGCGAGCTCCAGGTCGTCCCAGAAAGCGAACGCGAGCTCACGCGATGCCTCGTCGCTCTCCTCGACCGAATTTCAACGCCGCCGCAAGCGGAGCGCACCTACCTCGTGTTCGAACACACCCCCGGCGGAATGATGGCCACCACGCAACGCGAGCCGCCGCTTTTTGTCGACGACCTCGACACGCCTGGGGTCGACCCTCGAAACGTGGCGCTCGGGTGCGGAAACCGCAGTGACAGCGCCTGTGCGCTTCAAGCGATCGAGCGCATCGTGGATCCAAGCGCGAGCGATACGGCTCTTCGTGCATCGCACCTCATGCGACTCGGACGCCTCGATGAAGCACAGGCCCTCTGCGAGAACGCGACCGCCGACACGTCGCGTTTTTTCACCGATGTGCAAGCCGCGCTGTGGCGACGAGACCACGGCTTTCCCGCAACGTTCGCGTACTGACCGCATAGCGGACGGAAGCTAGAGTTCGAGCGGGGCGACCGATTCTTCGACCCCCTGACACGTCGTGCGACAGTGGCTCTCGACGGACGCGTAGCCCGCGTGGGGGTCTTCAACGACGCGATGACCGCAGCGCTCGAGGTGCGCGCGAACCCGTGCTTCGAGGTCGGGTTGATCCGAATGGTATCGTCGCGCCGCCGCACGCCGAGAAGAGAACGAGGAGGATCAGCTGGCGCATCGAATCACTCTACTCAGGTGTGGCGACGCAAATTCCTCTCAGCGCGAGCGCGAGCGCAAAACCTGTGGTTCGGGCGTGAGCGGGGACCCGCACGGATGGATCGCACGGGACCGGATCGATCCGGGTTCTCGCACATGAATCGGTCTTCGTCCGGTTCCCTACTTCGCGACATTGAACGCTTTCTCGATCAGGGCGCTGCGACGCGGGGACAACGCGATTGAACGCACTTCGGCTGGGCGTAGGTTGCCCAACGTGCCGAACCACTCAATCGCACTCGTTCAGACGCTCCTCGTTGTCGCACTGGGTTGCTTTGAGGCATCGACGAGGGACCGTGAGGAGTCCGTCGATGCTGGAACGACCGATGCGGCAGCGGATGCCCCGACAGCGGACGCAGAGGACGCAGAGGACGCAGAGGACGCAGGGGACGCAGGTCCGGAAGACCCGCCGGCCGTCGAGCTCCTCGCGTACTCATCCCACGGTCGGATCCGAACGCTCGCTCCTTCTGCCGACCGAAGCCGCTTCTACGGGTACTTCGCAGCCCCCCTCGAGCTCCCAGATCGAGTGATTCGCGTTGACTCGAGCAACGCGATCGCTGTCGACGGACCACAGCACCTCGCGCTCGACGACACACCGCTCGGCGAGGTGTGGGCGAGCGAGCGAACACGGGAATTCACCGGTCGGTTCTTCGGCGAGGACTTCTTCTTCTGGGGCTACCACCCGGAGGGCCCCGACGACCATCCGCGAAGGAGCCTTGGTTTTGTCACGCGGATGAGGCCCGACGGGACCCTCACGGTTCTTCTCGATGACGTGCCGAGGCCGGTCGACATGGAGCGCGTCGACGGTTTCACGATGCTCCTCCTGCCTTTCAACCCCGAGACACCGCTAACGATCCGTGACCGGACCTTTTCGACGAGCGCGAGGAATGGCTTGGTGTTGGTTGGGATTCACGACGACGGCAGGATTTGGTCACGCCTGGTCTACGAAGGGATTTGGTCTTCGTACCGTTCGGCGATCCTCCTCGGGGACGAACTCACCTGCCTTCTTTACGTGGAGACAGGCGATATCGCATTCGGCTCCGAGGTTCGAGAGACCCGCACGAGCTCGGAGCTCCTCGTCACCATCGCGGCGTTCGACCTCGACGGCGAATTGGGTACTCCGCAGACGCTCGGAGGCGCCTCTCTAGGGGGCTCCTATGTGAACGGTTCAGTCCTCACGCTTTGCGGGTTCCACTCCTGCGAGGTGATCGGAACGGGCGGCCACATCCTCTGGCGGCACCGCTAT
Source organism: Myxococcota bacterium (assembly GCA_039186435.1). Classification (GTDB taxonomy): domain Bacteria; phylum Myxococcota_A; class Polyangia; order Polyangiales; family Houyiibacteriaceae; genus JALVDI01. Next base: position 6,532 of record JBCDAA010000037.1, on the reverse strand, counting down.
CGAGGGTTCGTGCGAGTCCGACAAACGACTTCCGGAACGCTCGTTGCCGCGCTCCGCGACGAAAATACCGTCGTGGAGATCGCACTGCTGGACGACACGGGCGTGGCACGCTGGGAGCGTGAATTTTCGGCGGTAGACGCCCGGCCTACCCCCGAAGGCGTTTGGATCGCTCATGCGTACGGCCCGGACCGTCCCCTTGAGTTCGACGGTCTTCGACGGGAGGCGTTCGATGAGGCACTCGCGTTCTCGTTTTTGGACGCGAGCGGGCGCGTCACCTTCACCCACGTGTACGACGAGGCCGGCGACGATACGTTCACTCGAATGGTCGCAGTCGATCGCGATCAGCTCTACGCCCTCGTCCACAGCGAGCACCCTCGTGGGGGAGCGGTCCACGTCCTCGACGTAAGCTCGGAAGAGGTCGCCGCGGTGAGAGTTGCCGGCGTGTCCGCTGCCAATGGCTGCCGAAGAAACTGGCGCATTTGCCGACTGGAACCCCACATCGAAGGAGTGGACGTTGGAATGGCGTGGGAAGGAACCTTGACGCTGCTCGATGGCCGCCGACTCGTAGGCGAGTCGGAAAGCGAGTTTGTCTCCCACAACGGCGCGGCGGTGTTCCGAGTGCGTCGCTGAGGGCCGTTCTTCGCATCGGACAAATTGCGGCCGGATCGCGGCAGAGGGATCAATAAGGGGCGAAGATGCGGATCTGGACCAATGGCGAACTGACTCGTGTGTGGCATCCGGCCGGGCGCCTTCGCGTTGAGAAGGGTGCCTGGTTCCGAGAAACGAAGACACGCGGTCGGAACGACGAGTGGGCGCACGGAGACAGCCGGCCCGTGATTGCACCCACCCCAAGCCGAGGTGAAGACCTGGTCGACCGCTGGAAGGGCGGACCGCTCGTCGATGCGCTTGCCTGTGACGAGACCCGGATTGCTGCCGTCGTAGCGCGAGAGGACGACGCGCTGCTCTGGATCGGTCCGGTCGACGGACCGCCCGAGGTCGAACTCCCACTCGTGGCCAAGGCCACCCACGTGCGCTGGCCGGACGGTGAAATTGGACACAAGGGCAGTCCCTGGTTCTCTCCCCACGATCTCTTTGGAGGACGGCTCGCGCCGCGCTTCCATCGCCCCTTTTGGCGACGTACCCCGCGGCTCGTTCGCATCGGGCGCTCTGCACAAGGCATCGCGCTGGCTGCCGCCGGTAGCGGGCACATTGCCGTGCTACGACCGGGAGCGGTTCACTTCGACTTTGTCCTTCGGTTGCCTCTCTATGAGGCGGCCGACGTGTATGCGGTGCCCACCGAGACCGGGGTCATCGCGACGATGTCCGCTACGACGGAGCGTACCGTCGCTCTCGAGCTCGACCACGCAGGCGAGATTCTCCGCCATACCTATGTTGATCGGGGCGTATCTACGGGGATCGTGTTTGAGGGTGAGGTCGTCATCCACGACTTCGGGTCTGGTCGCCTCCACGGCATCTGCCCGAATGAACACATCGACGGGCTCGTGCAAGACATGGCGGTCGCAGCCGACGGGAAGAGCTTCGCACTCTGCACCGAAACGGAAGTCGTTCAGGTTCGGAGTGAGGGCGGCTCGCTCCAAATGGAGCGATGCGCGCTCTAGATGTTGCGACAGAGTTCCGCTCCGCTGCTGCCACGAAATGAGTCGTGTCGTAGCGCCCTGCTCATCGACGTGCCACGGTCCGGCGACGAATGAGCCACCGGACGACGGAGGGGCGGTTGAGACACGCGCTGACGCGCATCATCGAGGAGCTCAACGTCCGACCGATGGCGGCCGCTGGCGGGACTGCGTGCAGGAACTGCAACGCTTGGTCCCAGCCATCGACGATGAGCAACTTGTCGACGACCTCGAGCGAGAGTGGACACCGTTCCATGTCGCGCCGACGAGCGCCCTCGCGGAGGCTATCGGAGAGGTACGAAAGACCGTCGACATCGTCGACCACGAGCTTCAAACAACGTGGGTAATCGGTGAGCAAAGTTGCGTCGACGCTACGGAGGAATGGACCGTCGAGCGCAGCGATTTGCGTTCGGTCTCGATGCAGTGGGCGCGCGAGGTGCTTCGTCGCCTGATCCCTGGAGAGTGGGAGATCGATACTCGAGACGGAGGATCGGTGTACCGGTTTGTGACGGCGGTCCATTCAGTGGAGGACCCAGGCCGGCAAGCAACCGTCGAAGAGCTCGCCGAGGCCGGAGTCCTTACCGAACTCGACATCAGCGAGGCGGAAGCGATCGGAGAGGAGTTCGGCCTTGCGCAGCCGCCTCTGTTCAAACACCTCGTCTGCTGCATTTTGCTGGTGGGCCTCCGGAAGGCGCGACCGCTACCGCCGGCGGGTTCGCCGGTTGAGCCGAAAGACATCTGGGCACGGATCCATCAAGGATTGGTGGACCATCTCCCCGCTGCCACGGATGCAGAGCTCGATGCCCTTGACGGCTGGTTATCCGGTCCGGCCGAGCGCGCTCTTGTGACCTTCGACCTGGTTGAGGGCCAGGTGTGGCGAGCCGCGGTGCGACACGGAAGCGCGCTTCGTGTCCACTCCGTCCCGCGCTACGTTCTTGGCACTTGCGAGTTCGGCGAGGAGAACGAACGCAAAGAGCTCGGCGTCGCGTTGGACTTCGCGACTCGGGTCGTCGAGCACATTTTCGCCTGTGAACGACATGTAGCCGTGAACGAGTTTCGGCTCGTCGTGTCCGCCCCTCATGGGTCAACCGAACATTGGTCTGTGTGGTGGCTCGGCTACGCCCTGCTTGCTGTTCTCCGGCGCGATCGACCGCTTCACTACGTGGACGCGACTTCGTTCCTTGGCGAAGCGCTGGATGCGCTGATTGCAGAGGACGGGCTGTCAGGGCTTGAAGCCCTCGACGAAACGCTCTCGGGCGAAAAAACGGCCGAACGCTTTGGTGCTCTGCCCGTCTTACTCCCGACGAACGAAGGCTACCGGTCGGCACTCGCGCTCGAGGTCGTCGAGACTTCTCCCGTCTTTCCTTGCCAGGTGATCGCAGCGGACGTCGGCAAGCCCGCTGGCACCTTGATCGCAGTCGCGCGGAGGACTCTCTCGCTCGAAGCGGTGAGCGAGCGCGCGATGCGCGTACTCGCGGGGGACAAAGGGCTCGGTGTTCTCCCGTGGACAGCGACCATCCTCTCCAATGCGTCCATCGAACCAAGTGTGACCCGTGCGCTTGTTGAGTGTTTGCGCGCTCGCCGACCCGTCACGCACGTGCACACAGCACAGGGGTACGCGCGCTGGTACGACGACCTTCGCTGGAGGCCACGATTTCGAGCGCACCCCAAGAGGACCGGCTTCGTTTCACGCTGAAGGTTCTTGGGGACTGGACTCGCAAGGTGCGTGAGGAACTGAAGCCGGGGCACTGCGGGGCCCCTACGGGCGATTCAACTCGAGTCCGCCGGGCGACGCAAAGCAGGTCTGGGTCGCAGGGGGCATCGGCGTGACGCCCTTCCTTTCGATGATCAGAGCCATGCAACCCGGAGACCCGCGTGAGGTGCACTTCGTGTATGCCGCTCGGAGCAGGAACGAAGCCCTTTTCCTCGATGAGCTAGTTACGCGCGTCGAGAAAACCCCCAACGTCACGCTCCACACGTTGTTCTCCGACGAGGGCGAGTTCGCCCGGATCGATGCGGCCAGGCAGCGCCTCCCGGACTCGCTCACACAATACGAGTACTTCATGTGTGGCCCTCGACCCATGGTGGCCGCGCTCATGAGAGGTCTTCGATCTGAGGGCGTGCGGCGCTCACAAATCCACACCGAAGCCTTCGAGTTTCGCTGACCTTCGAGTTTCGCTGACCTGTTCGACTGTACCTGCTCATCGATGCTCGGAGCTCAGAGCCTCATCCGAAGGTAGATTCCAGTGCTCCTTGCGGTGAGGTTCACGTCGAGGCCTGCGTAGTCGAACTCACCGGCGTCGGCATCGATGAAGAGATGCACCACGTCTCCCTCGATGTACGTCGCCCAGATGAAGATTCGCGCTGAGTTCCCTTCGTTGATCGTTTGAATTCCGCGGAGGCCACCGTCGTCGCCGAAGCGAAGCAGCGAGGGCTGTTCTCCATCGCGCACGCCGAACGAACTGTCGGGAAACTCTGAATCCGAGAAGCTGCTCGTCGGCACCGGCACGACTAGTTCCGCGGAAGCCTCGACCTCGCGCGTTCCGACGCGCAGCCCCCGCCAAATCTCAGCCCCGGTTGGGTCGTACCTTTGTACCTCGCCGGATGCTCCGACATAGATGCTTCCGTCGGTGGCGACTGCGAGTGAATCCGGGCTTCTGCCCGCAGGCACCGTCCAGCGCTCTGTCCCGTCCGCGTTGAGGGCCGTAAGCTCCGAAGAGGACGCGTGGACATAGACTCGACCGGCGGTTGCAATCAGTGCGGGTGCGAAGAACCCACTCGTTTCCGTCCCCCCAAAATCCCACGACCACATCGCCGAAAGCGTCGTTGGCCGAAGGCGTAGGATGACGGCATCTTCTGTCTTCGAGATTGACCCAACGGGAAGCGAAAGAGTCGTTGAATCAACGGAAACAACGCATACGTAGAGACCGCCCTCGGGCGCAGCGACCGCTCCGCAGAGTGTGTCCCGTTCCACCGAGCCAAGCGAGTGTGCGTCAACGATCGCGCCGTTCGACGAGTTGATTTGGATTGCGACAACATCGACGTCCCTCGACATCAAGGTGTCTGAACCGGCTGTGAGTGTCCCCGTGTAGGACGCGAGGTAGTTCAACTCTCCGGCGGTCGTGAGGATGAGCCGCTGTCGGTTCAGCGAAGTGAACCCGGTTGCAATTCGCCGTCGCCATCGAAGCACCCCTTCTCGGCTGTAGGAAACCACGTAGATGCTCTCCGCTGGCGCTACGACCCCGGAGATCTCATCGCCCGCGTCGACACGCGCGGCGAGGTAGATGTTGCCTGCCGCATCGACAACAACGTCGTGTGGCCGCGCTCGGAAAGACGAGCTGCTGTATACGACGAACGCATCTTCGACGACGGGATCACGGCAGTCGGATGGCTCTCCCGTTCCAGCGTCACAATCATCATCGATGCCGTTGCAGTGCTCCACGCCACTCGGTCGCACGTAATACGCGTCGTCGTCGCAATCGTCGGTGGGGATCGGTCCGCCCGTGCACACCTCTCCGGACGCGTGGCCGTCATCGTCCGCGTCCTCTTCGCTCCTCCGTCCGCCCGACGCGTCGCAGCTGTTGTCGATCAGGTCGCAGATCTGCGGCGCCGCAGGGCTGATCTCCGCGTCGTCGTCCCGGCAATCGTTCCCGCCGCAGTCCTCGTCGTCGAAGCCATCGCCGTCCGCGTCGTGAGGATTCGTTGCGGGGTTGCAGTCGTTGTCCGGCACCGAATCGCAGACCTCCGGGGCACTCGGATTTCGCGTCGGCTCGGCGTCGTCGCAGTCGCCGTCGTTTTCCACGTGGTGTGCGGGTGGCATGCAGCTCATCACCGGATCGGCGGTCGCGTCCCCGAAATCGTCACCATCAAGGTCGGGCCAAAACGTCCGCATCGCGCCCTCGTCGACGATGTCGTCGCAGTCGTTGTCGAGCCCGTCGCAGCTCTCCGCCTCGGTCGGATGCACGATACGGATGGTGTCGTCGCAGTCCGTTCCGCAAATGGGCGTGCCCTCGCGGTCGATGTTGCAGCAAAGGGCGTCCGGGAAGCCGTCCATGTCCTGGTCGCGAACCCCGAAGGTCGTCGGATCGCAATCTTCGTCGTGGGCGTCGAGGTCGCAGATTTCTGTGTTGCCGGGAAACGTCCGCGGATCGGCGTCGTTGCAGTCAGCGCCGCCGCAATCGATGGAAGGCTCCCCGTCGCGGTCCGCGTCGGACGACATCCCGCAATCGGTGATGCATCGACCTTCCGTGTCGTTGCACGTCTGACCCATCAGGCACGGGTCTTCGGTCGCTGGCGCGCATCCGCGTGCGTCCGCAATCGCTGCGCTGGGACGGCAAAGCTCGCGGCCGTTGCAGAAGATACCGTCCTGGCACTCGAAGTCCGCCGTGCACATCGACGGCCCAGCATCGACTTCGATATCTGTGTGCGCGTCCCCACCGGCGTCGACCATTGCGCCGCCGCTGCCGCTGCACGCCAAAAGCAAGACTGCCCAAATCCTCTTCATCACCAACTCCAAGCTCTCATTCTCTGCAGCGCTCTCATGCGCCTTCACACGCCGCATGGAGCAGCAACCGTGCCAAGAAAAACCTCAGGGATTTCGCGAGGCCTTGTGTGAGACAAGCATGACTCGACGCGAGACACCCCGAGTGGGACGAAGCAGAGGGTGAAGTCATCGAAGGCAAGCGTCACCCTGCGCTGCCTACGCGGAACCGGCTCTCGGCTCGGATTGAGCGGGTCGACGCCCCGGGCATCGCGCCGAGGTTTGTCGCTCACCAGGAGTCCAGGGAACGGGAAAGGTGCGGGCCGCAAACGGCCCACACTTGGCCCACGCGAGCGAAAAAGTGGAGCCACCTACCAGACTTGAACTGGTGACCTACGGTTTACGAAACCGTTTCCGC
>JBCDAA010000036.1:0-35456 GCA_039186435.1 Myxococcota bacterium | reverse complement strand
CGACGGGCAGATGGACGAGGCGCCGCTCCCGCACGACTTGCTCTCCCGCCGCTGGGAAGTGGAGCGTGCGCTCGCCGAGCTGAGCGAGAATGATCGGGCGATGATCTTGCTGCGCTTTTGAAATGGGTTTGCGTACGATGAGATCGCCGAGGTGTTTGGCGTTCGTTCGGGCGCGATTCGCATGCGGGTGTCGCGAGCGCTCGGTCGCATGCGGCTTGCGCTCGAGGCTCCAGAGGCGAGCGCGGCGACGGTGGTCGACGAGTTTGCGTCGAGCGGGGCGGAGCTCGAAGACGCAGACTTCGACGGTCTCTCGCTTGCGGAAGATGAGGAAGACGCAGCGTTTGTCGAAGACGAAGCCCTGGCGGGAGGTGCGGCGGTGGAGGGCGCGGCGTTTGCGGAAGAGCTCGAATTTGCGGATGAAGCCGAATTTGCGGATGAGGCCGTCGCCGCCGCCGCGCATCCGCTGGAGACGTTTTTCGCAGCGGTGGAGGCGCCTCTTTCGGAGCGGCTCGGACGCCGTCTGCAGGCACTCGTTGCGGGTGTTTGAGGGACCCAAGCAATTCGGCGGGGCGAGGGTCTACGGCGCATGAGGTGTTGGGCAGTTCTTCTGCTGGCCTGCGGCGCCAGTGAACCCGCGGTGGAAACGTCGAGGGAGACCCCTGTGGAGTCTGAGGCTGAGGTGGAGTCTGAGGCTGAGGTGATGGAGAGCGAGGGGCCCCGGGTGGAGAGCGCGGAGGGTCCGCTGGAAGCGGCGCCGGTGTTTTGTGCGTATGGAGGCGTTGGAGTCCAGGCCGCGGACGATCCGCGGACGCACATCTTCGCCATCGTTGTGGTGGATGTACGTACGGACACCCCCACCGACCTTCGAGTGTCGGAGTTCGAGCTGCGCGACGAAGCGGGCGACGTTCAGGCGTCCTTCGTAGGAATGCGCGCGCCCACCGTGGTCCTCCCGGTTCGTCCACCGAGCCGGCAGTTCGCGGCGTACCTCAATCCCGAAGGCGAGCCCTTCGCGGGACGAGTGCAGCCGGGAACCACCCGTCTGCGATTCACCATCGACCTCGATCGATCTCCTCGCGAGTTCCCCATTCAGTTCGTGCTGCGTCTGGAAGGCAGCGCGGAGGTCGAGGTCACGGGCGGCGTCAACGGTTCCTGGCCTACCGGGTAACCCGACTCAGCGCTGGGTGATCGTTCGAGAGGCGGCTACTCGATGAGCTCAAACGGCGACTCCACTCGAGCCTCGTGCCCTGGTTCAAGAGGCACTTCCACGTTGGGTGCACAACCGTCGTACTCGTACGTCGCCGACGAATGTGATCCACCAACTCTCAAAGTCGACGTCGCGATTCGATTCGCGTGATCGTACGTTCGTGTAAGTACGCTTATATCTTGACCCTCGCGCACGGTTTCGCTGGAGAGTCGACCCGTAGGAAGGTACGTCGCGCTGATCTCTAGAACGTCCTCCTCCGTGACTCCCACGAGGTGCTCTGCATCGTCGTATTCGAAGGACCTTGTCGAGGTGTGGTTCTCCGAGGACCGCTCCACTCGCGTGGGGCGCCCAGCTCCATCCCGATGCACCCGCCCCACTCCGGAGCAAGATCCGCGCAGCAGAAGGCGCCCGTGGTCATCGACGCGCCGCCGTTCATCGCACCCTTCGACGTGCCAAACGGATGTACCGTCTGGCAAATACGAGACACCGATCTCTCCCCGTGCGTTCGACACGAAGACGACCCTGCCTCGATCGTCGCGTCCCCATCTCGTCGCTTGCCGGTAGTGAGGCTGAGCCCCATTCGTTGAGACTTCCTCGACCATTCGGGTAAGCCGCCCTCCCGCGTCAAGATCCTCTCGGACTACCCGTGAAAGCGTGTGGTTCGCGTCGTCGAATGTGGAGACTGAAAGCCTTCCTGTGAGATGCCTGCTGCTGTAGGACTCCTCGCCTCCACCGGTCCGGCCTGAGCGGCTCCAGAAGTTGAACCCGTCGTTGCTCTCACATCGCTGATTTGTCTGCAGTTCCCTGGGAAGTTCCTGTCGCTGGTGGAGAGTGCACCTCGCCCTTGTCGTGGTTGACTCAAACGAGCGGGCCAGGACAGCGACGCCCTGTAGTTGGTGGCGATTCGGATGCGCCATCGCTTTCAAGACGCGGTCCGCGGTCACGTTCTGAGGCCCATCGACTTCGATCCACGCCGTGAGTCTGTCGGTGCCGGAGCGCGCGGTTGCGCTGGCCCGAACGCGGTCCGGGGTCATCACAACTTCCGTTCGAAGGTCTCCGTTGGACGAGAAACGAAGTTCCGTGTTCGAGATGACTTGCCCGTCTTGAAGCGACTCGATACGAACGCGACAATCCGCGCCGCAGTCCGGACCGAAAGGACATGGGCGTGAAAGCGCGGAGTCAAGGTGCGTCGCTGCCCACGTATCAATACGCTGCCAAGGAGGGGGACCGAGCTGTTCGAGAATCTCGTGCTTCCACGTTGCTTGAGGGGTCGGCCGGGCGTTCATCAGGTCGTTCGTCACGGCTCCACAGCTCGGGCCGAGAAAGAAGAGGCCGATGAGGCACCCCTTCGTAACTAGCGATTGCGTTCGAGCCATTGAGCCCTCGCCTGGAGGAGCACGAAAGGGACCGGCTGCCAGGCGGAAAACCTTAGCGAGCAGAGTCCTTCGCTCAGGCGTCCGTTGCGTGAGCCGAAGAAAACGACGGACCGTCGGCCAACTGCTGATCGAGAGACGGGCGCGCTGTTGCACCCATGGTGGCGAACCTGGATCTCATCGCCGTCGGTAAGTCCGAGAGGTCCCTGAAAGACACGTTCGACTCGATACTGAAGCCACTGAGTCGCGAAATCGCTGTCGTCACTGGGCGCACCAACTCGGACCAGGGTCACCTCCGCGACCAGGGCTGAGCCATCCATCGCTTGCCACATCGGCAAATCTAGGCACGAACACGCGAGGGCTGGCGCAGGGAGAGCAACCGACGCGGCGATTGTCAGCGCAGTTAGAAGCGATCGCCGGGATGCCATCGTTGGATGTGACACCCACGCCCCCAGTCAATTGGGTTCGCGTTTCCGCCAGCCCGGCGGCGGATAGTCAAAGACGGCGGCAGATAGTCAAAGACAACCATAGTTATTGACATTCGCCGACCGGACGCGCGGAGCTGAACCTTCGCTCGACCTTCGCTCGACTCAAGAGCCAACCCCGCGAGGCGGATCTGACTACGTTCTGGTCCAGCAGCGGGAGCGCTCCAGCCGGCCAATGGGGCGAGTCAATAACTATGGTTGTCTTTGATTCACTGAACAATATCGCGGCGATGCGGGAGGGCTCGCCCGAGCCCTCCCATCGCGCTGGCTAGTGACGCCGGCGGAGCACGAGGCCGATCACGACCAGCCAGCCGAGCGCCGCGGGTCCAGAACCCGTCGAGCAATCGCAGCCACCGCCGCCCGCCGGATTCGGACGACCACGAATCAACGCCGACGACGCGCGCCCAACGTTCCCCGACTCGTCCCGCACTTCGACCTCCTGCGCGGCCTCGGGGAGGTCGACCTCGTCCCCGTCGACCTGCCACCAGTCGCTCCATCCGGCGTCCGTCCGGTACCGAACCTCGAACGAGTCGGAGATGACATCGCGAATCGTTACTCGACTCACTCCGTCGAACTCAAGATCCGGCGGGCGAATATCGACCGTCACCGTCGCGACCGCCGGCGTCAAATCCACCGACTCGATCTCGCCCTGAACTCGTGCCCGCGCCTCAAAGCGATGCTCCGCCTGAAAGAGCAGCGTTCGGGACTCCACCATGATCGTCGATTCGGTCGTCCACTCCGACCAGCGCAGTCCGTCGAGCCGGTAGCTATACTCCAATGGCGCATCGAGCGGCCCGTCCCCCTCAAAGGAAAGCCGCACCACCGGAAGCGCGCCCTGACCCCAGGTGTCGAGGGCGAGCGCCCGCTCATCGAGAGACACGAGCTCCGCTTCAACCCTTGTCTCCGTCGGGGCGACGAGAGCGGACATGGACGGAGCGACCGCAAGGTTCGCGAAAATCCCCAAGAACTCCTCGCCGCCTTCCTCAATCCCGCGGAAGCCGTCATCCGGAACATCGATGATGACGCCGCCAAGGTCGAGCTCGAACCCGAGGTCCCCCAGCGCCATCCCAAGAAGGCTCCCAATCAAATCCTGGACGACCATCGCAAGGTCCTCGGGGTCCTCCGTAAGGAGGTTCTCGTGGTTGGTGACCGACGAATCGGTCGCCTGAATCTCCGGAATCTGCACCACGATTTCGCCGTCCATGGTGGACAGATTCAGCGGTACGACGAGGTCCGCACGGTACGTCATGAAGCGCACAAAACGCTCCTGGCCCCACACGTAGAAGTCCACTTCGAGGTCATCGAGCGCGACGCTCAACAGGGGGTCCTCTTCCGTCCCTTCCCCCACCTCAAAGTTGAGGGGCGCCTGCGGTCGCAGCACGATGGCGAGCGGCGCGTTACGTGCGGGAAATGCGATCCGCGAGAGCGACGGAACCAAAAGCGAGAAGAGCCCCGTGCTCAGCTCCTGCGCGATCGGCGTTCCCGCACCGATGCAGAGCATGCCGGAGTCGTAGAAGCCGTAACCCGCGTGGTTGAGGAACGACTCCGCCACGCCGATCACGAGATGCTCTCCGCCGGGGCTGTCGCCGCGTACGAACGTGGCACGTTCGATGGACGGGAGATCCGGAACCGGAAAGGTCGGTACGCAAGGGTTGTTGGCCGGCGTCGTCGAGAAGTCGCGCGAGGTTCCAATAAACCCGCCGTGAAAGAAGAGCGAGAGTCCGTTGTCGGTCGCTTCCCCCGCGCCACCGCCGGCAAAGAGGTATTGCGCGGGGGCGTGGGTTCCTGGCGAGATGCCGCCAAGAAACGCCTGTCCGAGATCCCCCTGTCCGTCCACACCGAGGAGGGCCGGAACGCACTCGCCCTCCGGCGTGAAACGACAAACGGCGTCGGGATCACCGGGCGCGTCCGCTACCGTTCCCGTCGGGCATCCCGCGGTGCCTTGGGTGGTGCAGAGCTGTTCGTCGATGAGGCCCCCGATCAAATCGTCGACCTGGTCCGTCAGCCCATCCACCACGAGGTCGACGATGAACCCTTCGAGGAATCCGATGATGCTTCCGGCGAGGCCCGAGCAACTCGAAAACGAGACGTCGTCTCCTTCGACGCTGTTTGCGGGGTCGAGCATCGCGTTGATGACGGTGATCTTGGTGTAGCCATCTCGCGGCGGTGTCGTCTCTTCCTCGAAGGCGAGGTCTACGATGAGGCCCACGTCGGGGCGCGACCCACCGCTCGTATCCACGACGACGTCGCAGGTTGTGTCGATGGCGCAAAAGCCGAGCACGCAGCCGCCGCGGATTTGCGTCGGAAGACCTGCGGGCATTCCCGCGGCGTTTTCCGTTCGAAGGGCGAGTCGCACGCGCGCGCCGAGCTGGCTGGGTTCCGAGGTGGTGATGTCGAGGCTCGTGACTTCGGCCGCGATGTTGCAGCCCCCGCCCTCGCAGATGTTGATGTCCACCTCCGTCATTCCGACCGCGGGAAGGTCCACGTCGACGGTGGTCGACGTCGGCGGAACCTCGAAGGTCAACCCGCCAGGAACAAACGCACCCAGAAGGTCGTCGGCGTTGTCTTCGATCCACTCCACGCCATCGCCCGTCAGCCGAAGCTGCGTCGAGTTTGGAATCCGCTGCGCGTTGTCGAAGCCGCCCGGAATTGGATCGACGCCGCAGCCATCACAACTGCAGCCATCGCCCGAACACGCCGCAAAAAGAATCGCTACCGCAAGTCGAGAAGGATGAAAGAACTGGCCGCGCGTCATGGAGCCTCCGCATGTAAGGGTAAGCCCTGACCCTTGCACCCCGTACGTGACCTTGGTCACGCCGTGAATTTTCGAGCCGGAGGTTTGCCTCTGCGCTCTCGCCGACTGCGCGAAGTTGATCGCATTTGGGTCGATCCGGTACCGTTTCGTGTCGCGTGAAGCCTCCGCCCCCACCTCCAGTTGCCGTCCCATCACGCGCAGAGGAGGTTGTCGTTCTCGCCCCGGAGGACCTGGTCGAGGTCGAGGACGGTTCCCCCGGCGGGCCTGACGAGAGCGGAGCCAAGAAGGTCAAGAAGCCCGTTCTTTTCGGGACCTTCACCGGGGTCTTCACCCCGACGCTGCTAACGATCTTTGGCGTCATCATGTACGTCCGCATCGGTTGGTCGGTCGGGAACGCGGGCGTTCTCGGCACGTGGCTGGTGATGCTCCTCGCGATGGGAATCACCGCTGCCACGGGTCTTTCCCTTTCCTCAATCGCCACGAACACCCGCATCGGTCCGGGCGGTCCCTACGCGATCCTTGCGCGCTCGCTGGGCATGGAAGTCGGCGGCAGCATTGGTGTGCCGCTCTATTTAACGAGGCCTCTCGGCGTCGCGATGTACATCATCGGGTTCCGCGAGGGCTGGCTCTGGATCTTTCCCGACCATCCACCTCTCGCGATCGACCTCATCGTCTTCTTCATCCTCTCAGGGATCTCCTACATCAGCGCGGATCTCGCCTTTCGGGTGCAGTACTTGATCATGGCGATCATCGTCGGGTCGATCGTGAGCATCTTCGCGAGCCCGCCGACGTTCGAGCCTGTAACCGATTCGATTCCGTGGTGGGGAAACTACGCGGGCTTTCCGGAGAACGGCTTTCGCGGAACCGACTTTTGGGGTGTCTTCGCGGTCTTCTTTCCGGCGACGACCGGCATCCTTGCAGGCGCCAACATGTCGGGCGACCTCAAGGATCCCAGACGCGCGATTCCGGCGGGCACGCTTTGGGCGATCGGCATCAGCTCCGTGGTCTATTTCGCGCTGGCCTGGTGGTGCGCGCGGGCAGCTCCGGTCGACGAACTGCTGAACAACTACAACGTCGCGATCGACCAGTCGTTGTGGCCGCCGATCGTACTGGCCGGGCTTCTTGGTGCCACCGCGTCGTCGGCGCTGGCCGGCCTGGTGGGGGGACCGCGAATCCTCATGGCGATGGGTCAGAACCGCGTCATTCCCTTCAGCAGTGCGATGGCGAAGGCGTCCCCGGATGGCAATCCGCGCTCGGCGATCATCGTGACGTCGCTGCTGACGCTCGCGTGCGTGATGGTGCGTGACCTGAACGCGATCGCTCCGATCGTGACGATGTTTTTCCTCATCACCTACTGCATGCTGAACGTGGTGGTGCTCGTAGAAAGCGGTCTTGGCCTCGTGAGCTTTCGGCCGACCCTTCGCATCCCGCGTTTGATTCCTCTCTTTGGCTTGGTGGGCTGCATCTTTTCGATGTTCATCGTCAACCCGACGTTCGGGCTCGTCTCGATCGGATTGGTCGTCGCGTTCTACATCTGGATTTCGCGTCGTGGACAGCACGAGGAGAGCGAAGACGTTCGTTCGAGTGTTTTTGTCGCGGTGGCGAGCTGGGCTGCGGCGCGTGTTACCGACGAGGATCAAGACAACCAGCGTGCGTGGAAGCCAAACCTGCTCGTCCCAGTCGTCGACCCCGAGATCATTCGTGGACAGTTCGAGCTCCTTCGCGACATGACGTCTCCGGACGGTTCCATCACCCTCATTGGTGTCGGTGACACAGACCGGGACGGACTACGCGAACGACTCAAGACGCTCGCATCACGCTTTCGAAAAGTCGGCGTGCAGTCGAGTGCGGCCGTCGTGCACTCCGAAGATCGCGTCGCCGGAATCAAGCAGACGATCGAAGCGCTCCAGGCCGCGTTCTTTCGACCGAATATGCTCTTCATTCCGTTCGACGATGCACTCGCGACAGCCAACCGCCGCTACATGAAGGTCGCCGCGGAGCTCGGCGTGGGCATGATGATCGTTGCGGCGCACCCGAAGGCTGGGTTCGGACAGCGCAAGCGTGTGAATCTCTGGGTGCGGCCGGCGCCGGGTTCATGGGACGCGGTCGATGCGTTCTCCTCCGGTAACCTGAACCTCAACCTGCTGACTGGGTTTCGGCTCCTACGCGAGTGGAGGGCGGACGTTCGCCTGATGACGTGTGTTCACAGTGAGGATGAGATTCCCGCGGCGAGGGACTTTCTTCGCCAGCTTGCGGACCTCGCGCGACTTCCGACACGCGTGCATCGCGAAGTTGTCGTGGGGTCCTTTGAAGAGTGCTTGGAGTCGGCGTCGATCGCCGACGTAAACCTCATCGGCATGCCGCCCGATCCCGATCCCGCGTTGATGAAGCGTTGGGTATCGCTCGCGCGAGGGAGCTGCATCTTCGTGCGCGATTCCGGTCGGGAAAACGCTCTCGTCTAGGCGGGCTTGCGGTGGGCGGGCTTACGGTGGGCGGGCTTGCGCTGGCCGGGCTTGCGGCGGGTTGCCGACGTCAACGCTTGATCGCGAAGAGCGCGGTTTCGCCGCTGGGGAGTGCGCGCACCCGATGCGCGGCGAGAGTAAAACCGGTGTCGTCGAGGGCATCGCGCATGAATGCGCGGGTTGGATAGATCGGTACCGCGGTGCTCGTGCCGCCGCGCCCTTGAAACAGGCGCCGTCCCGCAAACTGGTAGCTCATCGTGTTGGCGATTGCCGTGAGGTCGTACTTCAGCGTGCCCAGGCTTCGGCCGCGTGCAAAGCGCGTAACGGTCTCGCTTCCGAAGGGAACAAGAGAGTTTCCGACGATCACAAGCTCGCCGCCCGGGGCGAGGACTCGATGCATCTCACGAAGCGCGGCACGAACATCCATGTACTGGTGCGACGAGTAGCAGAGGACGAGATCCGCGCTGCGGTCCGGAAGAGGCATGGCACGCGCGCTCGCTTCGACCGCTTCGGGGCAGGGCAGCCCCGCTATCTTGGCCAAGACGGGCATCATCTGGAGGTAGACGGGCATCGGTTCCACTCCAACGAGCGATGCCGGGAGGCCAGAGAGACTCAGAAGGTTGCAGCCACCGCCACTCCCGACCTCGACGACGCGTTTGCCCGCGTACCGCTGCCGCTGGAGATCCGGCACGAGACTCTCCGACGGGAGTTGTCGTTCGCGGGCGAGCCAAAACCCGAACTCTCGCAGCGGATCGGCGATGAGCTGTCCGAGAGCCGTCAAACCGTGATCCACCCAGCCAAGCGCGCGCGCCGTCGACAGTCCCGCCTCCTCCGCGGAACGCCCGAGGGAAAGCGCGAACATCGCCTCCCGCAGCGCTCCCCCCTGTGCCCCCATGAGCGCATCGAAAGCCGCCGAAGCCTCCTCCTCCGTCAATCGCCTCATCCCACCTCCTTACCACAGAGTGCTGGACTAACAAAGACAACCATATTTATGGACATCACGAGTCTCCTCCGTTAGGGTAGGCCCATGCCGCAAGCTCGTTCGGAAACCTTGGACGTTGAAACGACTCCCTACTATCACTGCATGTCGCGATGCGTCCGACGGGCGTTTTTGTGCGGCCACGACCCGTACACCGGACGCGACTTTGACTATCGCAAGGAGTGGGTCGAAGAGCGCCTTCGGTCCTTAAGTGGCGTTTTTGCGATCGATGTCTACGCCTACGCAGTGATGTCAAACCATCTGCACGTTGTCCTGAAAGTCGATCGCGAACGCGCCGACCGCTGGAGCGAAGCTGAGGTCATCAGACGGTACACGAAACTCTTTCGGGGAGCTCGAGCAGCGCTCGCGGACATTTCGGGGAAGCAGCGAGCGCAGCGGATCGCGGCGTGGCGTGAGCGGCTTTGGAGCGTGAGCTGGATGATGCGCTCCCTCAACGAGTGGATTGCGCGGCGCGCGAATCGTGAAGATGAGTGCACAGGCCGTTTTTGGGAGGGCCGATTTCGATGCCAGCCCCTGCTCGACGAGCGCGCCCTGATTACGTGCATGGCGTACGTCGATTTGAATCCGCTTCGGGCGGGCGTCTGCAAGAGTCTGGAGAAGGCGACGTTTACGTCCGCGGCGCGACGCCTTGAGGATGACGTGCCCGCGGGTCTGGCAAGGTTTGAGGATCAGGTGAGTAAGCGTTCGAGGTCGAAAGCAATACCGATCGGGCGAGATGACTACCTCGCGCTTCTGGCTTCGACCGTCCGCGGGATGCGGGGGCGCGCGCGTGACTTGGCCGCGGTATTGGCGGGACTTGGAGTTGATGTTGACGGGTGGCTTTCCGCCATGACGCAGCATGGACTGCAGTCGGCGAGGGTGCTCGGGTCGAGCGACGCGGTGGACGAGTTTGCGGACGCACGTGGTAGGCGCTGGGTGCACGGAAAGGGTGTGGGCTCGCGTCTCTTTCGGTGATCGCTTGGTGTGGGCTCGCGTGTGACCTGGGCGTAGCGGTCGCCGTAGACTCGAGGTTCGGGGGCGACGTAGCTCCATGCGGTGGCCTGGGCCCGACCTTTGAGGGAGGCGTTGCGCGAACTGGGGTTGGATTGAGTGACGACGCACGATCAACTCGGTCTTTACTCCGTCACTATTTATATGCCTGGCATAATAATAAAACAGCGCCGCGGTGCGAGCCCGTAGTTTGTCGACCGGCCGAATTCGCGATGTTCTACGCGTTGCGCCGCAAAAACGCGACGCGTCAACGTCGAGTCAATAAGTATGGTTGTCATAAATAAGAAACGGCATAGATAAACGCACCGGTCTGGGACTTATCACTCCCGCTCAGCCACGTGCGAAACCTGCGCGTCTCGCAATCCGCGGAACAGCTGTTTGAAGGTCACAGGCCACTCGTGCTCAGCCACGTGGGAAACCTGCGCGTCTCTCGATCCGCGGAACACTGTTTGAAGGTCACAGGAGGCCAAAGGTCGAGTCAATAAGTATGGTTGGCATAGATAGGACCAACATAGATAGGATCAACCCGCGAGCCCGCGAGGGGCGGTCACTTCGAGTGACGGCTAGAGGATCCAGCCGAGCAGTTTCTCAAACACCAGACTCACGATCGCTATCGGGATGGCCAACCCGAGAGCGGACCCAACGACGTAGTCTCGAAAGCGCACGCCGCTCATGGCGAGCGCGTAGTTCAGCGGGGGCGCCATCCAAAGCAGGAGCCGCAAGAACGCGACCGCCCGAATGGGCTGATCGTTCAGTCGTTCGAGCCACTTCCGCAAGAAGGGACGCTTCACGTTTTCGAGAGGCTGCCCACCAACCGCTCTGACGACGACAAAGCTCACGGAGACGGAGATCACCGCACCGAGGTAGCCCGCGGCGCCTCCAAGGAGCTGTCCGTACGCCAGGATTGCAGCTGCCACAAAGACGAGTCCCGGGATGTGGAGAAGCTCGCCGACTGCAAAGACGCCCAAAAAGAGCAAGAAGCCCCACGCGCCGGCTCCCTCCATGAGCTCGCGAATCCGGTCCCGCGAGAGTTCCTCCGTAAGGCCACTCTGGTGCGCAAACACGTAGCTCCCCACAAGCAGCACCACGAGCGCACCGAGACGGGCCCATAGCTTCCACGAACCCGACTTCTGACGGGTCTCTTCGCTCATTGTTTGCGGCGCGTGAGTGCGAGCGCAGCGTCACTGCCCTCGGCGGCGTCGAGGTCGAACGTCTGCGTCGACGCCCCTCGGGGGCGGGCGTGCCCCAGCGCGTCTCCCGCGCTTCGCACGCTCTTTGCGATCACCTCTGCGCTCGTCGACTCCGGGGTCATTCGCAGAATATTGGCCAAGGTACGAACCATGGAGCGTGCTGACTTGAACCGCTTTTCCGGTTCAGCGCAAAGCGCACGATGAATCGCGTCGTTCAGCGAGCGCGGCATCGTCGGTCGGATGTCACCCAGGGGCGGAATGTCGCACTCCTTCACCTGTTGGAGAATCTCGAGGGGAGTTGCTCCATCGAAGAGTTTGCCGCCCGCCAGCGCCTCCCACATCACGATGCCCACACCAAAGAGATCGCTCTGCACCGACGGATCGGAGCCGGCCGCAATTTCGGGTGCGAGATAGGAGAGCTTTCCCTTCACCATTTGCGGTCGCGTCATCCGCGCACGATCCATCGCTCGTGCGAGACCAAAGTCGGTAAGACGAACCACGCCGTTCGCGCTCATGAGAATGTTTTGTGGCGTGACGTCCCGGTGATAGACAGGCACGCGCTGCCCGCGTTCGTCGACGTTCTCGTGTGCGGCGCTGAGCGCTTTGAGGACCTCGATGCCGACCGCGGTGACGAGATGCCAGGGCGTCTGGCGTCCCTGGGCTTCGTGCCCCCTCAACCAAGCCAGCATGTTCATGCCTTCGACCCACTCCATCACGAGGAAGTAGACGTCGTCGGCGTCTTGATCGAAGTCATGGATCTGGACGATGTTGGGATGCTGAAGCGCGGCGGTGACCCGCGCCTCCTCCACGAACATCGCGACGAACTCCGGGTCTTCCGACAAATGTTCGAGCAAACGCTTGATCGCAATGTGTCGGCGAAACCCCGCAGCGCCGTGGGTGATGGCTTTGAAGACCTCCGCCATCCCTCCTTCGCCCGCGAGTGCGACGAGCTCGTATTTGCCTGCCAGGCGCTTTCCGATGTCGGGATGTGTCACAGCCGTCGCCATTTCATCACGACCAGGGCCGCGCTTTCAAACTCTCCGCGGTCACAACCGTGATACGGCCGCCTTGGCGATTTCTTGACCCGACCGATCGAGGTGCGTAGCAGCAGATATGCGTATCCGTCCGGGAAGACTCACCCTCGGGATCACCCTTGCTTCGGTCGCTGTGACGGCGGTGCTCGTTCGGTGGCGGGACAGCCGTGGCGAAGAGGCGCTCGCCGAAGCCAATGCGCTCCTCGATCCTCCGTTTTCCGAGGCGCCGAGCCTCGACGCGATTCGGGTGAGTGAAGCGATGGGCGCTCTGGAGGAGGCGGCGGACTACGGAACGACGGAGGTCGGCCTGCGCGACTACGCGGAAGCCCTCGGTCATTACCAGCGCGGGGATCTCGTTTTTGCGGAGGCGTCTCTCACGGCGTCTCGTCAGGCGGCCGGGACGTCGACGCGCGTCAGTCTTCTCGAGGCGGCGATCGCGCAGAGCCAGGGTCAGCTCGAGCGGGCCGAAGAAGCCGCCAAGGAAGCGCTCGCGCGTTCGCCGGAAGATCCGCGGGCGCTCCTCCTTCATGCGGACCTCGCCCTCGACCGCGATGACGGTCGAGCGGCGCTCGTCGCGCTCTCGCGCCTTTTGGAGGACGCTCCGGGGTTCGCGCCTCTTCACAACCGACGTGGCCTTGCCCTTGAGGCGGCCGGTGAGATGGACGCAGCGCATGAGGCATACCGACGCGCGGTGGATGCCGACCCATCGGAAGCGAGCGCGTGGATTAACCTAGGTCGCACCCTTCGCGCCCGGGGAGAGGACGCGACCGAAGCCTTCGACCACGCGACCGAAGCAGCCCCTGAGCATCCGGACGCATGGTTGGGACGAGGGCTTGCAGCACTCGACCACGGTGACTTCGAGGACGCGACCGAGGCGCTCGAGCGGGCGCGCGAACTGGCGCCCCACGACGCAGCGAGTCTCGTCGGCCTTGGAGATGTCGCGCTTCGCCAAGGGGATGCGCCGGAGGCCCTGACGCACTATCGCGCGGCGGTTCGGGACCTGCCCCTCGACGCGGCGCTTTGGGTGAAACTTGGGAATGCGCTGGTGCGCACCGGAGAACTGGCGCCGGCCGAACAAGCGTTTCGTCGCGCGGTCGGCCTCAACGACGGCTTAGCCGCTGCCTACAACGGTTTGGGTGCGGTGTTGCTCCAGGCGGGAAACGACGAAGAGGCGGCGACGTCGCTCGAGCGTGCCGCGGCGCTGGATCCAGCCGATCCCCATCCCTTCATGAACCTCGCGCTCCTCCACGAGCGGTCCGGCCGTCGGCACG
Organism: Myxococcota bacterium; assembly: GCA_039186435.1. GTDB lineage: Bacteria > Myxococcota_A > Polyangia > Polyangiales > Houyiibacteriaceae > JALVDI01. The sequence continues at coordinate 21,692 of JBCDAA010000036.1, read as the reverse complement.
AGGCGGCGACTGCATGGCGCGCGGCCCTTGCGCGTGACCCGTCTTCGGCGATTGCGAGCGCCCGCTTGGCCGCCCTCTAGCGATCTAGGGCGCTTTCGGCTGGAGCTTCGCGGGCGACGTGGGTCGCTGTCGTGGGTGTGAGCTCCTCGAGCGTCCCTTCGAGCGTGCTCTGCCACTGGTCCTGGAGGCCCCGACCATCCTCACCTGCGACCTCTCGAGCGAGGGCCAGGTAATGGAGGGCGTCCGTGCGACGTCCGAGTCGGTAGGCGGTCATTCCTCGGAGGTAGTAGAAGCGGGCGCGCATGTCCTGGTCCATGTCCGGTGCGTCGCGCTCGAGGTCATCCAACCAGACCAAGGCTTTTTCGTACTCTGCGCGCTCGTAGCTGGTCTCCGCCCGACGAAGGTCGTCCCGAAGCGCAGCGCACGCACTGGCACAAAGGACCAAAATCACAAGGATCCTGCCCATGGGCGAAGAATACACGGCTAGGGCGCCCGTCCAAGGGATGGAATGGGATGGAATCCCAAGGTGTTCAACCGTGTTCCAAACAAAGCAAAACCGCTCTCGACGGGCATCGAGAGCGGTTCGCAAAAAGTAGCCTAAGAGGCTGCCGGCCTAAAAGACCGGTGTTAGGCTGGAAGTAGTGGGCGCTGAACCCCACAACCCCCTCAACCAATCCACAAAAAGATCAACTAAGCGAGAGCTAAGAGTAAGAAAAGAATAAGAAAGTAGGCGAAGCGAGGGCCTCAAGCCAAGTTTTCGGATTTTGTAACGTGTCCGAACCGTGTCTCCGAAGCCATGCCGGGCAAGCATTCAGTCGGAGCCAATCAAGCGACATGAGATACCTAAGCAACGACGATGCCAAATCGTCATTCTTGTACAAACAGCTGCCCTGATCAGAGAATCATTGGGGATTTTTAGAAGCCGGCCACTTGAGTGACCGGCTTCTCGCGTATCCAGCCGCGCCCACCCGCGACATTCGTGTCATGGGGTGGGCGCACGCGGGGGGTTGTGCCGCCAAGCCACAGTTTTGTGCCGTGATGTGTCGAATGGCACATCGTAATGCGGAATATTTCAGTCATCCTAAGCATGGTTCGAAAAGTGCACAGTGGGGCACACTATGGACCATTGGTGGATAGCGTTGGGGCTCGCGTTGATGTGGTCAGCTGTCGCAGCAGCGCAGCCACCCAACTCAGAAGATGACGAAGCGAGAGGATTGTTCGAAGCGGGCCGCGCTGCGTTTGATGGGGGGCGCTTCGAGGAGGCGCTGGAGCACTTCGAGCGCGCGTATGCGTTGAGTGGTCGCTCTGCGCTCCTCTTCAACATTGGCCATACGGCCGAGCGTCTCCGTCGCGACGAGCGCGCCATCGAGGCATTCACTGAGTTTCTTGAGGCGAACCCGGAGTCTCCTCAACGAGCGGCGGTCTCGGCTCGGCTCGCTCTCCTTCAGGAACACCGCGACGCTGCTCCAGAGCCATCGCCGCCGGTGGCACCGCCGGAGCCTGACGGACCGCCAGCGCTCGCGTACGTCCTGCTCACAACCGGCGCAGTTTCTCTCGCCGGGGCAGCACTCAGCGCGGGGCTTGCGGTCTCGAGCGCGAACGCGGTCAACGACGCGCAACCTGGAACGCCGTGGAGTTCGGTTCGCGGTGATGAGCGCGCGGCACAACGGCGACGGCGCGCCGCGGGAATTTCGGCCGCCCTTGGGGTTGCCGCAGTGGTTGGTGCGGTGGTGTGGATCGCGAGCGCGAACCAGGCGGATGTCGCGGTCGGGCCAGGTTCCGTTCAGCTCCGAGGGCGGTTCTGATGCGGGTGCTCACCACTATCGCGGTCGTGCTCTGCGCGTGCACGGACATTCCCGACGCGCACTTCTCCTGCGAAGACGGCCGCTGTCCGTCCGGTTTTCAATGCTGGCCGACGGACCTTCGCTGCCATGAGGATCCCTTTCCCGGGTTTGCGGACGCCGATCTTCCGGACGCGAGCGATGCCGCGATGGACGCGATGGACGCGATGGACGCGCCCGATGCGGTGGACGCTCCGCCCGACGTCCCCTGCGTTCCTCCTTCGCGGGCGGTTGACCTTCTTTTGGTGATCGACAACTCGCGGTCGATGGCGGCCGGCCAAGAGAGACTCGCGGAAGCGTTACCCGAGCTTGTTCGTGCGCTTTCGACGGGGCAGCGCATGCCTGGGGGTCCGGTTTCGTTCGACCCCGTCACCGACATGCACATCGGCGTGGTCACGACCGACCTCGGCAGCGGCGGGTTTCTCTTGTCCGGCTGTGAAGAAAGCGACGACGGGGTGTTGATCACGGCGGTTGACGGAAGTGCGCCGGGAACATGCCCGACGTCCCTTCCGCCCTTCCTCGATTTGGGGAGCGGAATCGCGACGCTTCAGGATGAGTCGGTCTGCAAGGTTCAGCAGGGCAGCATGGGGTGCGGTTTTGAGCAGCCCTTGGAAGCGATGCTGAAGGCGGTGACGCCGTCCACCTCGCCCACTCGATTTCTGCCGGACGACCCGGGCAATGCGGACGGAGCAAACGCAGGCTTTCTACGCGAAGACAGCGTGCTCGTCGTTCTCGTCCTCACCGACGAGGAGGATTGCTCCGTGCAGAACCCACAGCTTCACGATCCGGGCGCGGACCTCGGCGACCTCAACCTACGGTGCGTCAGCTTTCACGACACGCCCGGTTTCTATCGTTCCACCGGTCGCTACGTCGACGGGCTGCAAGCGCTGCGTCCCGGCTCGCCCGAGCGGGTCGTCTTTGCGGGACTCGTCGGGATCCCGGTCGACCTCGAGGACGCGCCGCTAGACCGCGTGCTCGATGATCCGCGGATGGTGTACGAGGTGGAGGGGTCGGCGACTCGCCCGAACGCGGCGTGCGACACCGGCGTGATTCGAGCGGACCCTGCGGTGCGGATTGTCGAGACGGCGAAACGGTTGGAGGACTTCTCCTCCGGCGTCGTCTTCGGTTCGATGTGCCAGGAGAGCTACGAACCTTTCGCGCGCCGACTTACGGACGAAATCGCGTCCGCCCTCGACGCCAACGCCTGCGAGTAAACTCAGCGAGAGAGGACCTGGCGGCCGAGCACAGCCGCCAGCACCGCCGCACCGACGAGGACCGGACCGACGAACGCGCCGCCGAGGGCAAGGGTCGGAACGAGGGCTTCCACCGCGGCAAAGCCGGCGACACCAAAGCACGCGCCCGCAATCCAAGGACGCAGTGAACGCTTTCCGTAGAAGAGACCCACAAGGCCAACAGGAAGGACGAAGAGTGCGAGGAGACCAAAGCCACCAAGGCTTCCAAGCCACGCGAGGGGAGCCACCGGCGCTGCGAGGCCAATCCAAGACCACGGTAGTGCGGTCGCGGCTCCGGAGACGACGCCCGTCGCAGCGAGCGTCGGCACCAGGTTTTCACGGCGACGAAGGCCGATGAGAATGAGTGCCGCGAAGGCGAAGCCAGCCGCACCACGGGTGGCCCCAAGGTCCCGGGTGGCCGCCCGAAGGGCTGCGTCCGCCTGAATCAAACCCGCGCCGTAGCGATGCCGATCGCGCTTGTCCTTGGCCGTCTCCTGGAGGATGCGCTCCACCGCTGCCGGGTCCTGGACGCCGCTCGCACGAATCAGCGCGGCGACCCCGGCGACATGCGGCGCGGCCATCGAGGTTCCCTGAAAGGCGAGGTAGTCGTGGCGCGCGGGATTGCCACGGAGAATCGTGTTCTGCAGGACGCCGTCCGGGAGTCCGTCCGCGTTCTGATCGACGCGAAGGTCACCGCCCGGCGCGACGACGTCGAGGTTGCGTCCGTAGGAGGAGTAGAAGCTGAGGGACTCGTCGAAGCGCACGGCGCCCACGCCGATGGCGAAGCGGTCTGCGCCCGGGTACTGCACGCGTCCGCGGCCCGTATTTCCAGCGGCGGCAACGACGACGACGCCCTTTCGATGCGCGTGCGCGATCGCGTTGGAGATCGCGGAGGAACGCGTGCTTCCGCCGAGGGAAAGGTTGATCACGTCCGCGCCGTTGTCCGCGGCCCAGCGAATTCCCGCCGCGACGCCGCCCCAGGCGCCTGCGCCGCGTCGGTCGAGGACGCGGATGGGCATGATGGCAGCTTCCGGCGCGACGCCCGCAACGCCGAGGTTGTTGTTGGTGGACTGGGCGACCGTTCCCGCGACGTGCGTTCCGTGGCCGTGTTCGTCGTCGGGCGTGTTGTCGTTTTCAACGAAGTCGTAGCCAGGCACAAAGCGTGTTGCGGCGAGGTCGGGCGCCTGCTTAAAGCGGCCCCCGTTTCGGTAGGAAACGCCGGTGTCGATCACGGCGACCACAACGCCTTCACCGCGGTTGCGAAGCCACGCCTGCGGCATCTGAATCTGGTCGAGGTGCCACTGATGCTTGTAGTAGGGGTCGTTCGGTCGAAAGGGGCCGCGCGCCGTTTCTCCGTCCGCGGCGTTTTCCACCGAGGCGAAGGAGCCGGAGGGAATGCTCCACTCGCGCTCCACCTCGACGGCCTCCACATCCTCGGCACCGCGCAGCGCCACGAGCACGTCGCGAATCTCACTCGCGGGAGCCTCCACGGCGTAGAGCTCCGCAGGATCGCTCAAGAGCTCGCCCATCGCCTCGTCGCCCTCCGGCCAGTCGAAGGGTGCGATGGCGTCGTGAATCAACCCTTCGATCGCGTCACGCTCGCTTGCGGAGGTGTCGTCGTCGAGGTCGATCAGGACGCGTCCCGTGGGTCGGTCGGCCGCTTCCGAGGCCACGTCGGGCGCGGCGTCTTCAACGCTTCGAACATCGATGGACATCCAAACGCCGGCGGCGAGCCCCACCACCAGAGCGCCGAGCTTCCAGGAATTTCGCATACTTTGACTGTAGGTCGACGGAGCAGGCATCGCCACAGTTCTACGTCCAAGCGCCTGAAATTATTTCGTTCGTGAGAACTAGAGGAGGATCAGGTCCTCAACGTCCAGCTCCTCGAGATCCGTTGCAGAAACGACGATTTGCGTGTCCATCAGCCGCTCGTCACCCAGGTTTTCGATGTAATCGCGGATCTCGGGTAGGGCCTCGACGAGCTTTTGAAAGAGCTCTCGGCTGAGAAAGAGCACCGTACTGTTCACGCCTGCCGTGACGGTCGCGGTCGTGGCGTCGTCGGTGATGAGCGCGATTTCGCCGAACAGATCGCCCGGCTTGAGCGTCGCGAGGAGGACCTTTTCGTCCTCGTCTCGCTTCCAGACGTCGACTTCGCCGCTGAGGAGCACAAAGAGACCGCGGCCGGCTTCGCCTTCACGGATGACGTGGGTGCCAGCCGCAACGTCGTGAGCCGTGAAGCGCCGAACGAGATCGAGGCGCTGTTTGCGATCGAGGGGCCGAAAGAGGGGCGCGGTGGCAAGGAGGTTGGAGAGCAGCCGCTCGCGCATGAACTTGTCGAGCGCGGTTGCGATCGTCGTGACCTCGGACGCTGCGGCGCGGAGCGCTTCCTTGTCGAACTCGAGAAGATCGCAGTCGTCGGCGGCAACGACGGTCGCGGTTCTCGGCTGTGCGGAGACCATGGCCATCTCGCCGAAGATCGCGCCATCCCGCAGGGTCGCGAGGGGAATCGCCTCCCCGTTCTCGCCGGTGCGATGAATGTCGACCGTGCCGCGCGCGAGCACGAAAAAGCTCGTTCCTTCGTCTCCCTCCGCGAGAATCGTTTCGCCAGGTCGGCGGCGCTGGAGTTTGAGCGCTTTGAGAACCTGCGCGAACGCGTCCGCCGGCAGCTCGCTGAAGAGGGGAATCGCAGGGAGCTTGTCCGGATACGCGGCGATCGATTCGAGGGAGGCCCCGATCTTTGCCGCTGCGGGAAGAAGCTCTTCAGCAGGGGGAGGATCGTCGAGCTTGATGTCCCCCGGGAGAGCGAGCATCGGATCGCCAAGGCTCAACCGAACCGCGCGCCCGAGTCGCTCGGAGCTTTTTGCGTAGAGCCCGGCGAACGAGTCGAGAAGCGTCCCGAGTTCGGGTTCGAGGGCTTCGAGAACTTTGATCGCGACGAGTGCGCGCAACGGATAGCCGGCGTTGGCGGCGTGCTGCGCGAGCTTCGTGTAGACAAACGCCGCGCCCGGGACTTCGCCCATCGCCAGGAGTGTGTCGGCGAGGCGTAATCGCGGGTCCAAATCGTTCGGCTGCAGCTGAACCAGGAGCGCATACGCATGAAGCGCCTGCGGGTACGCTCCTTCGAAGAGCTTTTGGTCCGCGTACTCGCGCAGCTCCTGGACGTTTTGCATGCGGGGAAGGTACGAGAGGCGCAGGCGGAATTGAAGACCCGCGCTATCGCCCAACGAAACGAGGCCAGGCCGCGAAGGTCATCACCACGCAAACCCCGCCGCCCTGCTCGCGCCGAGCGATGCCGACGTCGGTGAAGCGCCGATCGACCATTGCCATTCGGTGGCTGTTGCTCGCGAGGAGCGCGGAAAATGCGGCCTGGTCGTCCTCGGCTCGGGCAATGACTTCGCCGACAACGCGCGCGGAGATGCCTCGCTCTCGAAGGCGCTGGGTCGGGTCGCCTTCCGCTGAATGGGCGGCTCGTCGATCGCGGCAGATCTGGTTCGCGTGCCGTCTTGCTTCCCGTTCGAGAAGTCTGTTTTCGCGCAGCTCGGGTCGGTTGTGGGCGGCGCGCAAAGCGCGGAGGTACGCGCCGAGGCCGCCTTCCCCGAGGGCCACGTCGGGCAGTGCTGCCAAGGCGGTTCCGATGCGGCGCGTCGCGACCGGTCGGGGACCGTCGGAACCGGTGGCGACGAGCTGGACCTCAATCGGCGCATCGAGGTCGCCCGGAAGATCGATGGGGGCCCCAATGTCGGTCGAGAGTCGCAACATCCGCCCACCCGCGTCACGAACGGCCAGGTAGGGATCTTCGAAGCCTTGCTCGAGTTCCGCGATGAAATCGTCGCCATCAATTCGGAGCGCGCCGCTCCGTCGCGCGATCAGCCAGAGGGCGCTCTCTTCCGTTTCCGCGTGGCCGCAGACGAGTACTCCGTCGCCGCCGAGCTGTAGCATCCAGCCTTCCGGGTTGGCGCCTTTCGGAAAGACGCGTGCGCGGGCGTGGGGGAGATCGGACGAGGCTTCACGAAGCGCGTTGCGGATTGATGCAGCGCTCAATTCGCCCTCGAGGAGAAGCGTGGCCGCGGCCTCGTGAAGGACGTCTTCTGCCTCGCAACGCTGGGCGTCTGCTGCAGAAACGAAGAGGGCGATGCCGAGCGATGCGAGAAGCCAGCGCACGCCCCATTATCGCTGGTGTCCGGGGAATGCCGAAGTTCTTGGCGACCACGATCGAGCTCGATCGGCCTACGGAGGCTCGTGCGGCGAAGCCAGGGCGTGCGAGAATGCTCGCCATGTTTAGAGACAAGCCCGCGATCGCTCTCGCTTTGCTCCCAGTGTGCCTCTGGGCCTGCAAAGGCTCTGACGGCGCTGACGGTCTGGACTCTTCCATCCAGGACGCCAGACCGGGGATCGAGGACGCCGGCAACGACGACGCTAGTATCAACGACGCTGGTATCAACGACGCCGGCAACAACGACGCAGGTGACGCCGATGCGCGAACCGACGCCGGAGTCGAAGACACCCGTGTTCTCCGGCTCAACGACCTCAGGGCCTTTCCTGCCGCGATCGGAGCAGGTGCGTTCGCGAGGATCGACCCCTCTACGGCGACAATCTACGAAGTGACCAACCTGAATCCTTCGGGGGAAGGGTCCTTTCGGCAGGCGTTCGAAGCCCGTGGTCCGCGCATCATCATTGTCAAAGTCGAAGGATTGGTAAACGACGACTCGGTGTACGTCCAGCGAGGACCCGAGGGAGGCGATTTCGCGGTTTGGGGACAGATGGCACCGGGCCTCGGGATCACCATCGATCATCCTCGGATGTCCATCGATCGAGCGGGGAACTACTACTACCGCTTTGTGACGCTCCAGGAGCGAAACGCGATCGGCTGCACGGTCAACGTGGATTGCTTCGACGCGCTTAACTACTTCCGGGTTTCCCCGAATAGCTCAGTGATGCTCGACCACATGAGTTTGCGGTACAGCCCGGACCAAATCTGGACACTCAACGTCGACAAGGATCTGGAGGGGATTGAGCAGATACGGTCCACCGCCACGTACGTGCTCTTCGCCGAAGCAGATCCCGATCACAGCACGGGTTCCATCATGAATATGTGGACTCTCGATGATCTCGGCACGGACATCGGAGAGCACACCTTCGCTCGCAACATGTTCTACGACACGAGCCACCGCTTTCAGAACCTAAACACAAACGGCGACTTCGAAAACTACAACAACTACGTGGTGAACCATCGCGCCAGGGCCTCGCGCTACAACGCCACGCCGAACGTAGACTTTCATCGAAACTACTACGCCGGAGGCAACGTCAGCGACCGAATGTCCGGTCCTGAGTTTCGGGCCAACCAGCTCAACCATGGAAGGTTGTGGGGTCCGAACGAGCCGTCCATCTACTCGGCGTTTAACTTCTTCCGAAATGTGAACGAAGACGTGTCCGACGGCATGCAGGATGATCTCTACGTCTGGTTCGATACCGAGAGCGAGGTCTACTATGGGCTTCCCGTGGTCGACAACGGACCCGTTCCCGTGGAGTTCTTTGTTTCCGATCAGCAGTTTTCGTTTAACCCGCCGATGGATGGGTACTGGGACACGCTCGATGTCCCATCGAAGATCCACGCGAGCGTGGGGCACAATCGCGGCGTCAACGCAGACGGGACACCCTCCTATGGGTACGACGATGTCGATGCGGACTACATCGCTCGGTCAGCGACGGATACGACCCGCTCGTCCTACCGAGAGACGTCCGAGTGGAACAACTCGAGCTTCCCAGGAACGCCCAGGTACGAAGATTCCGACGGGGACCACATGCCGGACTGGTTTGAAGACCAGTTTGCGTTTCTCGACAAGTCGGATCCGGCCGACATGCTGGTGACCACCAATGTCGCATGGGACTTCAGCGCCGCTGGCGAAGCACACGACTACATCGTGATGAACGATGCGGGGTACACAAACTTGGAGATCTGCGCCGCCTTCTACGCCGGTGACTTCGAAACCATGATCGACGGGACGAACAACCTGAGCATCGAGGACTGAGCGGGGAAGTTCGGGCCTTAGGTCCTGGCCTTAGGAAGTCGGGACCACGCAGAGCTGGGTGAGATGCCGCACCTTGGCGAGTTCGGTGTGCGCCGCGCCTTGTTGGAGCACGACACGAAACCCGTCGCTGTAGACCACGCCCTCCGGCGCAAGGTCGAAGCAGCACACCCGCGAGGCGAGCGCTGTCTCCTCGCCGGCCTCGGTGCGCTTCACGAGTACCCAGTCCCGAATCGCTTTTCGAAACTCCTTCTCGGCGTCGGCTCTCGCATCCGCCCGCGCAGCCGCGAGGTTCCCCGTCATCATCATCTGTCGAAGGTCGAGGCTTCGCTGCCGCGCTGACCCCGACGAGACCAGCGGCTTGCCGGTGTACTTCATCGAAAAGAAGCTGAGCCACGAGACGACGGCGCGAAGGAGCCGAAAGGGAAAGAGCACCACATCGGCGAGGGCGCGAAAGGGATTGACGGCGTGCCCGCTCACGTAGGGGCGCCGGATGAAAAAGAGGTCGCGCTCCGCGTTCATCCGCGGCTGGAGATGGTCGCTTCGCTCGCTGTCGAGCAGCGTCTGCATCTCGCCGTGCTCGGCGTCGAGGAGCAGCGTCGCGGCGGGACCGATGGCGACGAAGTTGCCCTGCTCGTCGCGCCCCATACCCGCAGACTGAAAGACCAGCTGATGTCGCTCCTCGACGGAGGCCGCGTCTTCGGGAAGCCACGCTGGGGCAAGATCGATCACATCACCGTCGGTTACGGGAGAGAGTTCGCTTCCGTCAGGGGCCATCACGGCGACCGCGCTGCTTCCGTCGCGGCCTCGAAGGGTGCACGCGACAACCGCATGGTGAGGTGCCGTCGCGATGCTCTCGATGCGGTGGTCGGCGCTGTGAAAGATGCGTTTCTCTTCGCCGCTTTTGAGATCGTGGAGAAAGACGCCGCCGACGACGCCAGTGCTCAGGGTGTAGAGCAGGGTGTTCGGTGAGGGTCCGGGCGCGACGCCGGTGAAGGCGACCGGCACGGCTTCGAGTTCGTCCTTGTCGCCCCAGAGCGGCATGCCGCCTCGCTGAAAGCGAGCGCCAGAGCCTTCCTCTTTCCACGCCTGCTTGCGGTGAAGCGCGCGAACGCGGTCCTGGTAGGCCTCTGCGAAGGAACTTTCGATCTCGCGATCTTCTCCGTCCTTCCAGACGTGGAGCTTGCCCTTGGCGATGTAGGCGAACGAGACCACTAGCTTCGGTAGTCGGCGTTGATGCGGACGTACTCGTGGCCGAGGTCGCAGGTGTAGTAGCGAGCCGATTCGCTGCCGGCGCCCAGGTCGAGCTGAATCACGTAGTGCGGCCCGGCCATGGTGCGGCTCGCGGCGGCTTCGGCGTCAGCGTCCATGACGCCTGCGCCCTTTGCGAAGACGAGGGTGTCTCCGATCGTGAGCCGGCATTGCTGGGGGTCGAGGCGGACGCCTGCGCGACCGGCCGCGCCCATGATGCGGCCCCAGTTCGGATCGCAGCCGTGGAGGGCAGTCTTCACGAGCTGCGAGGTCGCGATGGTTTTGGCGATGCTCCGCGCGTCCTTCAAACGGCGCGCGCCTCGAACCACGATTTCGGCAACATGCTCCGCGCCTTCACCGTCGGCGACGATCATCAGCGCGACCTCGCGGAGCGCCTCGGTGAGGGCGCCAAGAAGCTGTTTGCCGCGGCGTCCGCCATCGATGGACCGACCTCCTGCAGCGCCCGACGCGAGCGCAAAGATGCTGTCGTTCGTGCTGGTGTCCCCGTCGACGGAAATCGCGTTGAAGGTTTCGCCCGTGGCTTCTCGAAGCGCCCGCTGCAAGAAGGCCGCGTCGACGGGCGCGTCCGTGGTCACGAAGGCGAGGGTGGTCGCCATGTCCGGGTGAATCATGCCCGCGCCCTTTGCGACGGCGAGGAGAGACGCGCTTCGTTTGTCGTAGCGAAACTCCGTCCGAGCGACTTTCGGTCCGCGGTCGGTGGTGAGGATCGCCGTCGCGAAGGCGTCGATTCCCGTTTCCGAGGCGCCGTCGTAGAGGTCCGGGATGGCGGCTTCCACACGGTCGATCGGGAGCGGCACCCCAATGACGCCGGTGGAGGCAACACCCACGCTTCGAGCGCGCACGCCAACGTGTGCCGCGAGGGTTGCGGTCATCGATCGTGCATCGCGCTCGCCCTGGTCGCCGGTGCACGCGTTGGCGTTGCCGCTGTTGACCAGCACGGCGCGAAGACGTCCGCGACGCACCCGCTTCTTCGAGAGCACGACCGGCGCTGCGCACACGCGGTTCTTCGTAAACACCCCGGCGGCGGCGACGTCCTCGTCGGCGAGGATCAGCCCAAGGTCCGGGGCGCCCCCTTTGATGCCGCAGGCGAGGCCCGCGAAACGAAAGCCGGCGACCGGCCTGGTCGCGCTCACTGCTCGGCCCGAGCGCCCTTGCGCTTCGCCTTCTTGTCTTTCTTCGCCTGGGCACGACGCTGCTTGCGGTTCATCGCCGAACCCTGACCTTGCCCCTGACCTTGCGGTGCGGGACGACCCCGACGAGCCGGCGCACGGCGTCCTCCCGAACGCGGCGCGGACTCTCCTTCGCCTTCGCCTTCGGAACCGGCGTGACGCGCGGACATCGCCTTCTGACGGGCTTCCGCATCGCGGCGGCGCTGTGCCTCGAGACGCTGCAGGTCTTCCTCGCGCACGCGGCGGACGGTGTAGAGGTTCTTCGCGACGTTCGACTTAATGCTGCGAATCATCGCCATGAACATGTGAAAGCCTTCGCGCTTGTACTCCTTCTTGGGGTCGCGCTGGCCGTAACCACGAAGGCCGATCCCCTGCCGGAGCCGCTCCATCGCCTGCAGGTTTTCGATCCACTGCTTGTCGATCTCCTGCAGGTAGGCGTTTCGAAAGAGACGGAGGAACGACTCGGGGCCGAACTCATCCATCTTCTTCATCAGCACGTTTTCGGCGTCGCCGTAGAGCTTTCGCGCGAGCTCTTGGGGGTCGGAAAAACGGTCCCGAAGCTCCGGCGCATCGATGTCGAACTGGTCCTCGAAGCCGTCCGCGAGGGCGTCGAAGTTCCAGTCCTCGTAGTGCTTATTCGGCGGGCAGTGCTCCTCCACCAGATCGCCAATGAGCTCGTCGACCATGTCGAGCATGCGCTCTTTTTGCTCGGTGAGGGACATGCCCACTTCGGTCTTGAGGCGTGAGAACGCCCCCTTCGGATCCTCCGCGTCGTCCTCAAGATCCACCGGGCAACCAAACCACTGGTAGACGTCGCGCTCCACCGCCGGGAAGTTCAGCTTTTGGAGTGAGCTAATCTCCTTTTCGAGGGCGGCCTTTCGAAACGCCTCGATCTCTTCCGGCGTTGCTCCCTGGGGTGGCGGTACCGCGCCGTGAAGCTTCACCATCTGCTCGAGGATCGGCACCGCGCGATCGAGAAGCTTGTTGTCGATCTCGTCGATGATCGTCTGCGGCTTGGCGCCCTTCTTTTCTTCCTCTTCGGTGGGCACCGTTCGGTACTGACCGCGAAGCACCTGCTTGCGCAGCGCGTAGATGCTCTTGCGCTGCTGGTTCATCACGTCGTCGTACTCGAGGAGATGCTTACGAATGTCGAAGTTACGCTCCTCGACCTTCTTTTGTGCGTTTTCAACGGCCTTGCTGACCCAGCGGTGCTCGATGGGCACGCCCTCTTCCATCCCGAGGGTGTCCATCATCTTCTGCACGCGGTCGCCGGCGAAGATGCGCATCAGGTCGTCTTCCAGGGAGAGGTAGAAACGCGAAGCACCCGGGTCGCCCTGACGGCCCGCGCGGCCGCGAAGCTGGTTGTCGATGCGTCGTGATTCGTGGCGCTCGGTGCCGATGATGTGGAGGCCGCCGGCTTCCTTAATGCGCTTGCCTTCGGCTTTGCACTCCTCTTCGTAGCGCGCCGTGACGGAGTCGATCTCGGCTTCGAGGGCTTCGCGATCGGCGAGGAGCTCTTCGCTCGCGCCCTGAAGAACGTCGACGCGGGCGATCATTTCCGCGTTGCCGCCGAGGACGATGTCGGTGCCGCGACCGGCCATGTTGGTCGCGACTGTGACTGCGCCGCGCGTTCCCGCCTGCGCGACGATGTACGCTTCGCGCTCGTGCTGCTTGGCGTTGAGGACCTCGTGGTGAACGCCCCGCTTCGTCAGAAGCCCGGAGAGCGCGTCGGACTTTTCGACGCTGGTCGTACCCACCAGGATGGGGCAGCCCTGGCCGCCGTCGTGCACGGTCTCGATCTGCTCGGCGACCGCGATGAACTTTTCGCGTTCCGATTTGTAGACGAGGTCTTCTTCGTCGTCGCGAATCACCGGCTTGTTGGTCGGGATGACGACGACGTCGAGCTCGTAGATCTTGTGAAACTCGGTGGCTTCCGTATCCGCCGTACCGGTCATGCCGGAGAGCTTGTTGTAGAGGCGGAAGAGGTTCTGGAAGGAGATGGTGGCGAGGGTGATGTTCTCGTCCTGAATGGTGACGCGCTCTTTTGCTTCGACCGCCTGGTGAAGGCCGTCGGACCAGCGGCGTCCCTTGAGCGTTCGACCGGTGAACTCATCGATGATGAGCACCTCTCCGTCCTTGATCATGTAGTGCTGATCGCGGTGGTAGAGCGCGTGGGCGCGAAGGCACTGCTGAAGGATGTGCAGCGTTTCGAGGTTGACCGGGTCGTAGAGGTTTCCGGCGCGCGACTCACCGCGGTAGGGGCTGCCTTCGCGGTTCTCGCCCACCTCGAGAAGGCCCTTCTGCTGGAGGAGCTGCTGCGCGTACTCCATGCCCTCTTCAGTGAGCGAAGAGGAGCGACCCTTCTCGTCGATTTCGTAGTGCTCGTCGCGGCGAAGGCGCGGGATCAGCTCCGTGATGAGCTGGTATTTCTCGCTGGCGGTCTCGCCCGGACCACTGATGATCAGCGGGGTGCGCGCCTCGTCGATCAGGATCGAGTCGACCTCGTCCACGATCGCGAAATGAAGCTCGCGCTGGACGTAGTCGTAGATGCTGAACTTCATGTTGTCGCGCATGTAGTCGAAGCCGAACTCGTTGTTCTGCCCGTACGTGATGTCCGCGAGGTAGGCGCGCTTCTTCTGCGAGTTCGGCATGCCCGGGTAGACGACGCCGACGCTCAAGCCGAGGAAGTTGTGAATGCGGCCCATCCACTCCGCGTCGCGACGCGCGAGGTAGTCGTTGACGGTGACGACGTGAACGCCTTCGCCTTCGAGGGCGTTGAGGTAGCAGGGAAGGGTGGCGACGAGCGTCTTACCTTCACCCGTGCGCATCTCCGCGATCTTGCCCTGGTGAAGCACCGTGCCGCCGATGAGCTGCACGTCGTAATGGCGCATGCCGAGGACGCGCCGGCCCGCTTCACGCACCGTCGCAAACGCGGGCACGAGGAGGTCGTCGAGGCTCGCGCCGTTGTCGAGCTTTTCGCGAAACTCGGCGGTCTTTCGGCGCAGCTCTTCGTCGGAGAGCTTCTTGATCCGTGGCTCGAGGTTGTTGACCGCGTCCACCAGGGGGTAGAGCTTTTTGACCTCGCGCTCGTGCTTACTGCCGAGGATCTTCTTCAGCGCCCATCCAAACATGCGTTTCCTTTTCCTCGCGGGATGCGGCGTCCTGCGAGGGCAACGGCGCGCAAGTTAAGCCGGGGGGCCCCAGGACGCAACGAAGACGCCGAGAAAAGCCAACTCCCCGAAAGTACGGGCTTGTCGCTACAAGCATCCGCGGGAAAGCACCATGAGCGCGACGGTTCCAAACACCGTCATCACGAAGCCGGCCGAGGCGTAGATTCCCCACGGCGGGCGTTCGTTTTCCGTCAAGCGGGCCTCACCCTCGCTGATCGCAATAATTCGGCGCGCTTCCTGGGTGGCCTGGAGCCCGCGGCGAATCACGACCATCGCCACGAAGAACCCGGCGAGGGCGATCAAGAGCGCCGCCCAGCCTCGCCGGTCCTGGTGCGTGTCGTGAAGCCCCGCGTTGACCTGCGCCGCACCACTCGTTGCGGAAGGCACAACGGCGACCTCGAGCTCGCCGGCGGCCAGCATGAACTCCGCAAGGCGCGCGTCACTGCACATGAGGGAGTCCGCCGGCTCGCAGCGAAACTCACCTCGCCGATGGGCGAGCGCCATCGGATCGAGCCATTCGTTTTGGCGTGGGTGCTGCGCGATTTGCGCGGGCGTCGCGTTCGGCATGAAGAGACGCGTGGCGGCGTGATCGCTTCCGAATGCATCGGCGCGGGCCTGCACGCGCCAGAGGCCCGGAAAGGGCGGGAGCGCTTGGGAGTCTTCGGGTTCGAGGGTTGCCGTGCCCTGCCAGCGTCCTTCGTAGAAGAGGTCGACGATAAGCGCCCCTTCCTCCTCGTGACGTCGACGCACTCGGAGCGACGAACTATCCAGCGTGAGTTCCGGCGCGGCGAGACCCATTGGAAGTTGGATGCGACGGCGCCCGACCTCGACTTGTCCGCGATACGCTGCGACCGTGATCGTGGCCTCGTTGTTGGTGGTTTCGATAGCGCAGCGAACGACGCCGGAGGTCTCGACCTGGCCGTTGCACTCGGGGCGGGGAGCGACGGTGCCCCCCTCGACGTCGACGAGCGCGACCCCGGCCGGAGGTTCTCCCACCCACACGCGAAGCTCACAGGGACCCGGCGCCGAGCAATCGCCCCCGAGGGCTCTGGCTTCGAGGGCGTCCGGTGGATCGCCGCTCGGGGGAAAAAGGGTGTAGCGCTGCAGGTCGGTTTGCAGGCGACCTCTCCGGCCCGTTTCACTGGCTTCGGGCCCGATGGTGATCTCGCGGGCGACGGCCGCTTGCTCCTCGCCGACCATTGCGGATGCCCAGAGCATTAGTTCGCCTTCGGTTCCCTCCGGCGCGATCAGTCCACCCTCTCGACCGAAGACCGACGAGGGGTCCAGGGTCGTGGTGGCGAGGACGTCGCTTCCCCGCTTGAGGGCGACCGTGATGGAGGCGTCGAGTGCAACCGGGTTTCCGTCACCCAGTTCGAAGACGTACGCGCGAAGCGGAATGGTGACACCGGAAAGTGCCTCCCGGGGCGCAATCAGCTGAAGATCGATCGTCGCCGGGCCCCGTTCAGCGAGCAAAACCGCGAGAAAAATCATGCCCACGGCCGCTGGTATCAGCAGCCGGATCCACAAATCCCCTCGCTCGGCCGGGATGGACAACCAGCGCATGGTACCTTAGACACCAAGAACGCCCGCGGTTCCGGACGGACGCACAACAATGCAGGAAATCCACCAACTTTCCGAGGCCACGATCGACGAGCTGCAGCTGAAGCTAACGGCCTACATGGACAAGAACGGCCTTCGTTCGACGGCTCAGCGACGCACGGTCACCGACGTCTTCTTTCGGTCGTCTGGTCACCTTTCCATCGAGGACCTCTTGGCGCTCGTGCGAAAGCGTGATCGCAAGATCGGCTACGCGACCGTCTATCGAACGCTCAAACTGCTCAAGGACTGCGGAATCGCGTACGAACGGCACTTCGGCGACGGGGTGAGCCGGTACGAGATCGCCCTCGAGGACGAACACCACGACCATTTGATCTGCCTCGAGTGCGGCAAGATCGTCGAGTTCGAAAACGAGGAGATCGAGCGCCTTCAAGACGAGCTTGCGAAGGGCCACGGCTTCAAGCTGAAGCGACACACCCACGAGCTCTACGGAATCTGCGGCGCCTGCCAGAAGAAGCTCTCGTAGGGCACGAATTGATCACGACCGGCGCGGTCTCGTAGAGTTGCGCTGTGGAGGTGGTGGCGGAGTGTGAAACAGACCGTGGGTCGCTCCGCGTCTTTCGCGTTGCGCAGGGGCTCTTGCGTTCCACGGCGACGGGCCACATGGCGCTCGACTTTGCGCACGCGCTTGTTCGAGTAGGCGAAGCGGAGTGGCGAGCTGCGGGCGGGCTCGTTCATTTTCTCGACTGGTCTGCGGTCACCGGCTACGAGGCGGGCGGTCGGAAACTCTGCACCGATTGGGCGCTCAAGCGTTCCCCCGAACTGCACGTTCTAACGTCGCATCGAATCGTCCACATGGGAGTGAGTACGGCGGCGCTGGCTCTCGCAGTCACTGGACGAAAGCTCTATTCCTACGTCGAGCGCATACGCTTTGAGGATGCGCTCGCGACTCGCTCCGTGCGCACAACGCTGTAGGGCTTAACGAAAACGAGCCGGGCGAACCCGGCTCGTTTTTCGTTTGAGGCGAACGCTCAGGCGATGAGCGGCGCGATGACGAGCGCGACGACGCTCATCAGCTTCACGAGGATGTTGAGGGACGGGCCGGCGGTGTCCTTGAAGGGGTCGCCGACGGTGTCACCTACAACGGCCGCCTTGTGGGCTTCCGAACCCTTCGGGTGCACCGTGCCGTCGCTCATCTTGAAGCCGCCGCCCTCGAAGGACTTCTTCGCGTTGTCCCAGGCGCCGCCCGCGTTGGACATGAAGATGGCCATGAGCACGCCGCTGACGGTGACGCCGGCGAGAAGCCCGCCGAGCGCTTCCGCGCCCATGCCTTCGCCCGCGAGCTTGCCCGCGAAGCCGACGATGACCGGCGTAGTGATGGCGAGGGCGCCCGGGGCGATCATGCGCTTGAGGGACGCCTTGGTGGAGATGTCCACGCAGCGCGCGGTGTCGGGCTTGGCCTTTCCTTCGAGGAGACCCTCGATCTCGCGGAACTGACGACGAACCTCTTCGATCATTTCCATCGCCGCGTCACCCACGGCGCTCATGGCCATGGCGCTGAAGAGGAAGGGCAGCATGCCGCCGACGAAAAGGCCGGCCATGACGACGGGCTTGGAGATGTCGATGCCGCTGATGCCCGCGGTTTGCGCGAAGGCCGCAAAGAGCGCGAGGGCGGTCATGGCGGCGGAGCCGATGGCGAAGCCCTTACCGATGGCGGCGGTGGTGTTACCGACGGCGTCGAGCTTGTCGGTGCGCTCGCGGACCTTCGGGTCCTGCTCGCTCATCTCGGCGATGCCGCCCGCGTTGTCGGCGATGGGGCCGTAGGCGTCGACCGCGAGCTGAATGCCGGTGGTCGAGAGCATGCCGAGCGCGGCGATGGCGACGCCGTAAAGGCCGGCGACCTCGGAGGCCGCGATGACGCCCGCCGCGATGCAGAGAATCGGAAGTGCCGTGGAGCGCATGCCCACGCCGAGGCCCGCGATGATGTTCGTCGCCGTACCGGTCTTGGACTGCTCCGCGATGCTGTCGACGGGATGCTTTTCCATCGAGCAGTAGTAGGAGGTGATCATGCCGACCGCGACGCCGACGCCGAGGCCGATGACCGTCGCCGCGCCGACCTCCCACCAGAGAACCGGGTCGGTGCTGCCGGCGATGAGCGCCCCATCCTTCGGCCACATGTAGTTCGCGATGCCGAAGGTCGCGGCGGCCATGACGCCGGCCGAGCCGAAGGCGCCCATGTCGAGGGCGTGCTGCGGGTTGCCGCCTTCCTTCACGCGAACGGCGAAGGTGCCGAAGATGGAGGCGACGATGCCCGCGGCCGCGATGACGAGGGGCATCGTGACGGGCGTGATGGTGTGCTCCGCGTGAGCCGTCGAGACCACGTCGAAGCCCATGCCGAGGACCATCGCGCCGATGATCGCGCCGACGAAGCTCTCGAAGAGGTCCGCGCCCATGCCCGCGACATCACCGACGTTGTCGCCGACGTTGTCCGCGATGACGGCCGGGTTGCGGGGGTCGTCCTCTGGGAGGCCGGCTTCGACCTTACCGACGAGGTCCGCGCCGACGTCTGCGGCCTTGGTGTAGATGCCGCCGCCGACGCGCGCGAAGAGCGCGATGGAGCTGGCGCCCATGGAGAAGCCGGTGAGGACGGTGACGGCCTTGCCGAGTTCGTCACTCGCGTTGAAGACGCCCATGGTGTAGGCGAGGTAGAGGCCACCGAGACCGACGAGCGCGAGGCCGACGACGGTCATGCCCATCACGGCGCCGCCGCTGAAGGCAACGTCGAGAGCGGCCGGAAGTCCGTCGCGCGCGGCGGCGGTGGTGCGGACGTTCGCGTTCGTGGCGACGCGCATGCCAGCCCAGCCTGCGACGGCGGAGGCGACGGCACCGATCACGAAGGAGAGTGCGATGAGCGGGCTTCGTCCTTGCTCCGTGTCCATGTTGGCGAACGCGAGGAGCGCGGCGACACCGACGACGAAGATGGCGAGCACGCGGTATTCCGCGCGCAGGAACGCCATCGCGCCTTCTTGAATGCGCGAGGCGATTTCCTTCATCGTGTCGTCGCCCGCGTCTTGCTTCTTAACCCACCCGGCCTTGTAGACCGCGTAGAGAAGGGCGAGAACGCCAGCACCAGGAGCGGCGTAGATCAGATTGTCGAGCATGGATTTCCTCTGAATTCCCCGAAAAAGGGGTAGGCGGGCGCGTATTTACGTGATTCTCAGCGAGGGTCAACTCCCGCTTGGCGGATCCTCGTCTTATGCCGTGGATCCGCGGACTTCAGCGATGGCCGCACGCACCGCTTCGAGGTCTTCAGGACCCTGCAAATTGGCGCGCTTGGCGCCTTTTTCGATGCGGCGGAGCAGACCGCTGAGGACCTTTCCGGGGCCGATCTCCACGAAGAGCTGAACGCCGTCGGCGACCATCCGCCGAATGCTCTCCTCCCACCGGACGGGACGACTGACCTGACGCTCGAGGGCGTCGCGCGCTGCAGCGGCTTCGGAGACGGGCGTTGCATCGACGTTGACGTAAACTGGAAACGCCGGGTTCTTGAACTCGGCGGCGGCAAGGATCGGTCGCAGACCCTCCTCCGCCGGCTTCATCAGCGATGAGTGAAAGGGGGCAGAGACCGGGAGAGGCATTGCACGGGCGCCCTTCTCTTTGAGGGCGGCGTTGGCGGCCGCGACCGCGTCTGCGGTTCCCGCGATCACGATTTGCTGTGGCGAGTTGTAGTTCACGGGCTCCACCACGCCGTCGACAGCCGCACAGACCTCCTCGACGGTCTCCCGAGAGGCTTTGAGAATTGCGGCCATGGCGCCTTCTCCGGCGGGCACCGCTTCCTGCATTAGCTGTCCGCGAGAACGCACGATTCGCACCGCATCCCGAAAGGAGAGCGTTCCTGCGGCGACCTGCGCGCTGTATTCGCCGAGGCTGTGACCCGCGGCGACGTCCGGGACCTCCCCGAGCTCGCGAAGGAGTGCGACCGAGACCGTGAGCACCGCAGGCTGGGTGTTCGCGGTCAGTTTGAGCGCGTCCTCGGGACCTTGAAAACAGAGCGCTGCGAGGTCTTCCCCAAGCTCCTCGTTCGCTTCGTCGAAGACGGCTCGTCCGGGGCCTCCGCGTGCATGAAGCGCTTGGCCCATCCCGACCTGTTGACTGCCCTGTCCCGGAAAAAGAAACGCGACCTTGGTCATGGAGCCCTCCTTATCCCGTTCGTCCCGAGAGGTCCATGGCGCCGTTCGGAGATGCCGACGCGGCTAAATCCTTGTGCATTCGTTCTACGATTGAGGCGGATGACGTGTAGGCTTGGGCTCGTGGTGGATCCCGACGGGATCGAGATTGCTTCCGATGGCTCCCTCCAGGTGAGTCCAGGGGTCAAGGACCGTCTTCGTGAGCGAAAGGGGTCCTGGGAACTCGCGGTCAACCTTCCGGAGCTTCTGATGCTCCGCTCGGGAGGTGACGCGCGCGTCCAGATGGCGGGCGAGATCCTCAATCGCATGTCGGTCATGGAGATGATCAACATCGTCGCGACGTCGAACTGGCGCGGTGAGCTCTTCATCGTGGGCAACGACGACGTGCGTACGCTCTCGTTTGATCAGGGGGCGCTCAAGGGAGCGCGAAGCACCGCCCCCGACGATCGTTTGGGCGAGGTCCTCTACCGCGCAGGTGCGATCACCCGCGAGCAGAAGGAGACGCTCGCGCGTGAGATCGGCGAAAAGCGTTTTGGGGAGCTCGCGGTTGACCGCGGTTTCGTCGACGCGCAACAGCTCTTTCAGCATCTGCAGCGACAGGCCGAGGACATTTTCTTTGGGTCGTTGCTCGTGGCGAAGGGCTTCTACGTCTTTCTCGTGGGCGGCGAAGAGGACGCGTCCGCAACGACCGTGCACCTCTCCGTGCAAGGGCTCCTCATGGAGGGCGTGCAGCGCATCGATGAGATGGCGCTCTTCCGCGACAAGATTCCGAGTTCCGACCTCTGCCCCGTTCGAAAGCCCGATGCGCCGGAGCCGAGAAAGCTCGACGACTCCGCGAAGGAAGTGCTCGAGCTTTGCGACGGTGAGCGCACCATCGACGACATCGCCCGCGACTCTGGTCTTGGGGAGTTCTCGACGACGAAGGCTGTCTACCACCTGCTCAGCCAGAAGCAGGTCACCTTGCACGCGCCTTCGAGGGTGGATCCGGACAAGGTTCGCGGGCTGGTGAAGCTCTTCAACGAGGTGCTTCAGGACATTTTCTTTGCGGTCGCGACCTACGGGGGCCTGGCGCACACCCGGGCGACGCTCCTCGACGGTCAGATCGACGAGCTGCACCACGGGCGGGCTGCCGCCGGCCACGCGATCACGCAGCTCGAGCTTCTCGTAGACGCCGGCCTCGGCGCGCTGCCAGGCCTCGAGGCTGGGCGTCGCCGTGCCGAACACGCAGGCCGCGCCGG
>JBCDAA010000035.1:0-35584 GCA_039186435.1 Myxococcota bacterium | reverse complement strand
GGCGGCAAGGCGGCAAGGCGGCAAGGCGGCAAGGTGGCAAGGCGGCCTAGACATCCATGCGAGAGCCGATACCTGACTCAACTAGTCTCGGCATCCACCCTAGATTCTCCCAACAGCCGTTAGGTCGCAAGCCACCTCCAAGCGGAGCTCCGGGCCCGTCGCGACGTGAGCGGTAGCGATCATGCGACGCCTCAGGAGTCCGAAGTCCTTCGACCAGAAGTAGCGGTCGAACGATCGAGGCTCCGCCGATGGGTCAAACGCGAAGCCGCTGCGCCTCGCCCGTTCCCTTCACCCACGCCCTCCCCTGCGCCTCCGCAAACGCCTCTACCAAATCGAGGCTTCCGAGAACGCTGGTGGTTCGAAGCCCATGAGTCCGCATCATGGCTAGGAACGCGTTCTTGTTGAGCCTGAGTTCCGACAGAAGTTTGGGTTCGTCCTTCAGCGTTCCACTCGGACCACGTGTACGAAGCGAACGCCCGATCCATTGGAGGAGCTCGAGGTAGTCGACGTATTGCATAGGCGCCGTCGTTCGACGGGAACGCGCAGGTACCTGGTCAGCAAAAGGCGTGAGTCCCTTGGGTACGGGGGGAGCGCTCGAGTTCATCGCGACGTCGAGTTGCGCGATTCGCCTTCCGATAGAGGTGTGCGTCGACTTCTCGAGCGACTTGGTCATCCCCGCGCGAACGGGATTGAGATCGACGTACGCCATGCAGGTGAGCAGTGCGGCTTCATCGAGAAGCGGTTGGCAGGAAAAGCGCCCTTCCCAAAACCGGCCTTTGCAGTCCTCTTCGGCGTTCGCGCGCCTAGCGATCGACTCGTTGAGGCAGCGCATCAACCACGAAAGACTCCAAAGTCGCTCACGCCACACTGTAGTGCGCATCGTCTGTTCGCGCTTGGGAAGGGACGTGAGCTCCCGTGCCTTGTAGCGAAAGAGCTTTCCGTATCGACGGACCACTTCGGCGTCACTCCAGCCTTCAGCGCGCTCTTTGTCGACCCGAATCACGATGTGGAGATGGTTGGACATCACCGCGTACGCGTGGAGATCCACCGCAAAAATCTCTGTGAGCTCAAAGATCCGTTCCTCGATCCACTCGCGTCGATAGTCGAAATTTTCGCCCGTATAAGGATCCTTCCCACAAAGAAACGCGCGGCGAACGCACCGCGACATCAGATGGTAGTAGGGCGTCGAGTCGACGCAGAGTCGTTCAGACCGGAGTTGCGGCATCGAGAAGATGCGTAATCTACACCGACAGCGATGTCAATAAAATAAGGTGGGATGATATATCCCTGGTCCAAACCCCTGTCAACAAAATCAGGTTGGCTGATGGTATCGCGGTCTGGTGGGGCGCGGGGGGACGTGTCGCGCGGAGCGCTTTGTCTCGGCTAGGTGAGCTCGGCGGGGTTGACGATGCGCGCTCGGCGGACCTCCGCAAGTACACATCCGTAAGCTGCCGCGACCTTCGCCAAGACGACGGTAGCCCGCACTTTGCGCGGCGCGTACCACACCGCGCGGACGAACCCTCGCTCGAGCACGATGGGGTGCCCTTCGACGGCCAGTACTCTTCCTGGGTCGGAGAGCCTGAACACCGTCCGACGCACCTCGCGCGGGAGATCCCCAAGGGGATGGGTCTGCTGGAGCAACACGCTCGGGAGATGAAGCAGGTCCATGGTGAGGTAGTGAATCACTGGAGCAGCTTTCTCTTCCCGGAAACGCGCTCGCGACCGAAAAGCGCTGCGTTTACGCACCCTCATATTTGATAGCGATTCTCAATTTCATTAATATACGACACGGCTTCGCGACGGGCATCGAGGAGCAAGCAGTGAAAGCCAACGTCGAAAGAGTCATCCACGTTCACCACTGGAACGACAGCCTGTTCACCATCCGAACCACCCGGAACATGGGTCTACGATTTCGCGCCGGACAGTTCGTGATGATGGGCCTGCAGCTCGACGACGCGGACAAGCCCTTGATGCGCGCCTACAGTTTCGTCAACGCCCCCTACGACGATGAGCTTGAGTTCTACAGCATCAAAGTCCCTGACGGCCCCCTGACATCGCGACTCCAGCACATCAAGATCGGGGACGAGGTGCTGGTGGGACTCCGACCCACCGGAACGTTGGTGCTGCCAACCCTGCTACCGGGACGAAACCTCTACTGCCTTGCGACAGGAACAGGGCTCGCCCCGTTCATGTCCATCATTCGTGATCCCGACACCTACGAACGCTACGAGAACGTGATCCTCGTCCACGGCGTGCGGCACGTGAGCGACCTCGGCTACCACGACATGATCCTCAATGAGCTTCCCGAGCACCCGTGGGTTGGTGAGATGGTTCGCCAGCAGCTGCTCTACTACCCAACCGTGACCCGCGAGATCTTCAACACTCGTGGCCGAATCACCGAACAGCTCGCGAGCGGTCAGCTGACCCGCTCCCTCGACCTCCCCGATCTGGAGTCCGGGCGCGACCGGGTCATGCTCTGCGGAAGTCCCGATATGGTGCGCGACCTTCGGGCCATGCTCGACGAGCGTGGCTTTACGATGGGCACTGCGGCATCTCCGGGTGGGTACGCCTACGAGCGCGCCTTCGCCGACTAACGCTATTCGACCGGCAAGGTGAGAAACGCCGGGGTCGCGAAGATCTCGCGAATCCACGCACGATACGTTCCCCCCGACGCTTCGAGGTTCTCAGCAACCACTCGCATTTCCTCGAACTCCTCGTGTCCCTCACGCCGCCCGAGAAAGAAGCGAAAGCCCTGTCGGACAAAGCAGTTTCGAACCATCGCGCTCTCCGCGAGGCCCTGCTGCAGCTCGTCGACACCGCGCGCCGCCTCGATGTCTGAAAGCAGAACCTTCCCCGTATCGTCGATCGGGAGCCCATTTTCTTCCGTGCGCGGCTGACCCACCGCATCAAAGCCCTCGAAGAAGAACCCAACCTCGTTCATCAGCTGATGACACTCCACACAATCGGGCGCCGAAGTTCGCACGGTGATCTGGTCGCGCGTCGTCGAGCTCGGATCGGGCGCCGGCGCGGTGTCATCCACCGTCGGAGGCGGTGGCGGCAGGTGATCGCAAAGGAGCCGTTCTCGAACATCGATGCCCCGCAGGACGGGAGAAGTAAGTTGAAATCCGTGAAGGGCGAGGGAGCCACCGCGCGCCAGAACACCACGACGCTCGTCGGGGAGCTCAACTCGGCCCCACTCTTCGGCCGGAGCGGAAATGCCGTAGTACGCCGCGAGGGGCTCATCGACGAACGATGTGGTTGACGTAAAGAGGTCGGAGTAGCGCCCGTACTCATCTCCCCACGCGATTTCATCGAGAAAGAGATCGAGCTCCGTGCGCATCGAAAGCGGCAGCGACGCGTCCCACTCCGGAAAGAACTCCGAGTCCTTGGCGATCTCCCCAATTCGGTCGAGTCCCAGCCACTGACTGTGAAAACGGCCGAGGGTGGCGCGCGTTCGCGGGTCGTCGACCATTCGCTCCACCTGAGCGGCGATCACGTCCGGATCCTGAAGCTCATCCGCGCGGGCGAGGTTCACCAGCTCCTCGTCTGGAGGCGCCCCCCAAAGTGAGTAGCTCAAACGGGACGCCATTTCCCACGACGTCGGCAGAACCACGCCGGGAGCGACCTCTTCCCCATCACCAAACTCCACGCGATAGAAGAGAGGGAGTGAGATCAAGATGCTCGTCGCGACGTTTTCGATACCGCGAGCCGGCGTTCCGGAGCCGTCAAAGACACCGAGGAGACGACTCCGCTCTTCGTCCGTGAGAGGACGGCGCCACGCACGAGGGCCAAACGCATCGATGAACATCTCCGCGCATTCGCGACTCGGCGCGCAGTCGACGTGACGGTCGAGCGTCTCCACCACAAACGCCGCCGCAGTCTCCGCGTCGTTAAATGCCGCGTCCGCAAGGCTCGGAAGGAACGAGAGCGCGAGCGAGTTGTTGGTGTAGCCCTCGATACGTTCCTCGGGAGGAAAAGGCGTGGTTGCGATCGCCTCCCCATCCTCGAGGTAGAGGAGCTCGCCGATCGTGCGACGGATCTCGTCGTTCGTCAGTCGGCGCATGACCACCGGGTCACCCTCCTCGAGGTCGGGCCAGAGTCCAACCTCCTCTGGCGGAAGATCCGTCGGAGGACGGTCCGATGCGGCGCCACCTGCCGGCGAGGAAATGCGTCCCGTACAGCCGAAGGAAAGGAAGGCGGCAGCGAGGACGAGGGCGTGTTCCTTGCGGACTGTCATGCAAACGGGTCGTTTCGGTGTGCGCAAAGGGATCACGCGGAAAGTAGCTCGTCGATCGGTCCGTTGTTCGTCCGCGGATCACCGAAGGTCTCGAGCGGCGCATCGCAGAGATGCGAGAGCGTGACGAAGACGTCGTTCGTCGACACCTCCGCGACCTCCTGACGCCGAGAAGGCTTGGCGTCCTCCGGCGCGAGGTCGTAGCGAGGGTCCCCGCCATCGCGATCCGCAACGCTTGTTGGAAGCGTAACCACGCGGTCACCTCCAACCTCGGTGTTGAAGACCATGAACCAGTAGTCCCACTGACCGTTGTGATGAACCCCACCGTTCGTGTTCAGCCAAACCATGGTGGTCTCATCGGCGAGCGAGCGGCCGTCCTCGGTTCCCGAAGCCGCCTTTAAGGTGCTCCAGATCGTCGCGAGTTGCTCCGCGTTCTGTTGACTCCAAGCTTCCCACATCTCGTCGGTGGACGCGCCGTGAAAGAAGCGATGCTGGCCTGCGAAGGTCTCCTCGGTTTCTCCGTCCTCGGTATCCACCCGCCGCGGTAGCCAGGGCATCGAAAGCTGCGGCGCGACGTAGATGGCAACCCGCGTGAAATCACACACGAGCGACAGCGCCATCAGCTCGGTGGTAAACACCATCCGCTCCGGGCGAACCTCGCCTTCTTCGGCGTCCTGGTTCCTCCCGTTGCCGAGCGTCTCCTCGGTAGGCGTTGGCGGCCGAACACAGCTCCCCTGCCGCGCCTCAACCGCCATCAGCTGCGCCTCAAGCTCGCGCACCGAGTGAAGGTAGAGCTGCATTCGCTCCCGTTCGCGCCCTGACAAACGCGACTCCATCCGCGCAATGTCTGCCTGCATGCCATCGAGCACACTCTGGTTGCGACGAAGCGCCTCCAGGCGCGCGCTGTCGTCCATACCGGTCATTCCATCACCGAAAAGCCGGCTGAAAAGCGTGATCGGATCCAGACTCGGAAAAGGCGTTCGCGCGCCGTCCGCGCTTTGTGAGGACAGCTCGTTGTCGATCTTCCAAGGCGTCACCGAAATCGACGAAAACGCCGAGTCCATCCCGAGCTGCTGCGCGATCTGCCGATCGATGGTGATGCCGCCAGGTTCGTGAACCACCGCGCGGTCGCCGATGCCTTCCACCCCAGTCAACGGGTTCTTATTTCCGTGAAGATGCATGCTGAAGGGGCTGTACGCGTTCTCCACCACGACGAGGTCATCGCGAAAGGGTTCAAGGGGCGACCACTGCGGCGTGAACTCGATCCCGGAGGCACCACGCTGGGCACGCCGCTCGACGGGCACCCCTCCCTGCTGCGCGAATACGACAAAGCGCTTACCCGGGGCGGCCTGCCCGGTCGCCGTCGTGACGAGCTGGCGGAGGAGCGGGTGTACCATCCACCCGCCCGCTCCAAGTCCGAGCGCCCGCATGAAGCGACGGCGAGAATACGTTCGGTCCTTCTTCATCGCGATCCATCCCCGGCCCGAATCCGAAGCGCGAACGCAGCGGACATGACCTGCTCGGCAAAGAGCTCGCGGAGATTTCCGCCGCTCTCCTCAAACTGCTGGTTGACGTCGTAGAGGGCGCACGCATCGGCCTCGGTCGGGGCACGCCCAACCACAAACTCGAAGCTTTGAACCGCCACGCATTGACTCGTCGCTTGGGATTCCGCGAGAACGTCCGCGGCTTCGGACGCGCCTTCGAAAGCGGTCACAAAAACGCCGTCCTCGTCGTAGAGCGCACCGCTTGCATCAATGGGGTTGCCGGCGTCGTCGTCCCGCCAACGGCCAACGGCGTCGAAGTTTTCAAAGGCAAAGCCAAGCGGATCCATCTGCCGGTGACACGTGCCGCACGTGCCGACCGAATGCTGCGTTTCGAGCCAGTCTCGCTGCGACTGGCCAGCGGCCCGAGGCTCGATGTTGTCGAAGACCGAGGGGGGAGGCGCCGGAATCGACCCGCAGAGCACCTCCTCACGGATGAAGTGTCCTCGCTCGATAATGTGGGTCTCGGAGGGGGTTGCGAGAGCGGCCAAGAATGCGCCCTGCCCGAGCAGCCCGCGGCTTTCGTCCTTTGGAATGCGAACAAACTCGTCGCCTCCGTCGTGGGCGAACCCGTAGAAGTCGGCCAACGTTTCGTTCGCCATCGTGTAGTTCGCGGTCATCAGCGTCTGCCAGGTTCCGTCGTCCGCCCAAAGCACCTCCCGCACGAACTCGTCGCGCTCCTGCACCATCAGCTCCGCGATCTCTTCGTCGAAATCCGGAAAGACGTTGGAGTCCTTCGACACGGTGCCAACCTCGTCGCCGTGAAACTGCTCACGAAAGAAGCGGCGTACGCCAATCGCACGTTCCGGTTCGTCCAGAAGACGGAGGACCTCTGCCTTCGCGATTTCAGGATCCGCCAAGGAGCCATCCGCCGCTTTCGCAAGGAGCGCATCGTCGGGCGGCGCATCGCCCACGCCGTAGCTAATCGCCGAGGCGAGTTCCCACGGCGTCAGCGAGACGGCCTCCTCATCCCCGGCGCCAAGTTCGGTGCGGTAGAGAAAATCGGGAGACATCAGCATCCGCCGCACGGTTTGCCGCGCGGCCACATTCGCATCCCCACTCGCCGTCGCCTCGTTCGCGAAGAACGACGTGTACGTATCCTGTTCCTCGGCTCGCAGTGGACGGCGAAAGGTACGACGACCGAAGTCGTCGACGAACTCTTCCACGCACGCCTCGTTGGCGTCCTCGGCAAGACAGGGCGCGATCGCATCGAGGTCCACCGTGTCGGAGACCTCCAGCGCAAGCTCGAAGAGCGACGTTACGTAGGGCGTCGTCATCGCAAAGGTCGCGCTATCGGTGGTGAACCCGTTGGTGTTCGCGAGGGTCGCGGCAAGGGTCTCCTGCCGAACGGGAACCCCCGGAAAGAGCTGGGCAAACGTCGCCTCCAACTGCGACAGGCCGAGGCGACGAAGACCGGCTTCAGGTGGCGCGCAGGACTCCGGGTCCGGGGGCTCATCGCCAAGGAGTCCCCCTGGTCCCCCCGGAACCGGTGGTTCGTTGTTTTCAAGGGGCGCGTTGGGATCTCCGATGGTGCCGGTGCAACCGACCAGCGCGAGAAGGAGCGCAAGCGGCGACGGTATTTTTGAGATGTGCTCCAGCCGGCTCACGAGTGAAGCTCCGTAAGCGGCCCGAGGTTTCCGTCCTCCGCGCCAAAGGTTTCGGCAGCGATTCCCATCGACTGGAGAATGCTGACGTGCAGGTCGTTGATCTTGTGCTTGCCGGCTTCGAAGCGAACGTGACGTCCCGTGTCGAAGAACCCGCCGGCGCTTCCCGCGAGCACGAGAGGCAGGTTGCGCGAGTTGTGGTTGGCCCCGTTGGCCATGGAGTTCGTCCACAGAATCGCGGCATCGTCGAGCAGGTCGAAGTCCTTCATGCGCTGGACGATCTGCCCGTAAACCTCAGCGTTGAAGCGAGAGATCTTCACGTAGTCGCACATGTCATTGCGCCAGTCGTAGCCTTCGTCCGCGTTGCGCGGCGCCTTGGCGGCGTTGTGGGAGAGATCATGCCAGCGAGCGCTGACACCGAGCCACGGGTGCAGCATGTTGGTCGCTTCGAACGCCATCTGAAACGTGGCGACGCGGGTGAGATCGCATGCCATCGCAAGCACCATCAGCTCGATTTGGTCGTTGGTCGTGAACGGAACCTGGTCGAGATCGCCTCGTTCGATCGCGCCTCCCGTCGAGTCTTCCGCGTCGGGGATTTCCGGCACGGCGCACGCGACGGGGGCCAGTGCGATGCGACGCTCAACCTCGCGAAATGCCGTCAGAAACTGATCGAACTTTCGCCGGTCCTCCACTCCGAGACGGCGCTCGAGGGAGCTCGCCTGTCCAAGGGCGGCGTCGAGGACGGAGCGACGCTCCGCGAGGAGTTGGTCCGCCTCCGACGCGTCCGAGCCGCTGAACTCCGCGAAGAGGCGCATCCACATGGCGCGCGGGTCCTTTTCCGGGACGATTCCCTGATGACGGCCAAACCAGCTCACGCTGAAGAGGGTGCCGGGACGGTCCTTTGTTCGAATGCCGAAGTGCAGCGACGAGAAAAGGGTATCGCTTCCAACCTCCCGCGCGATGACCTGATCGATGCTCGGCCCTTCCGCACCGAGGTCTTTGTCGGGCTTGTAACCCGTGAGCATTCCCGTGTAGCCGGGGTGACTGTTCTGGTAGTTGTCGATGTTCTCAAGCAGCAGCAGGTCGTCGCGATGCACGTCGAGGGGCGCGAGAATTTCCGAGGGAACCCAGTCTCGGTTCTCCATGAAGGTCTCGCCCGTTCGAAACGTCTTGGTTCGACATTCCTCCGCGGGATCGCACTCGGATAGATCCGGAAATTCGTAAAGCGACTGACCCGGCGCGGGCGGCCAAAACTGCTCGAGAAAACTCCCGAGAGGCTGGCAGTACGCGATGAAGCGCTTGGTCCCCATCGCCTTCGCTTTCGTTCCTCCAATCAGCGAAGGAAGAAAGGGAAGCGCGATCGCGGTCCCGGCGCCGCCCCGTAAGAAGGCTCGACGACCCACGTTGCGCGAACGCCGACGCCTCTTGGTTGCGCCGCGGAGGAACGGCTTTTTCGCTCGTGTAGCTTCGTCGCTCACACTCATGCCGGCTGGTCGAGCGCACGACGAAAAAGGGATCAACAAGCCGACAGAATTTGTGCAACTTTGGTGCGGTCGTTTATGAGGCTGCGCGTGGCTCTGTACACCGAGGCTCGAACTGGCTCGCCCGTAAACCCGCGGTGGTTGGGGTTGGTGGCGATGGTCGCGCTCGGCTGCAGCGCTCGAGCGAGCGGGCCGACCCAAATCTACGTGCATGGCAGCGCGCAGGCCCAGCAAACCATCCGCCGAACACTTGAGCGAGGTCTCACCGCAGGCCCTGCCATCGAAGCCCCGAACGCCCCGCTTCAGACCGCGGTCGAAGCGGATCTCGAGGGTTTCAACGCGCCCTATCACGTTCACGTCGATGGGTCGGACCCTCGAGCAATCCACGCGATTTTCCTCTTTGGGCGGCCGCCGCGTGTGTACGTCCAAACGCTTCGCGACGAGGTCGGGTTCAGCGTCGTCCAGCTCGAGAGTCTGGTGCAGCTGGTCGACACCGTGCTCACCGACGTACCTCTCGACGGAAGTTTCGGCGTCGCAGCCGAGGAAGCCGAAGATGAGCTCGCGGCAGTGGGCGTTGTCGCTCCCTCGTCTCCAACCGGATTTGTTTTCGCGCTTGGGGCCGTGATGGCCCAGCACGCAGAACGCCTCGTTCGCGGTGGAGGCAGTCTGTCCGGAGGCTTCCGTCTCACGCCGGGTCATCTCGCGCTGGACCTCGGCGTCGACGTGGAGGCGGCCACCGCCGAGGAACGAAGCAACGCTGCTTCCACGCGCCTGGTCATGATCTCGCCGGTGGCCTTTTTGGAGCTGCGAAGACGCCTCGGTGCGGTGTCTCTCGGGGGACGCCTCAGCGGCGGCGCGTCGTTTCTTCACGCACGCGCGCAGCCAAGGGCGGGATTTGTCGGCCTGGGGGGCGCCTGGGACGCAGAGGCGGTCATCCGAGCTGAGCTTGCCCTGCGCTTGTCACCCCATCGGCGGATCAGCGTGGGCCTTCGGCCAGGCCTCGAGATCGCCCCTTCGCCGGTCGAATATATTGTGGAAGGAAGCGGCGATCCCCTGGTGGAGAGTCGAGCCATCCGCTTCCGCCTCACGATCGAAGCGATCGTTGGGCCATTTTGATTCGATTTAATCCGTTTTCCCGCTTCATCACGACCAGCCGACGTGCCCAAGGGTGCCAACGTAGTTCAGCTCCGTCCGCGGCAAGACCCGCTAATGCCCCTCGTGCGTCGGGTGCTCGACGGGGATCGCGAAGCGCTGGACGCCCTCCTCAAGAAGGTTGCGCCCGCCGTACTTCGCGCGACCCGGAGTGTTCTCGGCGCAGACCACCCGGATGTCGAGGATGCGCTGCAGGAAGGGCTTCTCCGTTTTGCGAACTCCCTTGGCCGCTATCAGGCGAAATCAACGGTACTCCACTACGCCGTTCGAATCGCAACCCATGCCGCGATCGACGCCGTGCGAAAGAGCGAGCAGCGACATCGCATTCGCGACGCGCTCAGCAAGGAACAGCAATCGCAGATGTCGACGACCTCGACCGCGCGAGCGCTGGTTGTCCAGGAGGCGCTGAGCCGACTTCTCGAAGAGCTCTCCGCGGTGCAGTCCGAAGCGCTGATCATGAAGGTCGCGCTCGGGTACTCCGTTGACGAGATCGCGGCAGCCACTGAGGTTCCGCGCAATACGGTCCGCAGCCGACTCGGACACGCACGCCGTGTCCTCCGAGAGCGCATCGAACGGGACACAGAGCTCGCCAGAATTTTGAGGGATATGCAATGAGCGACAGCGACGAACTCGTGGACAAGCTCCTCGCGCACCTTGAAGAATCGGGACGCACGGAGCTGCCAGAAGACAGTTTTCTCATCGCGCGCGCGGTGAGCCACGTCGTGGATCAGGCACCGCTCGCCACGTCGGAGGCGCAAACGGACGGCCGTCTCATCAGCGAAACCGTTACGCGTGTCATGCAGCATTTGGACGCGGAGACGCACCCTGAGGAGGAACGTCCGCAGGCTCCGGCTTGGATCGGCTACGCGGCAGCGGCGTTCGCGCTCGTCGTGATCGCCGGTGGCTCAGCGGCCGCGCTGCTGCTCACTGCGGACCGTGAACCCCGCGGCGATGAGACACCGCAGCAAGCGGCGCCGCAGGAAGCGCACGAGGCGACTCCGCACGAAGCGACGCCTGCCCCGCAACAGGCAACCCCGCCCCAGCCCGCGCCGCAGGAGGAGCCCGTTGTCGAGGCAAGCGTTCCCGAAGTCGCTGCACCGCGCGTTCGTCGCGTCCGCCGCGCTCCAGAGCAAGCGACCGTCGAGGTGCCCGCCCAAGAACCCGTGCCGCAGCCGACGGCGGACGAACTCCTTAGCATTGGAAACCAAGCACGAGGTCGCGGTCGGCTCGACGACGCGATCGCGCACTACCGCGACCTTCAAACGCGGCATGGCGCGTCGCGCGCAGCGCACGTGTCTCGCGTGAGTGCGGGACGCCTTCTTCTTCGGCGCGGCAACGCAAGCGAAGCGCTCCGTCAGTTCAACACCTACCTCGCTCGAGGCGGCGCCCTCACGCAAGCGGCACTCGTCGGAAAGGCCACGGCGCTCGAACAACTCGGTCGTGAATCGGAGGAGCGCGACACGTGGAGAGAGATCCGTCGACGCTTTCCGGACGCGCCGGTCGCCGTTCGCGCTGCTCGGGAGCTGGCGCAGTAGTCGCGTGATAAACTCTTGGATGCGCTCCGGTCGAGGAAGCCGCGGCCAGGGAAGCCGCCTACTTCCGCTCATCGCGGTGATCGCGTGCAGCGCTCAACCGCGAGCCCTCGTGCGCCAGCAGTCCAGCGTCGACGCCGCAACGGATGCCGCTGATGCAGGCATCGAAGACCTCTGTCCGCCGCTCCAGGAGTTCCCGCTCGCCGGGCCATCCCAGCTCTCGTTTCTTGCTCCCTCGACCCGCGACGCCAGCGGTCTCACCTGGGTGGACCCGGCAGGAACAAGACACCTCGCCGAGTTTGACGCCCGCGGACAGGAGCTCCCCGGACGGGTGACCCTCGGCGGAGAGCTCGACGTGTTTTTCCCGTTCCTCGCGGCGCGGAGCGAAGGCGGAGGTTGGTGGGTCGCGTTTCACAACCATCGGCGCGCAGGAAAGTGGAGGGTCTACCTCACACAGACCGAAGCCGGCGTCAGCCCTGATCGCATCGTAGAAAACTCCGCCGCGATCAGTCCGCCGGACGCCCCCGAGTCACAGCGCCCGATCATGCTCCATCGCAGCGGCGACCTCCTCGTCACCTACCGCGAAGACGCAAGCGTTGTCCTCGTTTCGCTCGATGCGGATGGAAACGAACGACTGCGCGGAAGCCAAGACCTCGGCGCGATCAATCCGTGGCCACGGGTGCTCTTTCCCCTCGCCAACGGCGATACCTTTGTCAGCGTGCGGAACAGCCTTCGCCCCGAACCACACCGCTATCGTCACCTCCACTTTGATCGCGACCATCAGTTCGTGGCCACGGTCCTCGACGAACGTGTTCTCGCCTCGGATGAGACCCTGACGGAAGACGGAATGATCGCGGCGACGGTGGACGAGGAAGCCCCAGGGACCCTTCGACTGCGTTGGTTCGCCCAAGACGGATCTCCGAGCCGCGAAGCCAACGTCGACGTCGGCGAACCGGTAAGCGAAGTGGAGGTCGCCGCCGGCAACGGCCTCGGCGTCCTTGCGCGGGTCGAAGGAGGACTTCGCTACCTGCGCCTTGGACCCAACGGCGACGTCCGATCGCGGGCGCTGGTTCACGAGGGCGATGCCGACCGGCTCAGCCTGGCGCCGACCGCGGACGGCGAGTTCCTTCTCGCCTGGAGCGATCCGTCGCGAACGCCGCCTACGGCGTTTGTCGCGAGCTGCCCTCGCTGAGGTCGTTCTCGAAGAGCACCTCACCGTCGATGTCGCGTACCTGGTAGGTAAGCCGCCCTTCCGCGTCGACGTGGACGACGCCGAAGTTCATCCACCAGCGCGCGTCCTGCCAGCTTCGAAGGTCGTCGGTGGGCCCATGAAAAAAGAGGCGTTCGGGGTTTAAGGTTTGGTCGAACTCCTGCTTCGGAAAGAGACCTGCGTTCAGCGGGCCGGTCACCAGTTCGTGCACCACGAAGTCGTCGTCAAAGGGTCGATATCGAAATGCCGACGCAAAGTGCACGTCCGTGGTGATGAAGAGAAGGCGCGTAACCCCTGCGTCCCGAAGGTCACCGAGGATTGCGAGAAACTCGCGCTCAAAGCCGGTCGTGCCCTCGTGATTGGCCCAGCCGTCGCGGCCCTCGCGAACGCGTCCAGTCGGAATGGAGATCGGGACGCTCGACACGATCACGCGCCACGTGGCATCGACCTGGCGCACGCGGTCGAGGAGCCAACTTCGCTGCGCGCGACCGAGCATCGTCTTCGGTTCTTCGCCGCGATCCTCCAGCGCGTTCGGCGCTCGATGCTGACGGGTGTCGAGGAAGATCAGGTCGAGGTGCGTTCCCCAACGAAACGCTCGATAGAGGCGTCGGTGGGCTTCGTCCGTCACGGGGTTGTAGTCGAGAAAGGCCTGCAGCCCGGCACTCATGAGCGGAACGTGAGGGCCGAAGTCGTTCACCACCTCGTGGTCATCCCAAATCGCGTAGTAGGGCGCGGCGTGGGCGAGCTCTCGAAACGCGGGATCGTCTCGGTTGTAGCGCCAGTGGGCCCAGTAGCCCGGCGGTTCGGACGCGACCTCGAAGTCACCGGCAACCTGCTCGTTGCCGTAAAGGCCGGTCTCCTCGCAAACGCCGTCGCCGTAGATCATATCGCCGAGCCCGATGAAGAAGTCGGGATTCGTCGCGGCGATCGAGCGAAAGATGCCGTACCCCTCTTCGGCGTCGCGACAAACGTTTTGGCCACCAAGGTCGCCCCCAAACGCGAAGGTGACGGCGGACGCTTCGTCGGTCGCGGGCGCGGTGTGAAACTCGCCTTCGAAAGGCGGTCCCTTCATCCCGCCGCCTGCCGGCCGAAAGGACACGCGGTACTGGTAGGTACTCGACGCACGGAGACCACGTACGACCGCGCGGGCCGTGTGGTCCCGACCTGGCTCGATCACGCCTTCGACCGCCGGAGGATCGCCCGGTCCTTCGACAACGACACGCATCTGGCCGGGGGCATTCGCACGCGACCACACGATGACCTGGTCGCTGGTGAGGTCAGTGAGAAGCAGCGCGTGCGTCACCGTGGGGGCAGGCGCAGGGGGCGGAGGCGTTGGCGGCGGCGTCGAGGTTCCGCAGCCCAGGATAGCGAGCGCGAAAATCCGCCGCGCATTCCTCACGCGAGGCGCCGCTCGCGCATCCGCCACGCAAGACGCGTGGCGATCGCCATGATGCTCAGCTGCGGATTGACGCCGAGGGAAGTGGGCAGAATCGATCCGTCGACGACGAAGAGCTCGTCGATGTCCCAGCTGTGACCGTTCGCGTCGACCACCGATGACGAAGGTTCCGCGCCCATGCGCGCGGTGCCGAGCGGATGCTGGGAGCTCGCCTCGAAACGGGGTCCCGGAATCTGCTCGAAGGGAAAGCGCCGAAAGGCATCGGCGTCCAGGCCCTTTTCGAGGCCGAGGACACCCGGGTACACGACCTCAGCACCCGCTTCGAGGAAGGTCTCGCCCATCAGGCGAAGGATCCGCGGAATCTGCGCGCGGTCC
Source organism: Myxococcota bacterium (assembly GCA_039186435.1). Taxonomy (GTDB): domain Bacteria; phylum Myxococcota_A; class Polyangia; order Polyangiales; family Houyiibacteriaceae; genus JALVDI01. Next base: position 21,059 of record JBCDAA010000035.1, on the reverse strand, counting down.
TCTTTCGCCATGCGGTAGGTGACGATGGGATCGCGACCAGGACCCCAACGAATCGTGCCGCCGCCTTCGTCGTGAATGATGCCGCCGAACATCGCAATATTCCGCATGCGGCGTGTGCCACGGACGTGCGAAGGACCGAAGCCGGGCATCGTCGCGCCGATCACGCTGACCGGAATGAAGAGGTCGGTGAGGGTGATGCCTTCCTTTTCGAAGTCGGTGCTGTAGGCGCCCTGCATTGCGCCTTTCCAGCCGTCGACGACGACATCCTCCGGAAAGCGCGCGAGCATGCGAAAGCCCGGATGCAGAGTCATCTTCGTGCCGAGAACGGATCGCCGAATGCCGCTCTTTCGAAGAAGCTGCGGGGTATGCCAGGCGCCACACGCCACGACGACGCGGCGGGCGTGCACGCGAAGCTTGCCTTTCGGACGCCCTCCCCGGCCGTTCAAGAGCCGACCTTCGACGCCCGACGCGCGCCCGCCCCGCACGCGGATCGTTTCCACCAGACAATGCGACCACACCTGCGCGCCCGCTTTGACAGCACGGGGCAGGTAGCTGAGGTCGACGCTGAGTTTGGCCTTCTCCGGGCACCCAAAATTGCAGCGACCGCAGCCGTGGCAGCCCTGGGTGTTGCGCTTCATCGAATGAAGGCGAAAGCCTTTTTTCTCGGCGCCTTTTTCGAAGAGCTCTGTCGATTTCGACCACATCGTACGGGGAACTTCCTCGACGTGAATCTTCTCTTCGACGTGCGCGAACTCCTCCTCGAGGCGACCCGGCGCGTAGTCGGTCAGCTTGTGCTCGTTCGCCCAGGTGTCGAGGACGTAGTCCGGCGTGCGAAAGCAAACGCCGCCGGTCACTACACTCGAACCGCCGACGACGCGGCCCATCGTGACGTTGATCGTCGGCGAATCTCCCACGCCGAACGCCACCGACATGCCGCCGTCCCGCCACACGTGCCGAAGCGATTCACTCGGTCGCATCTTGCCGTGGTCACCCGCATCGATCCGTGGACCTTCTTCGAGAACGATGACGGACTGGCCGGCCGCCGCGAGCTCCGTCGCGATCACCGCGCCGCTGGCCCCGGAACCGACGACCACCACGTCGCAGTCGAGGGTGAGCGACCCGCGAAAATCGCGTGCGCTCTCGTAAGTCACGACGCCTCCCGTGTTACGCCGCTCATGCACCCGCCATCGAAGCCGATCTCCGCGGCTGAATCCGGATGCTCGTAGTAGACGATGCAAAGCGTCGCTTTCGCGCCGAGTACCGCGAGGCCAAGGGGCGTTTGCTCAAAGCGCTCGATCGCCTTCGCCCGCGTCTTTACTGGGAGGAGAAAAAGCGGCAGGGGACGGCCCACCGTCAGCGGGGCGAGCGCGGTGAGCGCAGTGATCGATGCCTGAAAAATGGCCTGGGAACGAACGCCCGCGCGGCCCAGAAAATCCTCGATGTCGTCGAGCATCCACTCGAGGCGCGCGGGATCGGGCGGCCCCTCGTCGGCGTGAAAGAGGGCTTCGGCGACCCCGCGGGCGGCGCGTCGAATCGGCCTCGGCATGCGCCAGTCGGGCTTCATGGCGTCCAAAGGAGCGGTCACGGACGCGAGCATACGAGATCGAGCGCGCGTTTCGACAACGGTAGTGGGATGACCCTCACGGGCTAGACTTTCGAGTCCTAGCTCGAAAGCGTCTGATAGCCCGCGAACACCAGGGCCAACGCGAGGAGAAGGGCGACCACGAGGCCGATGCCGCCCACGACAAAGAAGGGAAGCACGTAGAAACGCTGCCCGCGTGTCAGAAGATGATGATGCTCAAAGGAGCGGGCGTACCAGCGAGCGGGAACGCTGCCGCCGGCGCGAAGGGCGACGTAGAGCAGCCCAAAGTAGATCACCTCGCAGACCACCGAAGCGGCGCCGACGGCGATCATCGAGAGCCATCCGACTTCGAGGCCGCCGAAGCGCGTGATGCCGGCGGTCGTTGCGGCGACGCCCCCGCCGATCAGAAAGACGCCAAAGACCAGGCCGAGTTCTCTCACCGACTCCGTTCGTACTCGAGGATCGCCTCGGCAGCACGGATCGCATTTTTCGCAGCCCCCCGCGGACTCGATCGCAGGCGATCGTAAAGCGCGCGCGCCGCGTCCGCCGAAGGGAGAAGAAGATCGTTGGGAGTGCACCCGAGCGCGTCGCAAAGACGGAGCAGCGTTTCGAGCGAAGGCACGGCGACTCCGCGCTCCACGCGACTGACGAACTCCGCCGAAACCCGCGCGCGCTCCGCAAGCTCGCGCTGCGTCATACCCGTCCGCGTACGCGCTGCCTTCATACGGCCAGGGAGGCTCTTGAGCGACGCGGGCACCGCCGCAGTGTCGCTGCCGACGCTCGTGCCCAACAGGGAGCTATAGTACGATACAACTCGTACTTTGGATACGATTATCATCCTCGCCGTGGACGATGAGCCGCTGATCCTTCGCGCGGTAGAGCGAACGCTCGCCCGGGTGGGCACGGTGGTACGAGCAGCGAGCGTCGAACGAGCGCTCTCGCTCCTCGAGGAACACGAAGTCGACGTTGCCGTTCTCGACTTTCACGTGGGCTCTTCCCTCGACGTGTTGGTGCGCGCGCTCCAAAAGCGAGGCGTTCCGTTTTTCTTCTACACGGGTTCGCCGGCGGCCGCGCGCCGGGCGTACCCATCGGTCGCGATCCTCTCGAAAGGCGAAGAGGGCTTACGCGAGGCCGTCGCGCGTCACTCCCAAACGAAGGAGCCGTCGAAGACGAGAGGTCGGCGCGGTCGCGCCGCGGCCACCGACGACGAGAGTTGAGGCGTGTAGTGGCGCTCGCCACGAAGACGCGAACGCTGCACCGGCTCCTCGGGCTCCTCGTCGGAACCGCCCTTGGAAGGCGGCGCTGAGGCCGTCGGCGTTCGCTCGCTCCAGTCGAGCCAGCTGCACAGATCATCCACGATCGCCGCCGCCGCATCCGGACGTCCTTCTCGGCGTGCGGCGTCCGCGAGGGATCGACGCCGGTTGGGATCGCCGAGAAGCGTGTCGAGGGTCGAGGCGAGGTCGTGCACGCGCAGCTCGTCTTGGGGAATGCAGATCGCAGCGCCCTTCGCTTCGAGCGCTTCGGCGTTCTTTCGCTGATGGTCGTCGGCCGCAAAGGGGTAAGGCACGAGAATCGACGGACGACCGACCGCGCAAAGCTCGGCCAGCGTCGACGCGCCGGCGCGCGCGATCACAAGGCTCGCCGCTGCATACGCCTGCGCCATGTCGTCGATGAAGGAGACCACCGTTGCGGATACGCCGAGCTCCTCGTAGCGCGCTTCGACTTCGTCGCGCATCGCCGCGCCGGTCTGGTGAACGACGTGCAGCCCGCGGCGATGGGCGGCAGCCAGGGCGGTCGGCACGGTTTCGTTGAGAGCCTTCGCGCCTTGGGATCCCCCCATGACAAGAATGGTGTTGGCCCGCGCTTCGAAACCGACGGGATCGATCGCGGCGCGTCGCGCAGCCTCCGCGAACTCACGCCGCACTGGATTGCCGACGAGACGTCCGCGCTTGCCGAAACGACCGAGGGTCGACTCGAACGTCACGTAGCCGCGGCCCACTACGGGCGCCAGCATGCGGTTGGTCAGTCCGAGATGCGCATTCTGTTCGAGCACCGCCGTCGGCGTGCCCATCGCCGCGGCCGCCGCGAGCACTGGACCCGACGCGTAACCGCCCACGCCGAGCACGAGGTCCGCCTGGTGCGCACGAACGACGCCACCGGCTTGAATCGCGGCGCGCGGAAGACGACCGAGACTCTGCATCAACTGCCCGGCGCTCCGTCCCTTCAGCGGCGTGACTTCGAGAAACTCGACGCGCTCGCCTCGCCCGGGAAGAACCCGCGCCTCGATGCCGCGCTCGGTGCCAACAAAGAGCACGTCGACGTCGAGGCGCCGCCGCATCTCCTCCACCACCGCGATCCCTGGAAAGAGGTGCCCACCCGTGCCGCCCCCCGCCACGATGATCTTCTTCGTCATACGACCGATCCTCCTCGCGCCATCGCAGCTGCACCGACATCCTCCGCCCGACGTCGATTGCGCTTGGAGCGACGGCGCCGCTCACCCTTTTTGGTCTTGGACTTCTTGGCCGGCTCTTCCGGCGCGTCTTCGAGGGGCTCCACCGCCCGTGCTCGAGAAACGTTCAGCAGGATGCCCACCGCCGCGCAGTTCACGAGCAGCGACGAGCCGCCGTAGCTCATGAAGGGGAGCACGAGCCCCTTCGTCGGCAGCATGCCCATCGCCACCGCGAGATTCGTGAACGACTGCAGGCCGAGGAACATCGTGATGCCCACGGCGAGATAGGTCCCGTAGTCGTCGGCGGCGTTTGCGGCGACCCGTAGGCCTCGCCAGACCACGACCGCAAACGCAACGATGAGGCAGAACACCCCGACGAAGCCGAGCTCCTCGCCGACGATGGCGCTGATGAAGTCGGTGTGCGCTTCGGGCAGGTAGAAGAGCTTCTGGCGACTGTCGCCGATGCCCACGCCGGTCGCGCCGCCCGCGCCAAAGCTCATCAGCGATTCCGCAACCTGGTAGCCGACGCCGTAGCGATGCTCGAAGGGCGCGAGAAACGCCCGAATGCGGTTCATGCGGTAGGGGTTCAGCGCGATCAGCAGATAGACGATCGGCAGCGCCACAATGACCGCACCGAGGATGTAGCCGAGGCGCGCCCCTGCGGCGAAGAGCATCACGAAGGTGAGGAGCGTGATCATCACCGCGCTGCCGAAGTCCGGCTGTCGCAGGCACAGGAGCGCAAGCATGCCCGCCATCAACATATGAGGCAGAAAGCCGATCTGAAACGAGCGGATCGACTCGCTCTTTTTCGAAAGCGAGTAGGCGAGCCAGAGAATCAGCGCGAGCTTCGCCATCTCGGCGGGCTGAATGTTGATCGGGCCGACCTGAATCCAGCGCGCCGCACCGCCGGCCGAGCGACCGAGACCGAGCACGACCGCGAGAAGAAGAAGGACCGAACCGCCGAGCGCCAGGTAGGTCAGCGGGCGGTAGCGGTGGTAGTCGAAACGCGCGACGCCCAGCATGATCGTGAGGCCGGCGACGGCGAAGATCGATTGGCGAATCAGAAAGTGAAAGGGGTCTTCGTAGCGCTGCGAGGCGAAGACCGCGCTGGCGCTGAAGACCATCACGACGCCGAAAGCGACCAGGCCGACGACGACGGCGGTGAGCACGGGATCGGCCGGACCGATCACCTTCGGGATCGCCAGGCGATCGAAGTTCACGCGTTCGCGAAGCCAGCCCATCAGACGGCCTCCAGCGCGCGCACGGCGTCTTGAAAACGATCGCCGCGCTCTGCGTAGGACCGAAACATGTCGAAGCTCGAACAGGCCGGCGCAAGGAGCACACTGTCGCCTGGGTTTGCCAGTCGCGTCGCGCGCGCAACGGCGTCCGAGAGATCGGTCGCCCGCTCAACGGGGAGCGCGTCGCCGAGCGCATCCTCCAAAAGCGGCGCGGCCTCACCGAGGGTGACGACTGCACGGCCGACCTCGCCGAGCACCTCCGCAAGGGGCGTGTAGCTTCCGCCCTTGTCTTTGCCACCGGCGATCAGCACGACCCGGCCTGCGTCGCCGCGAAAGCCCGAAAGCGCCGCAACCGCAGCCCCTACATTGGTCGCCTTGCTGTCGTCGTAGTACGCAACGCCGGCAAGGTCGCGAATGTGTTCCATGCGGTGGGGCAAGCCGGCGAAGCGCTTCAGCACCTCTGCGATCGCGTCTTTGGAGACCCCGAGAAGACGCGCGGCAGCGGCAGCGGCGGCGGCGTTGAGGTGGTTGTGGCGCCCGCGAAGACGAAGCGCTGAAACGGGAAGTTGAAGACCGCTCACGGTGTCGACGATTTGACCGTTCACGCGGACTTCGCCGGTGCCGCCAAAGCGATGGAGGGTCGCAGCGCCCGCGCGCGCAAGTGAGACACAGAGTTCGTCCCCTGCGGGCACGAGGGCGTGGTCGGCGCGGGTTTGCCCGGCAAAGATGCGGCCCTTCGCCGCCGCGTAGCCTGCAAAGGAGTCGTAGCGATCGAGGTGGTCGTCGGTCACGTTGAGGAGCACCGCGACGTTCGCGCGAAAGCGGTCCACGCGCTCGAGCTGAAAACTCGAAAGCTCAACGACGATCACGCCGTCTTCCTCCGCGGCGGGGGTGTCGACCACCGCGGTGAGCGGCTTGCCGAGGTTTCCCCCGACGAAGGAGGGGCGACCGAGCGTCTCCGCCATGGCACCGATCAGGGAGGTCACCGTGCTCTTGCCGTTGGTGCCGGTGATCGCGACGACCGTTCCCTTCACGAACCAGGAGGCGAGTTCGACCTCGCTCGCGATGGGAACGCCGGCTTCTTCCGCAACCTTCAACGCGGAGAGAGGAGGAACCCCGGGCGAGACCACAATGCGATCGACGCTCGCGAAGAGCGCTTCGTCGTGGTGTCCGAGCGCGAGCTCGACGCCCGCTTCCCGAAGCGCATCCGCACCCTCGATGGCGTCTCGGCTGTCGTTGCCGATCACCGTCGCGCCTTTGGCCGCCAGAAGACGCGCCGCGGCTTGACCGCTCGCGCCAAGCCCCACCACCAACACCCGCTGTGCCTTCACCTCCACGTCTACCTCAGCTTCAACGTGGCGAGGCTCGCGACCGCGAGCATGATGGAGATGATCCAGAAACGGACGATGACTTTCGGTTCCGGCCACCCCTTCTTTTCAAAGTGGTGGTGAATCGGCGCCATCAGGAAGATCCGGTTGCCGGTGGTGCGGTACCAGCCCACCTGAATGATCACGCTGACCGCTTCCAGGACGAAGATGCCGCCGAGGAGAATGCTGAGGAGCTCGTTCTTCGTAACAACCGCGAGGGCCCCGAGACCTCCACCGAGGGCGAGGGAACCGACGTCGCCCATGAAGACCTGGGCTGGGTAGGTGTTGAACCACAAGAACCCGAAGCCAACACCGATCACCGACGCGCAGTAGACGCTCAGCTCCTCGGCGCTCTCGAGGTGCGGAATGAAGAGGTACTCCGCGACCGGCTCCTCGAAGAGAATGACGCCGGAAAGGTACGCGAGGATGGCGTAGACGCCGGCGTTGACCATGACCGGCCCGATCGCGAGACCGTCGAGACCGTCGGTGAGGTTCACGGCGTTCGAGGTGCCGACCATTACGAAGGACGCGAAGCCGACCCAAAACCAGGGCGGCAGATAGAGCGGCTCGTCCCCTGCTTCCGCGAGAACCTCCGGCGAGAGGAACTTCACGAAAGGCACCGACATGCGGTAGCGCACCTCGAGCCAGTCCGCGGGAAGGCCCTGCTCGCCGTAGAAGAGGTACGAGCAGATCACGATCGAAAGCGCGAACTGAATGATCAGCTTCCAGCGCCCCGCGAGCCCGCCGGTGTCCTTTTTGCGGACCTTGGCAGCGTCGTCGATGTAGCCGACCACGCCGAAGGTCGCGGTGATGGCGGTGACCACCCAGACCATCGGATTGCGCGGGTCCGCCCAGAGGACCGTCGAGAGCACGATCGCGAGGAGCATGAGCGCGCCGCCCATCGTGGGGGTGCCGGCCTTGCTGAGGTGCGACTCCGGACCGGTCGTGCGCACGACCTGCCCGATCTGCTTCGACTGGAGACGACGGATGAACCAGGGGTAGAGCCCAAACGTCAGCAGCAGCGCGGTCATGGTCGCCGCGAGCACGCGAAAGGGCACGTAGCGGAGAACGTTCAGCGCGTGAAACTCATCCGCGTAGGGATAGAGGTAGTAGTAGATCATCGGCCGCCTCCGCAGACGTGATCGACCACTTGCTCCAGGCGCCAGGTTCGGGAGCCTTTGACGAGAAGAACATCGCCGGGCGCGAGCGCACCGAGGCTCTCAATGGCCGCGGCAGCATTTTCGACAACAGACCCCGTCTTCGCAAAGCCAGGGCCGACAAAGATCGCGCGGTCGGTGCGCTTCTCGGCTTCTCCGCGAAGAGTAGCGTGCGCGTCGTCGCTGAGGTCGCCGAGCTCGCCCATGGTGCCGAGGACGGCCACAAGGGATCCCTTTCGCGAGGTCGCAAGCTCTCGCGCGGTGGAGAGGGCGAGACTCATGGAGCGCGGGTTCGCGTTGTAGCTGTCGTCGAGGACGAGCACGCCGCTCGCGTCGCGCGGACACATGCGGCCGGGCACCGGCGCGACATCCGAGAGCGCCTTTGCCGCGCGCGCGACATCTTCACCGAGAGAGTCCACCACCAGAAGCGCCGCAGCCGTGTTGCGGGCCGCCGCTTCGCCGAGCCACTGCAGGGAGACCTCGAGCGTTGTGGTGCCGACGCGAAGCGATACGTTCGTTCGCGCGCCTTCGAGGCGCCAGGCGAGCACCTGGACATCGGCGTGCTCACCGGGACCGAAGGTGCGCGCGCCAAACCCGGCAAGGGTGGGGTCGTCGCTCGGCGCGATCGCGGGCGCCCCTTCCCGTCGGCCGCGAAAGAGATCGGTCTTTTCCTGGCGAACGGCGTCGACTCCGCCGAGGCCTTCGGTGTGCGCCGCGCTCACGAGCGTGAGGACTGCGACGTCGGGCTCCGTCATCGCTGCGAGGACGCGAATCTCGCCCTTTTCGCTCGTGCCCATTTCGATCACGCCGACCTCGTCCTCGTCCTCGAGGGTGAGGAGCGTCATGGGCACGCCGACGCGGTTGTTGAGGTTGCCCTCGGTAGCGCGAACACGACGTCCGGCGCCGCGAAGGGCAGCAGCCGTGAGTTCCTTGGTCGAGGTTTTCCCCGCGGACCCGGTGATGCCAACGATGCGGCCGGTCCAGCGCCGCCGGTGCGCGTTTCCGATCGCGCCGAGGGCCACAAGCGTGTCGTCGACCTCCACGCACGCGAGCTCTGCCGGACGTTCGCTCCCGCGACGTACAACCGCGCAGGCCTTCGCCTCCGCGACCTGCGTGAGGTAGTCGTGGCCATCGAAGCGCTCCCCCGAGAGCGCGACGAAGAGCTCGTGATCGTGGAGACGTCGCGAGTCCGTCGTGACGCCTCGCACCGAGCGGTCGTTACCGTGCAGCTGACCGCCGGTGATCGCCGCGATCTCTGCGAGGGAGAACGTCGCCTGATTCCTCGGAATGGGTGTCGCCATCAGCCGACCCCCTCCAGCGCTTCCTTCGCCACCTCACGGTCGTCGAAGGGAAACTTCTGGGTGCCGACGATCTGATAGTCCTCGTGACCCTTCCCCGCGATCAGCACCGTGTCGTTGTCCTGCGCGGCGTGAATCGCGAGAGCGATGGCCTTTCGCCGGTCGACCTCCACCGTGTAGCCGTTCTTCGCCAGATCGCTGACCTTCGGGACGGTCATGCCCGGAAGAATCGCGCTCACGATCGCGGCCGGTTCTTCGGTTCGCGGATTGTCGCTCGTCACGATCGCGAGGTCTGCCGCCGAGGCCGCCGCACCCATCTTGGGTCGCTTGCCTGCGTCGCGATCGCCACCGCAGCCAAACACCACGATGAGACGTCCGGTGGTGATCGGACGAAGGGTCGCAAGGGCGTTCGTCAGCGCATCCGGGGTGTGCGCGTAGTCGACGAGGATCGCAGCGCCCTTCGAAGGGACGCGCTCCATCCGGCCGGGCGCGCCGACCGCGTTTCGAAGCGCCGCAGCCGCGTCCACGAGAGGAACGTCGAGGCCCAACGCGACACCGACGCTCGTGAGCAGATTTTCGAGGTTGTGCCGCCCGACGAGAGGGCTCTCGAGAGCAACCGTCTCACCGTCGTAGTGAAGCTGCGCGCGAATCCCGTTTCGATCGTAACGAACGTCGCTCGCGCGCAGGTCGGAGGATCGACCCTGGCCGCTGCAGCGAATCACCGGCGTCGTGAGCTGCGCCGCGAGACCGGCCCCAAAGGGGTCGTCGACGTTGATCACCGACACGGCCGGCTGATGATTCCGAAAGAGGGTCGCCTTGGCTTCGCCGTAGGCCCTCATCGTCTTGTGAAAGTCGAGATGATCCTGGCTGAGGTTCGTAAACGCCGCGACGCGAAAACGAACGCCGGTGACGCGGTGCTGCACGAGCCCGTGGCTCGAGACCTCCATCACGAGATGCGTCGAACCCGCGGCGACGGCGCTCCGCACAAAACGCGCGAGGTCGTCCGCTTCGGGCGTTGTAAACGAAGCCGGGGTTCGCGCCTCGCCGGCACGCTGCGCAACGGTGCCCAAAAGCGCCGGTGCTTTCCCGAGCGAGGAGAGCATGGCGTCGATGAGCCAGGCGCAGGTCGTCTTTCCGTTGGTTCCCGTGATCCCAATGACCTCGAGGGACTCGGCCGGGTGGCCGTAGAGCGCGTGCGCCGATCGCGCGAGGGCTTCGCGAACGTTCGCGACAACCAGATGCGGGACGGATGCGTCGAGAGCGTGGGCCGCAAGCACCGCAGACGCGCCCGCCTTTTTCGCCGCTGGAACGAAGCGCGCCCCGTCGACGTTTGCGCCGGGAATCGCCGCAAAGAGATCGCCCGCTTGAACGGCCCGCGAGTCGCGACGCACGCCGGAAACCTCCACGTCCGTGCCGCGCTGCTCGACTGCCATAAAGGCGGAGAGCTCTTGGGCGAGCGCCGAAAGCATCACGGCGTCCCTCCCGTTTCGGGCGCGGGTTCGGACGGGTCGGCAACTTCCGGAAGCGCTGCCAAGGCGATCGCAGCTTCTTCCGCCGCGTCGAGTTCCGCGTAGGCTGGCGCGAGCTCGACGCGAACGCGTTCCCCCCGCGGGATCACCGTACCCGGGGCGGGGAGCTGAGACTGCACAACCCCGCGACCTTCAAACGCGACGCGAAGGCCGAGTCCGCTGAGGGTGACGAGCGCCGCGCGCGCAGTTTGCCCGCTCAGGTCCGGAACGAGTGCTTCGTTTTCGCCGGGCGTGTCCATCGCCACGACCTCGCTTGCGGTCTCCTGAGACCGACGTCCGCGACGCGCCCGACGCGCCTGCCGTGCAAGGACTCGGCGCCGCCGCGTGTGCTCGCGGGAAATCTCCGCCAGCGCATCGCCGCCGTCCGCCGCAGGAACGCCAAGATGACGAAGCGCGCCTTCACCTACGCGGCGAAAGACCGGACCCGCAACGATGCCGCCGTAGTGCGCGATGATCGGCTCGTCGACGACGACGCTGATGACGAGGCGCGGATTGTCCGCGGGGACGAAGCCAACGAAGCTCGCAAGCCAGCGGTCCTCGCTATAGCCGCCGCGAATCACGTCCGCCTTCTGCGCGGTGCCCGTCTTTCCGGCAGTAAGATATCCGTCGATGGCGGCTTCTTCCGCCGTTCCGCCGGGTCCCGTGACCGCGGTCAGCATGTCCGCGACAAGACGGGCCACACGCTCCGGAACGACGCGGCGACGAGTGCGCGGACTCTCGCGGTTCGCGATCTCCCCGTGCGCGTCGGTGGTGTGCCGAAGAAGGCGCGGCTCCACCAGCTGTCCGCCGTTCGCGATGACGCTCATCGCCGTCGCCAGCTGCACCGACGTGACGCTCATGCCCTGCCCGAACGCGATCGTGACCGCGTCCATCTCGTACCACTGGCGGTAGTGACGAAGAACGCCGCCCACCTCGCCCGGCAGCGGCAGACCCGTCGTCTCGCCAAAGCCAAAACGTCGAAAGGCGCGATAGAGACCGCGACGCCCGAGCGTTCCACCGATCTTCGCCGCGCCGATATTCGACGAGAAGGCGAGGATCTGCGCGGGCGTCAGGTCGTCGTGGGGCGTCGTATCGTTGATCTCCTGGTCGTCGACGATCATCGAGCCGCCCAGGCAGTCGATGCTCTGTTCCGGACCGATGGTGCCGGACGCCAGTGCCGCCGCGACCGTGAAGGGCTTCACCGTCGAACCGGGCTCGAAGCGGTCCGTCACCGCGCGGTTGCGCCGGTGGCTTGGGGGCGAGGAGCCCGGGCGGTTCGGATCGAAGGTCGGAAAGTTCGCAACGGCAAGGAGCTCGCCGGAGTGGGGATCCATCACGACGACGCTTCCCGAACGCGCCTCAAAGGTCTGGACGGCGAGGGCGAGCTCTCGCTCGGCGAGGCGCTGAATCGTCTTGTCGAGAGTGAGCGAAACGTCGTCGCCCTGCGCCGCGCGGTCGTCGAGAAGCTGCTCCGAAAACACGACCCGGCCGCGCCGATCGCGAATCGCCGGAACCGCGCGGACCGATCCGTGAAGCTGTTCTTCCAGGGAAAGCTCGAGGCCTTCGATGCCAACACCGTCGATGTTCGCAAACCCGAGAATGTGCGATGCGAGAGGACCGTTCGGGTAAAAGCGCCGCGCCTCGCGCTCCATGTGCACGCCCGGAAGCTCGAGACGGCGCACGTCGCCGGCAAGCCTCGGGGAGATGCGCCGCTTGATCCACACGAAGTAGCGGTCTGAGGAAAGACGAGTCTCGATGCGCTCCCGATCGACGCCGAGCATCGCGGAGAGCTGCGTCGCGATCTGGGACGGGTTGCCGCCTTCCTCGCGAAGCTCCCGCGGGTTCGCCCAGACGCTGTCCACGTCCACGCTCACCGCCAGCTCGGCGCCGTGGCGGTCGTAGATGGTGCCGCGCTTCGGGGCGAGACGGATCCGCCGGAGGTACTGCTCCTCCGCCATTTCGCGAAGAACGGGGGCGCGATCGATCTGAAGTTCCCAGGCGCGATGCGCGACCGCCCCGGCGCCAACGAAGAGCACGCCCGCGAGCATGACGATGCGCACTCGCATCCAGCGGCGACGTTTGGGGGCGAGGTTGTTCATCGCACCCTCCCCGCAGCGCTCCGTGCCCGTCGCCGCGGCGTGATCGGCACGATTCGATCGGGCGCCGGAAGATCCATCTCCAGGGTTCCGCGTGCGACCGTCTCCACGCGCGTCGCCTGCCGCAGCGTCGCCGCCTCGATCGCCAGAAGCCGCTTCTGCTCGATCAGTCGGCGCTGCTCCCGGCGCGCCGCGCCGACGTCATACCCAAGGCGCACCGTTTCAAAGCGCATCGAGAGGTGCACCACAAACGCGGCGGCCGTCGCGAGCACGGCGGCCGTCCAAAGCATCAGAAAGCGCGCTGCAACACTCGTGCGCTGACCGCGAGCGCGCTTTTCGCGCACCTCTTCGGCCTGCTTTTCGCGCATCAGGACGTTCCGCTTCACGACGCCACCCGTTTGGCGGCGCGTAGCTTCGAAGGACGCGAGCGCGGGTTTTCAGCGCGCTCCTCGTCCGAGGGCTGAAGCGGCTTTTTCGTCAGCGGCTTCAAGCGCGGATCATCGCGAAAGGTGTGCTTCACGATGCGGTCTTCGAGAGAGTGAAACGAGATGACCGCAACGACGCCGTCGTCCTTCAACACCGTCGGCACGTCGTCGAGGAGCCGCCGCAGCTGATCGAGTTCGCCGTTGACCGCGATGCGGAGCGCCTGAAAGGAACGCGTCGCCGGATCGATGCGGCCGCGACGACGAAGTACGCGATGCACCGCGCGCGCGAGATCGGCGGTCGTCTCGAGCTCCCCCTCGGCCTCGGCCTTTTTGATCGAGCGCGCGATCGGCCGCGATCGGCGCTCTTCGCCATACTCGTAGAGGACGTTCGCGAGCGCGTCCGCATCCAGCCGGGCGATCAGCTCCTTGGCCGTCTCCCCGCGGGTCGGATCCATACGCATGTCGAGCGGTCCAGAGGCGCGAAAGGAAAAGCCGCGCCCAGGATCGTCGAGCTGCGGCGAGCTGACGCCAACGTCCGCAACGACTCCGTCGACGGGAGCACGCCCCATGTCGCGAAGGACGTCCGCAAGCCTGCCGAACTCTTCGTGTACGAAGGTGACCCGGGTTCCAAAGCGCGCGAGACGTTCTTTTGCCGCTTGAAGGGCTGCGGGATCGCGGTCGAGCCCGATCAGGGTTCCGTCGGGACCGCTCCGCTCAAGGATCGCTTCCGCGTGACCACCCCCGCCAAGGGTCGCATCCGCATAGCTACCACCCGCTCGCGGCGCGATCGCTTGCACGGTCTCTTCAAGAAGCACGGTCGTATGCGCGAAGGTCACAGCCCGAGCTCCGCGAGGTGTTGGGCCATCGCCAAGCGGCGCTCTTCGTCCTCGAGCACTTCGCTTCGAAGCGTTTCGAAGCGCCCCTGCGACCAGAGCTCGATGTGCTTTCCCATGCCGGCCCAAAGCGCTTGGCGATCGAGCATGGCGTGTTTCCGAAGGGACGGCGGGACGAGAACACGCCCCATCTTGTCGAGGTCGCACTCGACGGCACCGGAGACCACGATGCGACGGAGCATGGCTACACTCGGATCAAACTGTGGAAGCGCAGCGAGGCGTTCCTCGAAGGCCAGCCACTCCTTCATCGGGTAGCAGACCAGGCAGGGATCGAGGGCGCTCGTGATCACCAGCCGGGACTCGCCCTGGCTCGCAAGAACCTCACGAAAACGCGCAGGGAGCGACGTGCGTCCCTTCTTGTCGATCGCGTGCTCGTAGCGGCCCCGAAACAATGCTCACCCGCGCGTGGTGGCCGCGACATCGCGGCGGCGGCGAGAATGACACTTCTTGCCACCATTTACCACTGCTCTCCGACCCTACGAAGGCCCCAAGGGGGTGTCAACTTCCTGCTCGGCTATAACTAACTGAAATTGCGACGCTTCTAAGGCGCCCTTTCGAAAGCGATCCGGATCAGCCACGATAGCCCTCGATACGCCGAGGATGTCATGAGTATCGTCTCATTATAGACATGTTTGTCTATAATGTGACGGAACGAAAGCCGATTTAGTCCCCAACACGTCCTTGCGGCGGCGCCTTGGGTGAGGAATGGTCCTCTTCGTGGACCTCGACGAAACGCTCACCCAAGGGTGGGAACGAGTGGAAGAAGCGTGGGACGACGACGAGGCACACCGCAAATTTGTGGCGCTTTGCGCGTCGTTCGGTCGTTTGGACGCCGCCGGAAAGCGCTACTCCAAGGTCCGTGACAGCGATCCGAAGCGCCGCGAGGTCGCCGAAGCACAAATTGAACGCGTACTGAAGCAAGCGATGGCGACCCTCGAGCTCACCAAAACGGAGCCCAATCCAGCGCCGAAACGTCGGTTGATGTGGGTCGCACTCGCGGTCGCGAGCCTCCTGGTGGGCTTCGCTCTCTACCTGTGGCTCGACGCACAAACCTGAAAACGCTGGGAACCCGCGCAGAGGCGGGTACCATTCGGGCGCGGGATGCAGATCGACTTCAAGTCGCGGGAGCTCACGGTCAAGCTCGTCTATTACGGGCCGGCTCTCAGCGGAAAGACCACGAACCTGCAGGCCATTCATCGCCTGGTTTCCTCCGACACGGCCGGCCGGCTGATGACCCTCGAGACGAGGGACGACCGAACCCTCTTCTTTGACCTCCTTCCCCTGACCTTCAGCAGCGGCAGCGGTATTCAGGTTCGCTTCAAGCTCTTCACGGTGCCGGGGCAGGTGATCCACAACGCCACCCGCCGGCTCGTGCTTCAGGGCGCCGACGGCACCGCGTTCATCGCCGACTCGCAGATTTCGGAAACGAAGGCGAACCGCGAAGCGTTCCTCAACATGCAGCAGAACCTGCGGGAGAACGGACTCGCGCCGGAAACGCATCCCATCGTCATCCAGTTCAACAAGCGCGACCTCCCGGGCGTCCGCTCCGACGAGGAGCTCGAGCGAATGGCGTCCCGCGGCAAAGAGCCGGTCTTTCGGGCAATCGCGACGCGCGGAACCGGCGTGATCGAAACGTTCCTCGGGCTCACAGACCTAACCTGGCGCCACCTCGAGGCGAAGCACTCCCTCAAAGAGAAGTTTGGCCTCGACCCGGACGAGTTCCTCCAGGACGTACGGGTGCGCCTTGGCATCGGTGGAAGGGCCGCCGAATGACCGACGCGCGACCGGAGGGATCCGGCATCGACATCGCGCTGGGGGACATCGCCCGCCTCGAAGACGTGGTGGATCGGGAAGCGCTTCGGGACGTCTGCAAATCCTTCTTTGAGCTCTTTAGTTTGTCGGTCCGCGTGTTTTCCGCCGGCGGAACGCTCCTCGCGGACGTGCACGACGATCAGCCCATTCACGAATACCTGCGGGAGTTCCCGCGGGGGCGCCAGGCGCTCTCGCAAACGGTCGACGTGGTTGCGAAGACCTTTCCGCGAGCGGGTGAGGTCCATCGGCAAACGGAGATCACGGGCGCCGTCTACGACATCGTTCCGCTCAGCTATCAGGGACGACCGGTCGGACGCTTGGTGATCGGTCCGTACCTTCCCGCCGAGCTCAAGGAAGTGCCCCGCGCGCTTCTAAAGCTCGACGACAACCTCGATCGGCAGCGGGTGCGCGACTGCCTGACGAAGATGCCGCGCGTTCGCCAGGACACCGCGGAACGCATTATCGGGCACCTCAGCGGCATCATCGATCTGCTCCTTTTCTCGAGCCATCGCGCGCACCTCACGAGTGAGATGCACGTCGCGAGCGTGCGGGAGAGCTATCGCGAGCTCGCCGAGAAAACCGCCAAACTCCAGACCGCCTACGACCGCCTCAAAGAGCTCGACCGGCTGAAGAACAACTTTCTGGCCACCGTGAGTCACGAGCTTCGAACGCCGCTGACGTCGATCATCGGCTACTCGGAAATGCTCGAGAGCGGCATCGCCGGCGACCTCAACGAAGAACAGCGCGAGTTCGTCGACACGATTCACGCAAAGGGCGACCAGCTCCTCGCACTGATTTCGAGTCTTCTCGATCTCTCCAAGCTCGAGCAGGGCGTGATGCGCATCGAGCCGCAGCCTCTCGACGCGGCCGCGATCGTGGAGGACATCGCCAAGACCTTCACCCCCGCGGCGCGAAAGAAGAACATCGAGGTTGTGACGAAGGTCGACGCCGAGCTTCCGACGATCGACGGCGACCCCATTCGCATCAAGCAGGTGCTTTCAAACCTCGCGGAGAACGCGGTGAAGTTTACGCCCGAAGGCGGGCAGGTGTTCTTCGAAGCGCACGCCACGGACTTCGACGACGCCGGCGACGACGCGATGGGCGCAATCTTCTTTTCGGGAACGCGCCGGGCCGTGGCGTTTCTCGTGCGCGACACCGGCATTGGCATGCCGCCCGCCGAGCTGCCGAAGATCTTCGACGCGTTCTATCAGGTCGACGGAAGCTCGACGCGCGAACACGGCGGAACCGGTCTGGGGCTGAGCATCGTAAAGCGGCTCGTCGACGCGCACGGCGGACGCATCGACGTCTCGAGCGACATCGGGGCGGGCACGACCTTTACGATCGTGATCCCTGAACCCGACAGCTGAGCAACTACGAGAAGTGGTCGAAGCCACGCGTCTCGGGAGCGAGCGCGCCGTCGACTTCGATCCCAGGGGAGGCGGTGACCTCGCCGATGCGCGTTCCAAGAGGCGGAGCGTTTCGCGCGGTGAACAAGAGAACATACGCCTCTCCGCCAGCGAGGAGGACTTCGTCCGGACGCGCGCTGAGCGCCTGCGCTTCGTCCGCAAAACCGTCGCCTCGAGGAATCGCCTTGGCGTCAATGCGCGCGCCGACGCCAGACTCGGCGCAGAGGTGACCGAGATCCTGGAGGAGGCCGTCGGAAATGTCGACGCAGGCGCTTGCGGCACCTCGAAGTCGCAAGCCTTCCTCGATGTGCGCGCGGGGGCGCAGCCAAACGTTCGCAAACGCCGATGCCCGCCCTGCGAGGAGCGCGCAAAGACCGAGCGCCGCGTCGCCGGGAGGACCGCTCACGTAGATCCCATCGCCGGGCGCCGCGCCGCTTCGCCGAAGCGGTTCGCTGGCCCGACCCACAACCGTTGTGGTGAGGGAGAGCGCGCTTCCCTTTGCGAGGTTGCCGCCGACGACCGAAGCACCGACCTCGTCCGCGGCTTCGCGAAGGCCGTGGTGAAGCGCCTCAAGATCGAAGTCCGAAAAACCGGGTGGAAGAATCAACGACGAGAGCAGCGCTTGGGGCGACGCCCCCATCGCGGCCAGATCACTAAGAGCCGCCATCGCTGCGCGACGCGCGAGCGCAGTGCACGAACCAAAGGTGCGACGAAAATGTGTACCTTCGATCGCGGCGTCGACGCTGAGCACGAGATCCGGTGCGAGAACCGCGGCGTCGTCACCGATTCCAACCCGCACGTCAGCGCTGGTCGAAAAGAGCGAGCGAAGCGCAGCGATGCGTTCCTCTTCGGAGGCCACGCGCTCACCAAAGCACAAGCTGGGCGCGACGCAAAAAAGATCCCGCCCCCAGGCACCCGTGGGGGGTCGGCACCTGAGGGCGGGCGGTGAGAACCGAAGAGTGCCGCTGAACTTCAGCAGCGCTCCCACTTAGTGCACGTGCCGGGCCAACCCGTTTTCCCGTGGATTTTCGATCTCCGGAGGACACCATCGTAGGGGTCCCCCATCCCACCGTGGGCGCTTCCCTACGCGTCAGGGATCCCAGTCGAAGCCGACGCGCGTCCCGAGCCACACCGAGTGTTCCGTCGGAAGTCCGTGAGCTGGAGGCAGAACCTGATAGCCAATCCAAATGACGCCGTAGGGCATGAACGAGGAGAGGCGCGGCGTACTGAGGCCGTACCCGACCGCGACCCGCAAGCCGAACCGGTCGTCGTTTGCAAAGCGCGCGGTTCCGGCGACCTCGATGTCGACGACCCGAGAGACGTTGGTGATGCGCAGGATGAGAGGCACCGCCATCGCGAGAGACGCTTCAAAGGATCGGCTCCCGGTCATGGTCTCCAAGAGAAGTCCGTCGGCGCCCGCTTCGTAGCCGAGGGCGAGCGTGAGGCGGCGCGTGATCCCCACCGCGGGAAGAATCCGAACGCCGCCGCCGCCGCCGACCGCGGTGTCGTCTTCGTTGATAAGAACGGCCGCGCCACCTCGGGTCTCGACCAGAACGACAAAACGTCCCTCGTCGCTTTGCACGCCGGCGAAATCCGGATCCGCCTCAAGCCAGTAGGGGCACTCGTGAACGTGATCCTCCGCGTAGTCGAGCAAGAGCCGCACGCGTTCGAGGCGCCGCGTTTCGCGAATCGAACCGGTGATGCCTCCTTCTTCGCGATATCGCGCTTCGCTCGGGCCGCCGTTCGCATCGATCTGTGACGCGAGCCAGATTTGGAGGGTTTCCCGCGCTTCGGGTTCGGCGCTGCACACACTCCGCATCACGGTCGAAAGCGCGTCGTCGATTTCCAGCGAGTCCACGACCCAGTCGTCACTCTCGCGAAACTCCACTGCCTTGCGAAGGTCGTGGTAGAGCCCGCGCGCCGGGCGAGCATCCGGCAGAGGCGTGCACCCGGACGCGACCAGCAGGAGCGCGATCGCTCTCACCGCCCGTCCTTTCGCTGACACTTCGGACAGAAAAACGTGTTTCGTCCGCCCAGGCGGCGTGACGCGATCGGTTGTCGACATCGTGGACAAGGCTCCCCCGCGCGACCGTACACCCGAAAGGGATTCCCGCCGCCTTCGCTCATGTAGCTCACTTCTTCCGCTTCTGTCGCCGCGAGCGCGTACTTGATCCCCGCTCGAATTCCTCGAAGAAGACGAACGAACGCCGGACGAGGCAAGGAATCCGCGGTCGCCTCGGGATGAATCCGCGCGCGAAAGAGCGCTTCGGCGGCGTGAATATTGCCGAGGCCTGCGAGCCTCTTCTGATCCATCAGGACGACTTTGATCGGTCCGCGCGTCTCGCGGATCGCAGCCATCAGCTGATCGGTGGTGCGAACGTCGATCCACGCGTCCGGCCCAAGGGAATCGACGTGCGAGACTTCCCGGACGAAAGCCGGATCCCCGGCCGCCGTTCCACCAAAAAGACGCATGTCCGCAAAACAGAAACGACCGTCGTCGAAGGTCACCTCGACGCGGGTGTGACGCGGCGCTTTCGTCTTCGGCGCGCGCCACGCGAACTTTCCGCTCATGCCGAGGTGCAGCCACCAGAGCGCGCCCCCCGAGAGCTCGGCGAGGACGTGTTTGCCCCTGCGGTCGACGCGCACGACTTCGTGTTTCGTAAGCGCACGACGAAAGGACGCCACGCTTCCGCCGCGAACGATTCGCTTGTCGTGAACGCGAACGCGAACGATCGCTTTGCCCGCACACCATCGCCGCAGCTGGCGCGCTGCGATCTCCACTTCGGGCAGCTCAGGCACCGGGAGGGTATGGGCCTGCGGCGACGACTTGGCAATGTTTAGGGCGCGAAGTGCCAGGTGTGCAGCCAGCTTCCAAAAACGGTCGTCGAACCGTGATCCCAGCCTTGGAGCGAAGGGTCGGCAAGAATGCGTTCCGCTGCAAAGACGAGCGGGAGGTTGGGAAGGCGCTCGGTCGTGAGCGCGAGAAGCGCATCGCGAAGTTGTTCGCGGCGTTCGGGATAGAGCGCGTGCCGTTCGCGTTCGACCAGCGCGAAGACCTCGTCGGTGAACGCGTCCGAGCGATGGCTGTAGACGTACTCGCCGTTTTCGAAGGGCAGGTTCCAGAAGCGCCCCGGCGGCGCGTCGCGATTCGCCCGAAGAACGTGCGATAGCAAACCGTCCCAGCGTCCCTCCCGGGCCACCCGAAAGGTACTCGGCACCACCACCGACTCCGTCGCGATCCCCACCGCTTCCAGATCGCGACGCACCTCCGCCAAGATCTGCATCCCCATCGCGTCGTCTTGATGCACGACCTTCAGCGTTGCGCCGATCACGCCCGCTTCGGCGAGCGCTTCACGACTCGCGTCAGGGTCGTACGCCGTGTGAACCGCACCAGGCGGCCAGAGCTCGGGCACCGGAAGCTCCGCGATTCGCCCGGCATCGCCGTACACCGTCTCTGCAAGCCGCGCGCGATCGATCGCCATGAGCAGCGCGCGGCGAATCTCGAGCCGCCCCAGAAGCGGGTGATCCAAATCCGGGGCAAGAAAGACAAACGCCGCAGAGGGACGAATGTGAACGGCGTCTCGCCGCGTCGCCTGCACCTCGCGAGCCTGCGCGAGCGTCACGGCGTTCGGCACCGTGATGTCGACCTCGCCGGTGAGAAACGCACGCGGAAGGTCCTCCCTCGAGATCTTATGAACGACCACGCGGCGGATCGCTGGCGGCTCGCCCAGAAACTCGGGATTGGCCTCGGCGACAACGCGCTCGTTCGGCACGTATTCGGTCACGACGTAGGGCCCGAGCGACGGCGTTGGGGTTGTTCGCCGCAGC
>JBCDAA010000034.1:0-35751 GCA_039186435.1 Myxococcota bacterium | reverse complement strand
CACTCCGTCACGTCGTCCCCGGTCAGCTCAAAGTGCACGCCGCCGAAGTGCGTCCCGGCCGCGTCGTGCACCGCCATCACGCCTTCAATTTCGGCGAGAATCGCCTCGAAATCACGGGTTTTCCGGCCCGAAGGCGTCGTCACCGTATTCCCGTGCATGGGGTCGCTCATCCAGAGCACGCGCCGCTTCGCCTTTTCGACGCCCTGCAGAATCGGCGGCAGGCCATCCCGCACACGCGCCGCGCCCATCCGCGTGATCAAGACGATCTTGCCCGCTTCGTTCGAGGGGTTGAGCGCATCCAGAAGCGCGATGACGTCCTCCGGCGTCGCCGTCGGTCCGACCTTGACGCCCACCGGATTGCGAATGCCGCGAAAGAACTCCACGTGCGCTCCGTCGAGCTGACGCGTGCGCTCTCCGATCCAGGGCATGTGAGTGCCGAGGTCGTAGTGTCCGTCACGCCGCGGCACCGTGCGCGTTTGCGCTGACTCGTAGTGAAGGTTCAGCCCTTCGTGACTCGTGTAGAATTCGACGCGGCTGAGCTCCGCCACGGAACGCTCGCCGAGGGCCTGCATGAACTGAAGCGCCTTGGTGACCTCGTCGACGGTGCGCTGGTAGTCCCCGCGCAGCGAACTCGAAAGCGTCGCGCTCTCCATGAAGGAGAGATCCCAATACTCGGGATGATGCAGATCCGCGAAGCCGCTCTTCGTGAGCGAGCGGATGAAGTTCAGCGTCATGGCTGCGTGCTTGTAGCCCTCCACGAGAAGGAAGGGATTGGCGCGCCGGGACGCCGGATCGAACGCAGGCTGATTAATCAGGTCGCCGAAATAGTTCGGAAGTTCGACGCCGTCGCGGGTCTCCGTGGGCCTGCTTCGCGGCTTGGCGTACTGCCCCGCAAAGCGGCCAATGCGCACGACCGGGCGCTTGCCGCCGTGCACGAGCACCATGCTCATCTGGAGAAGGATCTTCAGCTTCGCCGCGATGGAGTCCGGCTCGCAGTCGTCCAGGGTTTCTGCGCAGTCGCCCCCTTGAAGAACGAAGCGCTCGCCGCGCTGCGCCGACGCGAGCTTTTCCTTTAGCTCTTCGATTTCCCAGCTGGTGACCAGCGGGGGAAGCCGGCGCAGCGCCTTGACCGCCGCTTCGAGCTCTTCCGCATCACCGTACGCAACCTCTTGCGCAACCGAGAACTGACGCCATGAGTCCGGGGACCACTCACCCATGTTCAAACCTTGGCATCCGCGGCCTGCGCCGCAAGGGCATTCGCGCGTTGTTCCTTTGCAAGGGAGCTCTATAGTCGAACCATGACGGGAACGTTTCCAACGCTGCGGATCACGAAGGACGCGCTAATTCCGGAAGGAAGCTTCGCGGAGGCACAGGCCGCGTTTCTCGAGCCGGACCCAGCGATGGTGAAGGAGCTCTCGGGGCTTCTCCGCGAAAAGAACATCGGCATCGTCGCTCACTTCTACATGGACCCGGAACTTCAGGGCGTGCTCAGCGCCTGCGACTGGCCGCACATTGGCGTGAGCGACTCCCTCGTCATGGCAGACCGCGGGATCAAGATGGCCGAAGCCGGCTGTCGCACCGTCATCGTGCTCGGCGTCGACTTCATGAGCGAAAACGCCCGCGCGCTCCTCACCGCCGCCGGACACGAAAACGTACCCGTGTATCGCGTCGCATCCGAAGCGATCGGCTGCTCCCTCGCCGAGTCTGCGGAAGCCAAAGCCTACGGCGCCTACCTCGCGGAAGCGGCCAAGACGCCCAACGCGCTCCACGTCGTCTACATCAACACGAGCCTCGTCACGAAGGCCAAGGCGCACGCGCGCGTGCCGACGATCACCTGCACGTCGAGCAACGTGGTGATGACGATTCTCCAGGCCGCGTCCCAGGTCCCGGACGTCGCCATCTTCTTCGGCCCCGACACCTACATGGGCGAGAACCTGAAGAATATGTTCGAAGCGCTCGCCACGATGGACGACGAGGCGATTCGCGCGCTCCACCCGGACCATAACCAGGCGTCGATCAAGAAGCTGCTCAGCAACTTCCGCTACTTTCGCCAGGGCAACTGCGTGGTGCATCACATGTTCGGCGCGGACGTGGTTCAGACCGCGCGCGAGGAGTACCCGGACGCGTTCGTCACCGCGCACCTCGAAGTCCCCGGCGAGATGTTCGCGCTCGGCCTCGAAAAGCAGCAGTCCGGCAACGGAGTCGTCGGAAGCACGTCCAACATCCTCGGCTTCATCCTCGGCAAGGTTCGCGAGGGCGCCGGTAGCGACCAGGCCCTTCGCTTCGTGCTCGGTACCGAAGCCGGCATGATCACCCCCATCGTTCGGCAGGTGCAGGCGATCCTCCAAGAAGCCGACTCCACCGCAGCGGCCGAGATCATCTTTCCGGTCGCGAGCGAAGCCGTCGCGCAGACGGAAGACTCGGAACTACCGATCGTGCCTGGCGTGGCCGCCGGCGAAGGCTGCACGGTGGCTGGCGGGTGCGCGACGTGTCCGTACATGAAGATGAACAGCCTCCAGGCGCTTCTCGACCTCTGTCGCCGCATCGAGGCGGTCCCCGGCGCGGACCTCGCGTCCTTTGAACCCAAGAAGTACGTCGAGCGCATCGACGGCCGAAGCGCCGCGGAACTCGGTGGCGAGCCGATCCTCCACATGCGGCACTTTCAACAGAACGGAACGCTCTCGAAGGCGCTCGTCACCGACGTCACCACGCGGCCCGGACGGAGCGGCGAGGCGCTCACCCAAGAGTAATCGTTTTCGCACTGCACGCCGTCTACGACGAAAGGTCGTGAATGTACGCGACCGCAAGGCGCGTCAACTCCACGTCGAGGTTTTCAAAGGCCTCCGTCGGCACGGCGTCCGGCTGCAAGACGCGCGCTTCAAAGATCCCCATGATCGCGTGAATCAACAGCTCGATCTTCGGCTCCAGGGGCTCGGCAAACTCTCCCCGCTGCCGAAGCGCGTCCGCAAACTTTGCGGCAATGTTCGCGCGTGCAACTGCCACCTGAGGAACTCGTTCCAGGCGAATCGTTTCGATAAAGAGCCGCGCCAACGCCGGCGTGCGGGCATAGCGCTCCACGGCTTCGTCGATCATGGCCGCCACCAGCTGCTCCATGTCGTCTTCGTCGTGGTCCCGAAGGAGCGCCTCAAAGCGATCCACCTGCGCGCTGAGCTCGCGCTCGATCAGCGCGCCAAAGACCGCGTCCTTGTCCGAAAAGTACTGATAGAGGGAACCGATGCTCACGCCCGCCTGACGGGCAATACCTTTCGTCGACACCTCGCGGAGTCGTCGCGCACGTCCAGCGCTCCGAAACGCGCCTTCGAGAATTGCGTCGACGAGCGCGCGGGAGCGAGATTGACGCGGTTTGCGGCGAGCGGCCACGGCCAACCATAGATCACAGGCTCCCTTCCCGTGTAAAATCGCGCCGAGCGATGCTCACCTTCCTCACCGGTCCGGTCGGAGCGGTTCGCACGGAGGCTCGCCTCCGCTTCGCCCGGCATCTCGCAGACGTGCTCGAAGAACCGGTTGAGGTCTTCCCGACGCCGACCTACGGCGAGCTTTCAACCGCGTTAACGCGCGACGCGGGCGACTTCGCGTGGCTTCCTCCTGCCGTCTACGCCCGGGCCGACGATCACGTGGAACTTCTCCTTGGCGGAGTGCGGGCCAGTCGAGCGCACTTTCGCGGTGCGCTCTTTGTGCGCGACGACACCCGCTTTGAGTCCCTCCACGATCTCCAAGGGACCCGGGTCGGCTGGGTCGATCGCAACTCGTGCGCGGGTTATCTCTTTCCGCGCCTTGGCCTCCTCGAAAACGGCGTCGACCCGGAAGCGCTATTTCGCGAAGAGCGCTTTCTCGGCGACCACCTTTCGGTGGTTCGGGCTGTGGAGGACGGCGACGTCGACGTAGGCGCAACGTTCATCCACCTTGCGGGAGACGGAGCGGACGCGCCGGTCGCAGGCACAGGCTGGGAGCTCGAGATGCCCCGCGACCGGATGCGAATGCTTGGCGTGAGCGATCCGATTCCCTCCGACACCCTGGTCGCCTTTCCCTCGACCGATCCTGCGCGGCGCGCGCAGTTCACCGAAGCGCTTCAATCGATGCACGACGCGCGGGAAGGGAGACGCATTCTCGGGGCGCTCTTTGGCGTTGAGCGTTTCGAGCCGGTGCTTCCCGCGCACTACGACACCGTGCGGCGCGCGCTCAGGGCGGGGTCGAGCTCTTAAAGAGCGCAAACGCGCCGAGGGTCATCCCCAGACCCGGCCCGCCGAAACAGATCGCCGCCGACATGAGCAGCGCGGTGTACTGCTCCTCCGTTGGCGCGCCCTGACCGCTTTCAAACGCGCCGACGAGAAGGATCGCGGCGCCGAAACACATCACCGCAGTGAGAAGGGTGATCGCGATGTAGATCGGCCACGATCCCCTCCCCTTCTTTCGCGCGCGGTAGTGCACGATGGCCGCGATCACCCCGGGCACGAGCGTGAGAAGCGCGGCACCCAGGCCGATCAGAATCGCAACAAAGCCCACGCCGCAGCATACTCGTTCGCGTCGTCGTTGAAATGACCGAGCGCGTTTCGAAATCGAAACGTGCCGGCCGCGACAGCGCGGCGGATTTGACGCATCATGCGCGGGTGCGTTGGGTTGCTCTCTCTCTCGCCGTTTTTGGATGCGACACGACGCTGACGTTTCCGGACGGTGGCGATGCCGCGGCCGACGCCGTCGTGGATGCCGGCGTGGACGTCCTGCCGACCTTCGATGTCGGTCCACCCCCCGACCCGCTTCCGAACTGCGACGTCGAAGTTCCCGAGGCACTGCTTAACCGTCCAGGACGCCAGGACGACGGCAGCTTCATCGCGCTCGACGGTCGCCGCGCGGTGTCCGCCGGACCCTCGACCCTCATCGAGGGATTCCCCGCCGACATCGTGATTCACCCCACGCTCCGGGTCGGCTACATCGTCGCGTCCGGTTCGGACGAACGTCACCTCTCCGTCGTCGATCTCGACACCTTCGAGATCCTGCAGCGCCTCGATCGAAACGACGCCTGGTTCGGCATGGCGATCGACCCGTCCGGAAACTCCCTCTACGTCTCCGGCGGAGGTCAGGAGGTTCTGTGGGCCTTCGACATCGCGGCGGACGGTACCCTCACGGAGCGCGGCACCTTCGAAACCGATACCTACACGTCCGGCGTCGCGATCGCCCCCGACGGAGCCACCCTCTGGGTCGGCGACTTCACCGGGCAACAAATCGTCGAAGTCAACGCCGCAACCCTTGCGGAAGAACGGCGCCTGCCGCTGCCGATCGACGCCTGGGACGTCGTCTTTGTCCCCGGCCGGAACGAACTCTACGCGTCCGACCTCGCCGGAGACGGCATCGCGGCGCTCAACCTGGCCGACGGAAGCGCCGAGGTGATCCCCGTGCCGACCAGTCCCGCGGGTCTCACCGCAGCCCCCGACGGGTCGACCGTGTGGGCCGCCGTTTCCGGAAGCGACAGCGTCGTGGCGATCGACACCGGAACGCGCTCGATTGTGGCGAGCGCGCTGGTCGCCGAATCCGATTTCGTCACGTCCGAAGGAACGCCCCTTCCCAACAGCAACGTCAACGATCTCGCCTACGACTCGGCGGGCGACCGCCTCTTCGTGACGCGCGGCGCGGACAACGCGGTCAGTGTTCTCGACGCGGACAACCTGATGGTCCTGGGTGCGTTTCCGAGCGACCAATACCCGACGGGCGTTGCCCTCGCGAGCGACGACCGCACGCTCGTGGTCGTCTCTGGCAAAGGCGGGGGCACCGGTTCGAACGCCGAAGGCGGAAGCGCGAAGTCGCTCTCGAAGGGCACGGTCGCCTTCCTCGATCTTCTCGCGCTCGACCTCGACGCGGAGACCACCCGTGTCCGCGAGCAGTTCGCGCGCACTCGCGACCTCTTCACCGTCGACTGCGAAGCCTTTCCGGTTCCCACCGTCGAAGGCGGCGAGTCGCCGATCGAACACGTCGTGCTGATCGTCAAAGAGAACAAAACCTTCGACGCGATCCTCGGCGACATCGACGACCCGGACGTAGAGGCCGATCCGGAACTCGCGAGCTGGGGCCTTCCCTTCACCCCGAACCACCACGCCCTGGCGGGGGAGTTCGCCCACTCCGACAACTTCTACGTGCTCACGCCGAACTCGGACACCGGACACCTTTTTCTCACGGCCACGCATCTCAGCGAGTTTGCGGAACGGATTTGGCTCGAAGACGTTCGCCGCGGAAGCTTCATGACCTTTCCGATTCTTCGGGAGTCCAATCCGCGCTCCGGCAACTTCTTCACGCACCTCGTCGACAACGGCGTTGGGATTCGCATCTACGGCGAAATCGTCGGAACGACCCTGCGCACGGCCGACGATCAGTCGGTCGCGGACTTTACCGACACGCGCTTTCCCGGCGGTCCCTTCGTCAACTACTCGACGCGCGACGAGGACAAAGCGCGGCGGATCGCGGACCAGCTTCTGACGCGCGGTCTCGATCCCTTCACGTACATCTTGCTTCCGAACGACCACACCAACGGAACGCGCCCGGGCACCCCCACGCCCGAATCGATGGTGGCTGACAACGACTTTGCGATGGGCATCGTCATCGACGCGATCTCGCACTCTCCCTTCTGGCCGCGCACGGTGATCTTTGTGCTTGAGGACGACCCGCAGGGGTCTCGCGATCACATCGACGCGCATCGCTCGGTACTCCACGTCGTGAGCCCGTGGGCGCGGCGCGACTACGTAAGTCACGCGCACTCGTCGTTTCTGAGCGTCTTTGCGACCATCGAGCGAATCCTCGGCGTACCGCCGGTCGGCCGTCCCGAAGCGAGCGCGGCGCCACTCTACGATATGTTCACCACAACACCCGACTTCACGCCCTACGAGGTGGTCGAGCGGACGTATCCCTACGAGGTGAATCCGGAAGAGGTGGTGGGTGCCGAGATGAGCGAGCGGATGGACTTTCGTTCGCCGGACCGCAATCCGCATCTTGGGGAGCTTGTGCGGATCTACCGACGCTGGCGCACGGGCGAGATCAGCCGCGAGAGGGCGGAGGCGTTGCTAGCGGAACTCGAAGCGGATTTGGGCTCGGACGACGACGACGCGGATTCGGACGAAGGCGTCGACGAGCGTGACGAAGATGGGTCGGTCGACGAAGCGAGCGAAGAGCGACTGGTTTTTGAACGCGCGTACGAGGGTTACCGCACCTGGTACCGCGAGCGCTTTCATCGCGAGCTCCCGCCACTGACGGGCGCGCCGATCCCGTAGCCGCGCGGCCGCCCCCCGAGTTCGAGCAAGCAACCCACGGGTCGCGTTCAGCGACTAAGCGACCGGCACGCCCTCGAGGAGGGGACGCTCTTCTCAACGTTCGTCAGTTTGGTATAGCGGCGTCATGAACGTCGTCCCGCACACCGACCTGCGCGTGTTTCCCCTTTGCCTCGGCGGCAATGTCTTTGGGTGGACCGCAACCGAGGAGGATGCGTTTGCCGTCTTGGACCGCTACGCCGACGCGGGCGGCAACTTCATCGACACGGCGGATATGTACTGCTCGTGGGGCGAAGGAAACGTCGGCGGCGAATCCGAAGCGCTCATCGGCCGCTGGATGAAATCGCGAGGCAATCGCGACCGCATGATCATCGCGACCAAGGTTGCCAAACTGGAGACGCGCCCGGGGCTGAGTCCCGCGAACATCGCAGCGGCCTCCGAGGACTCCCTTCGCCGGCTGCAGACCGATCGCATCGATCTCTACTACGCCCATCACGACGATTGCGAAGTGCCGCTCGCCGATTCCCTCGGTGCCTTTCACGCCTTGGTCCGCGCGGGAAAGGTCCGCTACCTCGCCGCGTCCAACTACGCAGCGGACCGGCTGCGAAAAGCGCGAGACCTCGCAACGGAGCAAAACCTCGCGCCCTACGTCGCAGTGCAGCCCGAATACAGCCTGCTCGCGCGAGCTGGCTTTGAAGCTTCGCTCGAAGCCGTCTGCCGCGAAGAAAACCTCGCCGTCTTTCCCTACTGGGCCCTCGCGTCGGGGTATCTCACGGGAAAGTACCGAAGCGGTCCGGTGGACTCGCCGCGCGCGGATGGCGTCTTTCGCTACGCCGACAAACCTCAGGCGGAGCGCGTCCTCGATGTGCTCGCAGCGATCGCGAAGGAGCGAAGCCTGCCGATGGCTTCGGTGGCTCTCGCGTGGTGCGTGCATCACCCACAGATCCCGTCGGTCATTGCGAGCGCGCGCAACGTCACTCAGCTCGAAGGCCTGCTCCCGATGGCGACCCTGACCCTCCGCGCAGACGAAAAAGTACGCCTCGACGAAGCCTCCACGGGCACCTGACCCGAACTACGCGCGCCGTTTGGCGAAGCGCTCGCGCGCTTTTCGTCGCTCCTCCTCTCGGTTCTTTGGGGGCGCATTCGTGACGAGACTGTCGACGAGCCTTCTCGTGGTCTTCGTGATCTCCGCGACCGCCCGCTCAAAGGCATCCTCGTTGGCCTTGGAGGGCTTTCGCGTTCCACTCACCTTGCGAACGAACTGAAGCGCGGCGTCGTGAATCTCGTCGTCGGTGGCTGGCGGATCGAAGTTGAAGAGCGGACGAATGTTGCGGCACATCCAAGAAGTCTAGCGGATCCAAAGGGCACCAACGTCAGGTGCGATACGCACGAAGCGAACGACCTGGACGAGCCCGTCGTGCCCATGCCCTTGCCAAGCTCCCAATCTCAAAGGCTACGTCGGAGTTGTCCATGCACGCGCAGCCGGCGAATGGCGTGCCCACGCTGTTCACGCGTGAAGAATTCGGTGCACATAAGCGCGCACCAAATCGAACCACTCGCTGATCGGCTTGCCCTGACACGACTCCGCGAGCGGCAGCACGTTGATCGTAGCGTTCTCGTACTCGATCGTGCCGCGCGCGAGACCCGAAAGATCCGGATCGGGGTAAAAGGTCGTTCGCAAATGCTCGCGAAACTGCGTGTACTCGATCGCGGTCCAGCCCTCCGCCCAGGACGGCAGCTCGATCGACGCGCCGTCTCGAACGATGGTCTGAAACTCCTCACGGTCGCGAATCAAATCGAGGTCCGCGTCCTCGGCGATCGCCGCGATGGTCGCCGCGTCGTAGCCGAGCGCAACGCCGGTTCGAATCGCGTCTAGAGCCGCATCCGCGTCGCCCAGCGCGCACAGAAGACACGCGGCGTTGTGGTAGATCGCGATGTTGCGCGGCGCGACCGAGAGCGCGAGACGTACGATCGCGCGCCGCTCGTCGGGCTCGCCGTGAAAGATCGCTAGGTGGCAGGCGTTGTTGTGCGCCCGAAGCCAGTTTTCGCGATCGAGCGTGCCGCCTGGCTCCGCTTGCCGCGCAATCCACGCAAAGATCCGCAGGGCCAAAAGCGGCTTGGTGCCGATCGCGTGCATCGCCCAGGTTGAAAGCTCCCCAATGTCGGCCTGCTCCGCGTCGAGGATCGAATCGATCGCCTCTCGATCACTTCCGTCCAGGGCCTGAAGCTCGTCCATCACGTTCATCGTTCGAGCCTAAGTCGCCCTCCACGCCTTTCAAGTCGTTGATCCTGAAAAGGGAGCGAAGTAGACCAAATGCGAATGCGAACCGTGGTCCTAACGGGCGGAACCAGCGGCGTGGGCTACGGCGTCGCGCAAGGCCTTCAAGCGCAGGAGCATCGCGTCGTTGCGCTCGTTCGTTCCCTCGAACGCGGCCGCGCGCTTCTTCCGGGGGCGACGCTCGTCGAGTGCGACCTCTCCTCACAGGCGTCCGTTGCGACAGCCGCCGAGGAAATCCTCCGCACCGAAGAGCACATTGACGTCCTCGTCGGCTGCGCGGGCGTTGTCCCCTGGAAACGCGCGACCAGCGTCGATGGGTTCGAGCTCACCTGGGCGACCAACATCCTCGGTCACGTACGACTGACGGACCTCCTTCGGCCACGTTTGATCGGGAGCGCGCCCAGCCGGGTTGTGATGATCTCCGGAAACGCGCACCGCAAAGGCACCATCCACTGGGACGACCTCCAGCTCACGCGAAGCTACAGCGCGATTCGTGCTGGAACCCAGGCCGCGCTCGCCAAGATCATGTGGACCTTCTGGCTCGCCCGTGAGCTCGAAGGCACCGGCGTCACCGCCAACACCTTTTGCCCAGGGTTTGTTCGAAGCGGGCTGACGCGCGGGTTTCCCTGGTGGCTTCGGCCGCTGGTCGGTCTCGGACATCTCGTCGCGCAAACGCCCGCGGAAGGCGCGCGTACGCCCCTTTGGCTTGCGACCGATCCCGCCCACGCCCAAACGACCGGCGGTTTTTTTCGTCACCTCGCGCCGCGAGACACCTCCGCGGAAAGCCTCGACCCGAAAGCGCAGGCGCGACTCGCGGAAGAGATCGCGCGCATGCTCACTCCTGAAGCGCCGCCAGTGTCTCCGTGAGCGACCGCCGAGACGCGAGGGCACGAGCGCCCTCCGACTGACCCTCGGGAACGACCTCCGACCACCCCGCCCCGCGCAGTAGCCGCACGATCGCCGCGGTCTCGCGATCGCCATGCGGCCCGTGGCGAACCACCCGCCAAAGAAGATCGTCGCTTTCCGGACAGGTCGCGGGGCTTGCGCCGTGTTCGACCGCAACACGCACGAAGGCCTCCTCCGCATCGCCCCCAAGGACGCAGTGAGGATGGGCCGTCGCGCCCCCCGCAAGATCGCCACCCGCCTCAAGAACGAGCGCGAGGGCTTCCGCGTTGTCGTATTGCGCGGCCCTCGAGACCGCATCGTCCAACTCCCGCTGGGTCGGATTCGCTGCGAGTTCCTGGCGAACGTCGTCGAGATCTCCGTCGGTCGCGTAGTAGGCAAGCCAGCTTCCGTAGGTGCCCAGGATCGCCCAGGTGTAAAGGCCTCGTCCAAAACCGGCGAGAAGGATCAGCGCGACACCGAGGATCAGCGCGCGCCGAAGAGGCTTGCCTTTGGCCTCGCGAAAGAGGCGCAGCACCCGGCTGCCAAACACCGTCAGGACGATGATCAACACGCCCGCCGCCGCGACGCCTCCGCACTCCTCGTAGGTACCGGGCACCTCGACGTCGGCGCCGAAGACATTCAGCACGAGCTCCCAGTCGAAGGCGGTGTTGCCAACGCCAAGAGCGGCCATCACCAGGCAGCCTCCGCCGATGAGGACGCCCATGATCCCGAGGATGCCGAGCCCTTTGCGATCGTCGTTCACGAGATGACCTACGAAACCCTTCCCACGGTCTACCCGCGGGACCGAGCCCATCTCAAAAATACCGTCCAGTCGATCCGTGGCTGGGGGGCGCAGCTACGGAAGCGCAGGACGAGAATCGATGGGAGATATGCGGTTCGCCTCTCTACTCGCAGCTCGCAGCGCAGAACGCCTGACGCCCCGGCGTGCTCGGGCAACAAACCCCTTCGCAGTCCGCGTCGGTTTCACAGAGCACCGTCTCGTCGCAGGTCTCCGCGCAGAACGCGAGCGCTGCGGGATCGCCGCAGCAGACGTCGCCCGCGAGGCAGTCGTCGGGACCGTCGCACCCGAAGAACGCCCCCGAGCAATCCCCGGGTTCTTCGCAGCTGTGGGAAAACGTGCCGGCTGTGGACTCGATGCAGCAGACGTAGGGAACCTCGCAAACCAGCGGACCGCAGGCGATGTCCTCCGAGACGTCCGCGTCGCTGCCCGCGTCGCGCGCGCCGTCGGAACCGCTATCGACGAGGTCACCGGCATCCTGCGCCGCGTCGACCGCTGCGTCATCCGCGCCTGCATCCTCCGCACCTGCATCCTCCGCACCGACGGCGGCGTCGACCCCTGCGTCCCGGGATTCACCCGTGTCCACAGCGCCGTCGATTCCGCCCTCCCGGCTGCTGCACGCCATGAGCATCAACCCCAGCAGCCAGATCCTTCGCATCCCGAAACTCTAACGGGTTTTGCGCGAGCGGTGGCGTCTCGCCCGACAAACTGCAAGATGATGCCCCATGCGCTGCGGACTGAGGTGTGCGCTCTTTCTACTCGTGGGCTGCGGCTCCAAGACGGGGCTTCCCATCGTCGAACCGCCCGCGCGGGACACGGGCGTCGACGTCGGCTTCGACGCCGGCTTTGACGCGCCCCCGGACGTCTTCGACGCCGGCCCCTCGTGCATTCCCTTTCGCGCCGAAGCGCGCCTCGCCTCCCTCGACATCTTCTTGATGGTGGACTCCTCCGGCTCGATGGAAGGCGCTACCTCGAGCGGAATCACCAAAGCCGAAGCGATCACCGACGCGATGCGCAGTTTCGTGAGCGCGCCCGATTCGACCGGCCTCGGGATGGCGTTGACCTTCTTTCCCTTTGAGGACCTCGACGTTCCCGAGTTCTGCTCAAACGACGCGCAGTGCGGCATGGAAGACGCGTGCATTTCGCCCGACATCTGCCTGCCGAGCGGGAGCGGATTCTGTTTCGAGGACAGCGATTGCGGGGACGGTGACGCCTGCGCCCGTCTCGGCCGCTGCGGCATGGACGAGTTTGAGCTCTGCCTCGACATCGGCGACGTCTGCGATGGAGACGGCTCTCGCTGCGTCGACTTTGGCTTCTGCGAAAACCGCACTTCCTGCGAGGTCGGTGACTACGCGTCCCCGCAGGTCGATCTTGGGCTGCTCCCCGAGAACGGTTCCGCGATCGTGCGCGCCCTCGAAACACGCGAGCTCACCGGCGGCACACCCACCCTGCCGGCGCTTCAGGGCGGGATTCAGCGCGCCGCCGCGTGGTCCGAAGAAAACCCCGGGAGCAAAGTGATCTTTCTTCTCGCCACCGACGGCTTTCCCGCAGCGTGCGATCCCACCATCGATCCGATCAACCCGGATCCCATGGGCGGCATCGAAGCCCCCGCGATGATCGCCGCCGAAGGCGCCGCCATGGGAATTCAGACCTTCGTCATCGGCGTCTTCGCCCCGGAAGAAGAGGTCGACGCGCGCCGCAACCTCTCGCAGCTGGCGGTGGCCGGCGGCAGCGACGAAGCGCTCGTCGTGACCACCGACGAACCGGTTTCAGAAACCCTCCTCGCAATCCTCGACGACCTGCGACGCGAAGTCCGCACCTGCGTCTACGCGATTCCCGCCGCGGGCGTCCTCCCGGATCCGCGGGAGCTCGAAGTGCGCATTCTTCCGCCCATGGGCCCGCCGATCGAGCTGAGCCGCGTCGACAACGAAATGGGCTGTGACCCCATGCTCGGCGGCTTCTACTTTCAGCAGGACATCGACATGGGCGCGCGCCCCGGCTTCGTCGAGCTTTGCCCTGCGTCCTGCAGCATCACGGCCGCCAGCTCAGACTTCGTCGTCGAGATGCAGGGTGCCTGCGACGAATAGCCCGCGCTGGAAACGCTGGGGTGGCCGGATCGCCCTCGGGGCGGCGCTCCTCGCGTTTGGAAGCGTCTTCATCTGGTGGCGCGCGGCAAACGTACAGGCGCGCCGTCTCGTACGGCCACGCAACTCGTCACTCACGCTTTCAACCGAGATCCCTGCGCACATCGATCATCGCTTTCGCGTTCCGGTCGACGGAGCCGAACTCGACGTGTGGGCCGTCGACGCGCGCGCGCCTCGTCCGGCAGATCCGGTCGACGTGGTGTTCCTTCTTCACGGCGTGTCCGACCACAAACGAACGATGGCGCCCCTGGCGCGACGTTTTTCGCTCGCCGGACTCCGAGTCGTTCTCGTGGACCTTCGCGGCCACGGAGAGTCGTCGCGCGTCCCGATCAGCTTTGGCGTGAAAGAGCGCGTCGACCTCTCGATCGTGCTCGACCACGTTCACCGCGAACTCGGCTGGCCCGTCGAAAACGTGGGCGTCTACGGACCCTCCTACGGAGCGGGCGTTGCGATTCAGTGGGCGGGCCACGACCCCCGCATCAAACGGGTCTTTACGGTCGCCTCCTTCGGGTCGATGCACCGGATTGTGCGGCCCTACATGGAAACGACCTGGGGGTGGATCGCCTTTGCCATCCCGGATGATTGGAGCGACTCCATCGTCGACGACGCCGGGGCCGAGGTGGGCTTCGACCCGGGGGAGGCCTCCCCTCTCGCCATGATCGCCGACAGCCAGGCCCGCCACGTCCTCCTCCACAGCACCGACGACCAGCTGGTTCCCTACGCCAACGCCGTCGAGCTCGCCGCGACCTGCCCCGAGCGCTGTAGCCTGCTCACTCTGCGCGGAAAAGACCACCTCCAGTCCATGTCCGGAGACACTCTCCGGCACGCGAGCTACCGCCTCTTCGTCGGCGAGGACTATCCCGGCGACGCCTTCCTTGACGAGCGCTATCGGGGAAGTCACAACCCCTGAGTTTTTGGGGCTACCTGAGCCCCCAATGAGCCTCTCCGCGCTGCCCACTTTTGTGGCCGGCAGTGCAACCCCGCAGTAGAAAGACCCGCGTGACCTCAGTAGTATCGACAACCGTGACGGCTGATTACAAAACGTTTGCCCAGAAGAACCCTCCGGGCACCGAGGTCCACGCCGTTCTACGCTCAAAATCCACGAACGGGTTCGAACTGGAACTCGACGGCCTCGCCGCGCAGATCCTGAAGGCGCAACTCGGCGAAGACGACGACGACCGCGAACTTCGCTTCAAGTACACGGAGCCCGGCGAGAAAATTCGCTGCTTCGTTCAGGGCGTGAACGACGAGCGCATCCTCTTGTCGATGATCGACCCAAGCACCGATCCCTGGAAGGACCTCGGTGACCTCGATGTCGGCATCAAAGCATCGGGCAAGGTGATCAGCGAGGAGATCAGCACCTACTCGGTGGAGCTTGCGCCTGGAATCGTGGGGCGTCTCGCCCGCGAAGAACTCGTCTGGGAAGGCGACAGCCCGGCCCTGGCCGAAGGCGAAGAGGTCGACGTCATCGTCACCGACATCAAGCCGGAACAGCGACTGATTCAGCTGAGCCGGCGGCGTCTCACGCGACGGCCGGCGTACATCTTTCACAACGAGGAAGACGTCGACTTTGACCGTTCCCTCGAGGCGGATGCGTCCGACACGGACCGCGTTCGTTTTCATCGACGGCTTCTGCTCGATCTCGCTGGCGCGGGCATCGATGTCGGCCGCTTTGATGCACCTCCTGGAAAGGGGGCGCCCCAGACGATGATCATCTACGTCGACACCGAGGGTTCCGCGGCGATTTACGCGGTCGATCCCGAGCGTCTCGACGACACCGGCAAGGCAGCCCTCGGCCGCGCAAACCTCCACTTCAACGACGCGGACGGCCCGAAGGGCGTCGAAGACCCCGCAGAGCGCTTCGCCGTCGCTCGCGTGCTCGCCATGCTCGGCATTCTTCAGGACCTTCCCTGGGGCCTCGACGAGTGGATGACCGACGCCAAGTCCGCGCCGACCGAGCGTGAGCTCCGCGGCCTTGAAGCCCGGGCAAAGCCGACGCTCCTGGCCTCCTCGGGAACGACGCGCGAGTCCTTCGCGCTCCCGATCGACGCCGTGAAGATGGTCCGCCGTCTGGCGTCCTGACTGCGGGGCTACACGCGGTGCAGGCGTCGTCCTGCTTCCACGAACACTTTCAAACCGGGAAGTCGCGGCAGGAACGACCGCGGCGGCGGTTTGCTTCGTCCGCCTTTGACGACAACCAGAATCGCCTGGTTCTTGTCGAGGTCGTAGTCGACGCGGTAGGTCGCGTCGCCGAGCGCCACCTGCCGCGGGTAGAGCTCGTCGAGAATACCGCGGAGCTCGAAGGGAAGATCCTCCGCGAGAAAGTCGTCCGCCGACAAGAGCGCCAGATCGGCACCGCTCTCGAAACCGAGATCGCGAACGCGCTGCTGGAGCCATTCGTCGAAGGAGGGGGCGTCCGGAAGATCGCTCGGCACACCGAGCTCCCGCCCGACCGACAGGCGGGAAAGCTGCGCGGCAAGGCGACGCGCATCGAGACGCTCGCGGGTTTTCGCCACCGTCTTCGCAAAAAGCCGCCCTTCGGCGACCACAGTGCGCAGCGCCTCTTCGGCAACCTCGCCCGTCGGAACCACCGTTTCGGTCGAAAGGACCTTCTTCGCGTAAACCCGCTCGACTTCCGCCCTCAGGCAGTCCTTTTCGACGACGACACGCTGAAGCCGCGGACGCCCGAGGCCCATCTCCCGAAGGGTGTGAAGAGTGCAAGCCGACGCACAGGTCGCGAGGATCCGGCGCTCGCGGCCCATGCCGAACGCGCGCTGGTCAAAGACGACGACCGCCTCGGCGAGGGTCTCTCCCCGCTCGGGCTCAAGACGTCGCCACGCCGCACTTTCGCGCGCGAGGGAAAGCTCGGTGCCTCCGTTGGCAAAACTCAATCGGTCGCGCGCTTTGCCGCGCCGACGAACAACATGGGCCGCTCGTGGATCGGCCGCGAGCGCAACCTCGCGAAGGGCCACCGGATCGACCGTGTTGTGATCCGGTGGCGAAAGATCGAGGGCGTCTCGAAGCCTCCGAGCGATCTGCTGCGCGTCCCGGCGCGCGTCTTCGTGCACCGATCGATGCGGCGCGCGAATTGCCCGGACCAGTGCGCTCGCGTCGCATCCGTCGAACCGAAGATCATCCTCCCGCGCCGGAGGTCCGGCAAAAAGTCGACGCCCGCTCGCCAGCCCAGCGACGAGATCGACCACGTCCTGAAGAACCTCCGGTTCGCGGCTTTGCGCTTCGACCAGAAGCCGCCCGAGGGAGGCGTCGAGGGGCAGCCCAAAGAGGCTTTTCCCGAGCAGCGTAATCGACCCGCCCTCATCGAGCGCACCCAGTCGCCGAAGCTCCGCGCGCGCGTCGTCGAGAGCGTGCGCCTTCGGCGGATCGAGCAGGGGCAAGGACTCGACCTCGGCGCGATCGCACGCGGCGGCTGCAAGCACGAGGGGAACCAGCGACTCGCGAAAGATCTCCGGCGGCGTGCGCTCGGCCAAGTTGCCGCGGCGCTCCCAGAGGCGAACGCAGCGCCCCGGAGCGGTACGACCCGCACGACCGGCTCGCTGATCCGCCGCGTCGAGCGCAACGGGCATGAGCGCGAGATGCGCGCGACCCCGGTGATACGTGGTCTGTCGAACCAGCCCGCTGTCGACGACGATCTTGATCCCCGGAACCGTAAGCGAGGTCTCCGCGACGTTCGTCGAGAGCACGATCTTTCGGCGGCGGGTCGGCTCGAATACGCGGTTTTGCGCGCGCAGACTCAAACCGCCATAGAGCCGGAGAACCTCCCCTGCGGCATCACCGAGCGTTTGCGCGACGGCTTCGATCTCGCCCTTCCCGGGAAGAAACACGAGCACGTCGTCGCTCTTCGAAAGCTCCTGCACTGCCTTCGCCACCCGCTCGGCGAGGTCCGTCGCGCTCGGAAGCGTGTGTCCTTCGCCGCGATAGGTGACGTCGACCGGAAAGGTGCGCCCCTCCGCTTGCAGGAGCGCGGCGCCGAGGTGCGAGGCCACCCGTGGGCCGTCGAGGGTCGCACTCATCGCGACCAGCCGGGGACTCGCGTCGACGAGAAGCGCGAGCAGAAGATCCGTGTCGAGACGCCGCTCGTGAAGCTCGTCCAGGATCACGGTATCGGCGCGGCGAAGCGTCTCGATCTGGCGGAGCGCGATGCCCGGCGTCACAAATCGAAGTCGCGTGTCGCGCGAGAGACTGCTCTCGCCGCGAACCTGAAAGCCAACGCGTTCGCCGAGCGCCGAGCCCTCGAGGGACGCGACCCGGGACGCCAGCGCCTTGCAGGCAACGCGGCGCGGCTCGATCACCACGACGCTCCCCTGGGAGGCAGCCCAGCGCGGCACCTGCGTGCTCTTTCCGCTGCCGGTCGGCGCGGTGATCACCACCGAGCCCGTCTCCGCGAGAAACGTCTCCCGAATCGTCTCGATCGGAAGCGTCACGGGTCTTGTTTCACCGCTCGCGCGCGAAACGCCAGCGTCACCAGACTCGCGGTGATCAACACGAAGAGCGCGTAGAGCATCGGCAGCCGAATCGCTTCGTCGACCGCATCCTCCGGGAGGGTCGCAAACACGATTGCAAACGCGAGCGGGCTGTTTTGAATGCCCGTCTCGAAGGCGATCGCGCGACGTTCGGACACCGACAGGCGGAGCGCCAGGGCAGCCAGATAGCCGAGGATCATCCCGCCAAGACCCAGACCGATCGCCGAAAGGTAGCCCCCCAGAGGAATGGTCGAAAAGAGGGTGTGGTTTCGCCACAGCGAAGACGCCACCAGCACCACCAGCACCACCACGCCACTAATGGACCCAAGGCGCTCGGCCCGGCGCGCGGCGGTCAGGCTGCGGTGGCGAATCACCATGCCGATCACCACAGGGACGAGCACGAGCGCGAGGGTCGTCGCGATCTTCCCGACGGGAACCGAAAACGAAAGGCCGCCCGCGTACGCCCCGACGAGAAGAGGCATGGCAACCACCGCAACGACCGTCGAGGTCACGGTCATCGAGATGCTGAGCGCGACGTCCGCGCGGCTGTAGTAGCTGAAGAGATTCGAGGTCGTGCCGCCGGGCGTAGCGCCCACGATGATCAACCCGAGCGCGAGATTCGGGTCGAGATCAAAGAGGCGCGCAAGGCCGAACGCCACGAGGGGCATCCACCCGAACTGGGAGGCAACGCCGATCAGCACACCCTTCGGGCGCCGCAGAACCTCTCGAAACGAGTCGAGGGTGAGGGTCGCGCCCATCCCGACCATGAGCACCACGAGCAAGAGCGCGAGGAGCGCCTGTTCTAGCGGTCCGATCATGAAACGTCAGCGCGCGCGTCGCGCAAGCCGCAAGCGGGCAACGACAAGGCCAAGAAAAATCACCAAGACGAGGGCGTACGCCCCATACCACCAGGGAATCGACACGATGCCCGTCCAATGAAGGGTGACGGCCGCCACCGCAAAGAGAAACATCGCGGCCATCGCGCCGTGGGTCCACGCCCGGGTTCGCCAGAGATTGCGAATCGAACGCAGCGCCCCGATCCCGAGCGCCGCAATCCAGAGGATGTGCTGGTACTCCTGAAAGAAGACGCTGACCGCGAGCAGCCCCCACATCAAAAACGTCGTCGCTTGATGTAACGAAAAACTCGGCGCCTCCTGCCCCTCGCCGTAGTTCTCGTAGAGCCATCGCACGATGTCCTGGGACTCGGGCATCCAGCGCACGGACTCCCCGTCATCGATGCGGAGCACGGGCACGGTACCGCTTCCCACCGCCTCTTCGAGTTCCTCGCGGTAGGAAGGATTCCGCGTCACGTCCCGCTTTTCGTACGCGATGTCGAGCGCATCCATCGCCCGATAGACCCGCTGGCAGTAGGGGCAGGAATCGAACGCGTAGAGAGCCAGCTCCATGAGGAGAGTCTTGCCTCTGAACCTCGCCTCGTCTACCTCACACGCATGGGACGGGTTTGCTTGATTGGGATGCTGACCATCGGCGCGATGGCTTGCAAAGGTGATGACTGCGTTTCGGACTGCAGTACGGTCGCGCGTCGCTGCGGTGCGGATCCCGCTCAATGTGGCGAGTTCTGCGAGCTTCGCGGCGAGTTTGCCGGACGCTCGGGATGCACCCTCGAGGAAGAGACCGCCAACGCCTGCGCCGCAAGCTCCGCATCCTGCGGCGACGCCCTTGCGCTCGTGTGCGCCGAAGAGGACATGGCCTACTTCAACTGCGGCGTCGCGTACTGCCGAGCGAACTCGGGCGATCCCTTTTGCGTGGCCCTGTGCAGCGAAGACCCGATTTTCTGCCCTTAGCGCCAGCGGCGATACGCTTCCGCGGTATCCGGACACATCACGCCCGCGTCGATCATGCGAGCGACCTCATCGCGGGAGAACCATCCGCACTCGCTCCACTCTTCGTCGTGGTTGACGATCGGCCGATCCGCACGCACCGCGAAAACGTGCACCTCGTAGGTGACGCCGCCGTTCTCGAAGGGAAAGGCTTCGACCGCGTTCACGGCGGCGGTGAGTCCAGCCTCTTCGCCAAGTTCGCGCTGAGCGCCCTCGCGAGGGGTTTCGCTCGCCTCGATGCGCCCGCCCGCGCCGAGTCCCCAGAGCGATGGAAAGATGCGTTTGTCCGCGCGGCGACGATGCGCAAAGAGCAGTCCCTCCGCGTTTTCGATCAGCACGATCGCGATCCGAATCGAACTCACGACTCGTCCGCGAAGGGAACGTAGCCCTGCTCGAGAAGCGGCCCCGCCCACACGACCAGCTGGTGATAGGGACTGAGGACGCGCAGCGCATCGAGCTCGCGCTTCACGTCGGGGAGCGCCTCCTGGGACGCGAGCAAGAAGACCTGCGCGCGCGTAAACTGAGGATCGTCTTCAAGCGCGCCACGAAGGTGCTGCATGGCCTGCGCCGCGTCCTCACTTCGGCGAAGCGCAGCGGCCCCACGAAGAAACTTGAGCCCCGTACTGTCCGGCCGTCGCTCCTCGAGCGCCACAATGCTCGCGTCGAAGCGTTCCCAATCTTCTTCGAGACGGTAGAAGTCCGCGGCGAGGCGATAGGAAAGGTAGTGCTCCCGGTTGGCGTCAAAGAGCGCGCGTGTTCGTTCGGCGCCTTGCGAAATATGCCGCTCCGCCACGATGGCCAGCGCCTCTGCAAGACGCCGTGAGGACGCGACGGCTTCTCGCGCCCGTCGTTCATCCTCCGCCAAACGCCGACGGCGCGCTCCGATCCCTCGCCGGCTCGACGTGCGCCCGAGCGCCGCCTCCACCTGAGCCGCCGCCTGCACCAAAACATCGGAGACAACGCGCTGGCCTTCCCCCCAGGAAAACTCGAGCTGCGCCGCGAGGGCCGCTCCCTCGACTCCGCCCAGCGCATCGGCCTGCTCGATCCCGACCGAGAAAAGATCGATCCGATCGGACTGAAGGATTCGCAGCACATCGTCGAGGGACTCGGGGTGATCGAGCTCGGTGGGAGGACTCGTTTCCGCCAGCTCTTGCTCGACGTTGCGTACAAGCTCTTCGGCTTCGTCAGCTCGCAGCGGAATCGTCCGTGGCGCCGGCGCGACGCGAGGACCGCACGCCACCAGAAGCACAGTCAGCGCGATCGAAGAAAGCGAGAAGGGCATCGGCCCGATTGTTCGGCCGCTTTCCGCCGCGTCAAGTATGATGTTTGCCCTCGTGACGTCGTCTCGCCCCGCGCTGGTTGGTGTTGCTCTTCTCTTCGGCTGCATCGTTTCGAACACGGCGCACGCGCACCCGCCCTTGCGCTGGGCGACCGAAGCGCATTTCTCACTCCTCTCCAATCAGGCGGACCGCTCGCTCCTCAACGTGACGTTTGGCGGCGGATTTCGCTTCGGCTATCGCGGCGACGGCGAGTGGGGCGGCTTCCTGCACTTCGAACAAAACGCCTGGCTCGCCACCGAACTCTTTCGCCGTGTCGTTCCGGGCGTGTGGAATATCGCGCTCGGGGTGGAGCGCCTCTGGGCCAGCAAACTCATTCGAACCGCGATGGCCGCTGGCGTCTCGATCCTCGCCTACGACACGGAGCTTCATCGGCGCGGCACCACGGGCGTGTTTTTCGATCTTCGACCCGCGTCGCTCCGCTGGCAGGTGAGCCGTATCGTTGCGGTCGAGCTTACGCCCCTGCACTTTGTGGTCGTTGCTCCGGTGCTTC
The DNA here is from genome assembly GCA_039186435.1 of Myxococcota bacterium. Classification (GTDB taxonomy): domain Bacteria; phylum Myxococcota_A; class Polyangia; order Polyangiales; family Houyiibacteriaceae; genus JALVDI01. The sequence continues at coordinate 14,222 of JBCDAA010000034.1, read as the reverse complement.
GGGAGCCGGAGCTCGTAAACGTGGAATACCGCACCACGCTTGGTGTGGAGGTCACGCTGCAATGAGGACTCAGCCAACACGCATCCGCATCGTCGCGCTCTTGGGGGCCGCGATCTTGCTGTCTCCCACGACGGCGTCCGCGTTCACCATCGGCACCGGCTTTTCCGAAGGTTGCCACGAGCGAATCACCGCAGCGGCGTACCAGGACTTTCTTCTTCAACTTCCACTCACCACCATCGAGGTTCCCGAGGGCGATGTGTGGCGGCGCGTCGGGGCGTTCCTCCTCGACGAAGCGGGTGTGTCGCGGCGATCGCTCAGCGACGAGCAGTTCTTTCTCGCCACCAGCCTGCTCGTCGGCGTGCGCTCCCCGGATACCGATGGACACGCCGTGCTCAACCTCGAAGCGGTTCGATCGCTCCACACCGATCCCGACCCCGAAGGCCAGTACGCGCACGCCCTTCGCGCGGTGTCCGACGACTTCGAGTTGGGCGATGTCGCGGCGGTCGCGGGAACGCGCGCCGTAATCCTCGCGGAGATGGAGGCCGGACGCGAGGCCGCTCAGCTCCTGCCGGAGGAACAAAACGAGCGCGTGACGATCTTCTTCGACTTCTACGGCGTGATCGAAGTGCAGGTGTGGTCCCCCGCCTACCGCCTCGGGCGCGCCGCCCATGCCCTCCAGGACTCGTTCTCGCACACCATTCGCGACGAAGCGGACGAGTTTCGCACCATCCTGACGGTGTTGAACTTTGCGGATGCGGTTGCCGGAACCCTTCGTGAAAGCCGCGACGGACTCCCGCACTCCAACGCGCTCGACTCCTGCGACGAGCGCACCGAAGGCACCTTTCAAGCCGCGTCCCGCGCGTCGCGCGATCTCTTCATCGCCAGCCGCGACTTCTTTCGGGGACGAAACCTCGATGCGGTTCAAAGCGTTCTCGACGCCTGGGTTCGCTATCGCGAGGGCTGCAACGAAGAGAACGGCTTTTGCGGCAACGAACGCTGGCTCGAAGTGCTTCGGGAAGAACCGACCGGGCCGTTTCTCTGTGCGGTTGGATGGAAAACGACCGCCTGGGGTGAGGTGACCCAGCGGTGCTTCTTGGCGTTGATCGCCGTCACCTTCTGGAGACGGAGGCGCAAGCGGTGAGGGCGGCTCTGAAAGCTGCGCTCGTCGCTCTCCTCTGTGCCTCCTGTGTGCGGAGCATCGACGCGAGGGAGGAGATTCGCGCCCGCGACGAAGCGATCCGCGCCCTCTCGGAGCGCATCGCGTTCGACAACGCCGAGCGAATGGACGGGACGATCGAAGGCGGCGCCGGGCCTGGGTTCGCGAGCTTTCTCTTCGCGCCGGAGATCGGCGAAGACATCCCGCTCGAAATCCGCGTCGCGACGTGGACCGGCGCGGAGCCAGCCACGCTTCTTTTTGAAATCGATCGAAGCAACGAAGTCCAGCGAGTTACCCTCGCGAACGAAGACGGTCTCCGCACGGCCCGCGCAACGATCGCTCCCTCCATGCTGCCGGCCGACCGTCGTCAGGTCGCGCGCCTCGCCCTCGTCGACGCCGCGGGCGAAGTCGGGCCCATCACCACGGTTCCGATCAACGTTCTCGACGCAGACGAACTCCCCGGCGCTCAGATCACGGTGCTCGCAGGGTCGCGCGTTCCGATCGAGGCGGTCGATCTGCGCGACCAAACCGTCGTGACGGGAGCGGTCGACGGCACCCTCGACATTTGGAACGACACCCGCTTCGTCCGCGAGATCCGCGCGCACCTCGGATCGATTCACGAAATCCGAATACGAGACGACCGCGTCTTCAGCGCCGGTGCGGACGGCTTCGTTCGCGCCCACGACCTCGGCTCCGGCGAGCGCGTTTGGGAAATGGAAGTCCACGGCGACGTCGCGCGCGCGATGGCGCTGAGTCCCACCGATGCGATCCTCGCCTCCGGCGGCTGGGATCAGCAGCTCGTCACCCTGGACCCGTCGACGGGCGCAGAGGACGAACGAACCGACCTCGGCGATCGCATCAACGACCTCGCGTACTCAAGCGACGGACAGCTTCTCGCGGTGGCCCTCGGGCGTCTTGCGCTCCCGGGCCGAGCGCTCGTCCTGCGCGCCGAGACCGGCGACGTCGTCCAGGACATCGAAGTACCTCAGGACGTTACCGCGATCGCGGTTTCGCCAAGCGGCGCTCTCGCGATGGCCTTCGGCCGAAGTGAAATTCAGATTCGCACCGGCGAGGAGACGATCAGCGTCGTGGGGGCGCCGCCGGATACGGTCGAAGACCTCGTCTTTGTGAGCGGCGACACCCTCATGGGTCTCAGCCTCAACGGCGAGATCACCATCTGGAAGCTGGAGGGACAGCCGGTCTTCAAGGAACGCTTCGAAGAGGAGGCCTTTGCCCTCCGCGCGGATGACGAACGCGCCGTCTTCGGTACGGCGCAAGGCACGGTGTGGGTGGTCCCCCTCATGGCGGTGCAGTTCGAATGAGGGCCATCCTCCCATGCGCGCTCGTTTTCGTCGCGATGACCCCTGCATACGCGGACGACGCATACGCGGACGACGCAACCGCGGACGACGAGGAGGACGTCACCGACGTCACTCGGGCCCTCGCCGACGCGTCCACGCGCGCGAATGTTCGCACCGATGGCCTTGTCCTTGGGCTCGACTTCGGAAGCGCCTTTCTCACCGCGACCGCCGACGGGTCCAGCCGGTCCCTCTCGCTCCAGTACGGATTCCACATCGGCTACCGCTACAACGATTGGACGATCCTCTTCTACGCCGAACATGGCCTCTGGCGCGCACCCGAGCTCGGCGGTCAGGCCTGGCAACACGCCGCAAACATCGGCATCGGCTTTGAACGCTTTTACGTTTCCGCGTTCCTCCGCACGATGCTCATCGCGGGAACCTCGATCCTCCTCCGCTCCAACGACCTCGACGACCGCGGCGAGGTTGGCATCTTCGTCGACCTCCGCCCCCTCGGCATTCACTGGCAGTTTTCCGATCGCGGCGCCTTCGTCCTCGACTTGCTGCATTTTGCGTTCGTCGCGCCGGTGCTAACCGGCATCCCCCTCGCCGACATCCAGTTTCGAAGCAGCGTAGGAGTCGAGGCGCGGTTTTGAGACTCGTTCTCGCCCTGGTGCTCGCTGCTTGCGGCGCCGAGCCCCCGCCTCAGAAGTCCGCGCGAAGCCTGCCTCCGATACGAAGCGGTGAGTTCGTCCGCACGCGCGGCACAGACTTCGTTCTCGGCGACCAGGCCGTTCGTTTTGTAGGCGTCAACGCCGCCCTGATTCACGGTGAGGAAACGCGAGATGCCGCCCCCCGCCTCCTCCGCGAGCTAGCGAGGACGCGAGTCCAGCTCGCCCGGCTCTGGGCGCTCGGTGAAACCTCTGCGAGCGAAAGCTGGCAGCGCCATGTCGCGTTTCGTCTGGGACCCGGCGACTGGGTGGACGAGTCCTTCACGCACCTCGACCAGGTTCTCGACGAAGCGGAAGCCGCGCAGATTCGAGTCGTGGTGGTGCTCGCCAACCGCTGGGCCGATCGCGGCGGCCTCCCTCAATACGCGCGCTGGGCGGGCATCGAGCCGCGCTACCGCAATCTCCTTCCGGCGGAGCTTGCGGCCACGCTTCGAAACGAAACCGCGCGGGAGCTCTACCTCGCGCACCTCCGCCGAATCGTCGGGCGCACCCCTCCCGGAGGGACCCCCTATCGCGACCGACCGACCATCGCGGCGTGGGAGCTGATCAACGAACTTTCCGCGTCGACCTGTGCGGTCCAGGAAGCCCTTCTTCCCTGGGTGCGCGACATGGCCGGCGAAGTCCGCGCGCTCGATCCGAACCATCTGATCGCCGCGGGTCATATTGGCTACAACAGCGAACAGTCCCTCGAGTTTTGGACCGCGGTGCACCAGCTCGACGACGTCGCCTACGCCGACACCCACGGCTATCCGCAGAATCTCCTCGACGTGGTCGAACCGGCGCACTTTCGCGACTGGCTCGATCACCGAACCGCGAGCGCCCACGCGATCGGAAAACCGCTCCTCGTCGGTGAGGTTGGAATTCCGCGCAACGATCCCGCGTTTTCATCACGCCGCGCGTGGCTGGGGTCGTTTCTTGAAGCCGCCCAGGACAACGGAACCGGCGGCGTGCTCTTTTGGATGGCGCGGCCTTGGCCACAGTGGGACGACCCGCACGGGATCTGGGCCTGGGGTCCGCACGAAGAAGAAAGTCGCCCCTTGCGCGAGCTTCTCTTTGGCGCGTCCAAGCGCTGGGCACAGGAGGCGGAGACATCCGCGCCCGTCGCGAGCTTTCCTCTTGGGGTCGATCGCATTCGCCCTTTCGTCAACGGGGAGTGGACCGAGGGAGTGCTCGAGGCCGACCCGTGGGCCGTGACGGAGGGATGTGTTCGGGAAGGGCGTGGCTGGTTGCTCTACGCTCTCCCCTGGCAGAGCGGCCTTCAAGAAATTGATCTCGGCCTCGAAGGAAGTGACGGCACGATTGCGGTTTCCCTCAACGGACAGATGGTTGGCGCGTTGCGGGACGGGGCCTACGAAGCGGCCGACGTTCAACTCCCTGGCGGGGAGGTCGCGTGGCTGCGTCTGGTCGCGCAGGACGCAGAAGGCGCGACGTCCCTCGCGCGCTTTACCCGTCAGCTGCCCGGGACTGCGCGTCTGACGATTCGCGCGCCCGCTCCGCGTCCCGGATCATCAACCACGCCGTCGCGAGAATCGGAAACGCCGTAAGGCCAAAAATCTCGAAGTGGTACGCCGGCCACACCCACGCCGCGAACGCGATGATGAAATGACCCACCGGCATCGGCAGCCACGCTTTTCCACCGATCGCAACGCCACCCCAGAGCGCACCCGCAACAAACGCGCCGATGACGGTCGTCTGCGGCATGGTGAGTCCAAAGCGTCCCAGGATCGGCCAGAGCACCATTCCCACCGAAAAAACCAGTAGGCTGGTGAGAACGATGCGCCGGTTGGGCGCATTCGCGAGCATGGTTTTGCGCGCCGACGCGATCGAGCCGAGGCTGAGGACAAAGAGCCCCAAACCGATCAGTGCAAAGCGATCGTGGTCGATCGGAAAAATCCCAAAGCGCGTCAGCGCGCCGCAGCCGATGCAAAGGAGCGCCCACAAAAGCGCGGCACCGAGCGCACGACGAATTCGCTCCGAGAGGCCAAAACGAGGATCGACATCTTGCTCCAGCGCGGCGAGGCGCTCCTGGCGAGCAGCCTCCTGCGCCACCGCGTTGCGCACTCTCTCTTCGAGCTCTCTCGGCGGCGCATCCTGCAGGCGAATGAGGGCGAGTGCGGCACGCGGCGCACCACGCTTAAGCTCGAAGCGCGTCATCGCCACGAGAAGCGCCGCACGACCCGCACGCGCGCGCTCGTTCTCGGGCCAACTTCGAAGCGCCTGGTCGAACGCAAAGTGGGCTTCATGAAAGAGCGCGTCGGCGCGATCCCCCGCGTCGTCACCCTCCACCGCGCGCTCGAGCTCTGCCGTTCGACGCTCCGCTTCTTGGGCAAGATTGAGGGAGTCGCGATGCGTCAGAAAGTCCTCGAGCGCGTCCCCAAACGCCGCCGCGCTCGCGTAGCGGTCCGGCGACTCGCGCGCCATCGCCCGATGGAGAATCGTCACGAGCTCCTGCGGCACGTCTGGATAGTCCGCAGGCTTCGAGAGGTAGGCGTTGAGCAATACCGCGTGCACATCGTTCGCGAGGTGCGGCGGGTCGCCGGAGATCACGTGGTGAAGCGTGGCGCCCAGGAGATACACATCGCTCCAGACACCCAGCTTGCTGCCGTCGCCTTCGGCCATCTCCGGGGCCATGTACACCGGCGTCCCCTCGATGTTTCGCACGTCCTTTGCGCGAGGCACACTCGCGATCGGCTCCTGCGTGGTGCTGACCGCGATGCCCCAGTCGAGGAGGTACACCTCCCCGAAGGGACCGATCATCACGTTGTCAGGCTTCACATCGCGGTGAAGGACGCCACGGGAGTGCCCAAAGTGAAGCGCCGTTGCGACCTGCTGGAGAATTCGCAGGTGCTTTCGAAGGAAGGTTTCGTCGGTGCGCGCTTCCTTTGGAACATCGTCGATCAGGTCGGTCCAAGGCGTGCCCTCCACCTGCTTCATCACGATCAGCGGACGTCCCTCGTCGTCCTGACCCAGCGCGTGAACCGGAACGATGTTGGGGTGCTCGAGAAAGCCGGTGACGCGCCCTTCGCGAAGAAGCTGAAGAACGTGCTCGCTGGTCGCGGCATCTTCCCGGACGGTCTTCACCGCTACGCGCCGACGGAGCGAGGTCTGGGTCGCGGAGTGCACGACGCCCATCCCGCCTTCGCCGAGAACCTCTCCGAGGGTTAGACGCGCGACGCCATCGCCAGAGGTCTCCAAAAGCGTCGGAAGGATCACCTCGTCGTTGGCGGCGGGCGTCGCCATCGCGGTCTCGCTCTTGGACAGCAGCTGACGCACGTCGATGCCAAGCGCATTCCACGTCTTCGCCAGCTCGACCTCGCGATCCGAACGTTCCCCCATGAGCGGGCAAACGCTAGCGCATTGCGGCGGACTGAACCGTGAAAATCAGGCTTCTGCGAGAACTTTTTGAAGCTCTCCATCGTCGCCCTCGAGCGCGGCTTCCAATGCAGCTTCCAGCCGCTCGTCTGCGCTTTGGTCGATCGCGACGCGTACCTTCGGCGCGTTCTGAGGATCCTGCGCAAGAAGAGCCAGCGCCGCACCCACTCGATGCTCGACACTCGAATCGCCATCCGCGAGCACGTCCGCCACCTTCTTTTCATCCACCGCCGGTGTTCGAAACCCATCGGCGCTGAGAAACCCCCGCACGCGCTCGATCCACGCCGAAAGCTCGCCCGCGCGGGTCAGCGACTCCACCCTGGCCGCTTTGGATTCGCCGAATTTACGCTCCAAGAGGGCCTCTCGAAGAAGCCCGCGCCGCACCCGACTCATTCGTTTCGTGGGGAGTGGCACGCTCTTGCCGTTCTTGAGGCGCAGCCGAAGTTCATTCCCCTGCTGCTCGATGTCGCGAATCGCGCGATGCGGAACGAAACGGGGCAGCCCCCGTCGCTTCGGAAGACGCACGCCATCATCGCCGACGATCAGTTCCTCGTGCCGAAATGTGTGCAGCGAAAACAGCGACCCGAGAGCCGAAAAGAGCACGAGAAAGAGGGCGGGATCCAGCGGGCTGCCAAAGAAGCGGCTAAGCGTGGTTCCCGCAATCCCGAACCCCACCATCGACCAGATCACCCGGACGAACTTCCGGAGGGTGGTCTCCAGGGGAACGGTAAGACGAGCCCCCGAAGCGTTCTCGCGAATCTTCGAAAGTACGCGACGGAGCGCGACCATCGGCGCGCGAAACGCGTAGAAGTCGCCCGATCGCTCCCCGATCACCAACTCCGGCCGTGGCTCGAGGGCGACCTCCGCAGCCCCGGTGATCTCCTCGTAGGGGATCACGCGGTCGCCAACGCGTAGCCCGTCCTCCTGCGCCTGCAGCTCGGTCTTCCGTCGTCGCTTAAGCCCGAGTAGGCCCGCGACGATGGTTCCCCACAGAGGGGACGAACAGCCACCCAGAATCGCGACCGCCATAACGTCGCTAAACGGCGACGGCCATCGCCCGATCGGTGAGCCCAACGTTTTGGCGAGGATCGCGATGGTCGGCGCCGCGATCATCACGGTCACGGTGATCCACGCGAGAAGCCGGCCGACCCGCGAGCGGTCGGAGTCCATCGCGACACGAACGGGGTCGCTCTCGTTCGGGGTTCCGGCCACCAGGCGCAATTTATCAACCTTTTGCCTAACATCCATTCACCGCGCGCGTATGCCGCGGAGAATCATGGAGCACGCCACCCCGATCCTGGTCTCGCTCGGCCTTGTCCTCTACGGGCTGGTGTCACGACGACTCTCCGCGGGCGTCATCACCGCGCCGATTGTCTTCGTGCTCTTTGGACTTCTTGGCGGCCCTGGCGCCCACGTCCTCGCGCTCCCGATGGACCACGCCTTCGTGCACGTTCTCGCCGAAGCGACTCTCATTCTCGTTCTCTTCGCCGACGCATCGCGCATCGATCTGCGCGTGCTCCGGCGCGACCTCGGGGTCCCGGTGCGACTGCTCGGGATTGGTCTTCCCCTGACGATCGCCGCGGGGGCGGTGGTCGCACACCTAATGTTCCCGGATCTAACGCTCTGGGAGTGCGCCACTTTGGCCGCCGTGCTCGCACCGACCGACGCGGCACTCGGCCAGGCGGTTGTGAGTAGCCCGAGCGTGCCCTTGGCGCTCCGTCAGTCACTGAGCGTCGAAAGCGGTCTCAACGATGGCATCGCGCTCCCGGCGGTTCTCCTCTTCGGATGCCTCGCGAGCGATAGCGATCTCGGATCGGGGTACTGGGTGCAGTTCGCCCTCACGCAAATCGGCTTCGGTCCCCTCGTCGGAATCGCCGTGGGCGCCCTCGGCGGACTTTCCCTCGCGTGGGCGAATGGTCGCGGCTGGGTCGACCCTCCCATGCAGCGCGTCTCCGCGTTGGCCCTGGCGTTTCTTGCGTACGCGCTGGCCGAAGGCATCGGGGGCAACGGATTCATCGCGGCCTTCGTCGCAGGCGCCGCATTCGGGTACACCGCCAAGGAAGCGCTCCACCCCGTTCACGAGTTTCTCGAGGCCGAGGGCTCGCTGCTCATGCTCTTCGTGTTTCTCTTGTTTGGGGCGGAGCTCGCGTACCCCGCAGCGGCCGAGGCGACGCCTGCCGTGTGGATCTACGTCGCCCTCAGCCTCACGGTGATTCGCATGCTACCCGTCGCACTTTCGGTGATGGGCGCGAAGCTCCCCGCGCGCGACGTGCTCTTTCTCGGCTGGTTCGGTCCGCGCGGTCTCGCCACGATCCTCTTCGGGCTGCTGATTCTCGATCGCACCCGCATGCCGCACGTCGAGTTCATCGCCCAGGTCGCCATGGCCGCAGCGCTCGCGAGCGTCTTCGCGCACGGTCTCACTGCGGCCCCCGCTGTCCGGCGATATGACGCAGCGTGACCACGACCGGATCGTTCTCAAGATCCTCCACCGATCGTTCGATGACACGCAGAGGTGGACCCTACGCCCCCACGTGCGTCCCCTGGCCGGGCCGCGCTTCAAAAGTACTTTCAGACCTTTCTGCATCCCTCGGTGCAGGAGCGCAGCGCGGATACCTATCTCCGCGCACAGCTCGCCCTCGTCCTGACCGGCATCGGAATGATCGCCTGCGCGATCATGAGCATCGAGCACCTCCTCCACGGCCCCCGGCTTCAGGGTGTGCTCCTCGCGGTCGTCTTCGCCTTGAGCGCCGCGGTCGTCACCGCCGCGCGCTGGAGCGGGCGCCAGGAGTTGCTCGGCAACGGGATGGCCGCACTGATCTTCGTTGCGCTCACCGGCGCTACGATCGTTCGTGGCGGGGCGGGCGCACCGGCGCAGTTCGTCGTGGGGCTCGTCCCCATGGTCGCTGTCCTCAGCGCCGGCTGGCGCTCGGGCATCGTTTGGACTGGGCTCGTCTTCCTCAACCTCGTCGTCTTTGCGGTCCTCGACGCCGCCGGCGTCACAATTCCGGTCACGGTGCCCGAGCAGCGCCAGCACCTCAACGACATCACGATGGCGATCGTCGTCACGATCGCTCTCACCGGTTTCACCTTCGCCTACGATTGGTTTCGTCGCGCGACCAATCGGGCGCGCCTTCGCGCCGAGGAGCAACACCACCGCGCCGAGCTTGAGCGCGAGCGTGCGATCCAGGACAAAAAGCTCCTCGAAGCGTCACGGCTCGCGCCGGTCGGTCAGCTTGCCGCGACAGTGGAGCACGAGATCAACAACCCGCTCTCGTACATCCGCGGAAACCTGGAGTGCGCCCTCTCCACGTTGCCGAGCGGCCAGCGTGACCTGCGCGAACTTCTGGTGGAAGCACTCGACGGCGCGCGACGAATCACCACGATCGTCCAAGACTTCGCGCGCTTTTCACGCGCCTCCGAGAACACCGAGCGCATCGTCGATCTGCAGTCGGCGGTCGAGGCCGCGACGAAGCTCGCTCGCCACGAGATCCGCCACCGCGCCCACCTCCAAAGCTTCGAGGAAGAGGGCGCCTTTGTGGTCGGCGACGAAGTCCAGCTCTCGCAGCTCGCGCTCAACCTGCTCCTCGACGCCGCCGCGGGAATCCCGCCCGGAGCCGCGGCCGATCACCTGGTATCGATTCGCGTTCTTCACATCGAGCACGATGTCGCGATCGAAGTACGCAGCTCGTCGCCGCCCAGCCCCACCAGCACGGCGCTTCGCGTCGCACTGAGCCAGACGATCGCCGAGCAACACGGCGGCAGCCTGCGCATCGAAGGCGACGGGACCACGGTCGTCGCTTCTTTTCCGCGCGCGATCTCGGGACGTGCACGCGTTAGCTCCCCACCGCCGCTGGTCGTTCCGCGGCGCGACGGTCCCCTTCGCATTCTTGCCATCGACGACGAGCCCGCGATTCTCCGCGCGCTCCGGCGAAGCCTGAAACCGCACGAGGTCGACCTGGCCGAGTCCGGCGCAGAAGGGCTGGAGCGCCTTCGTGGCGGCACCTACGACATCGTGATCTGCGATGTGATGATGCCGGACCTTACGGGCGTCGACGTCTTTGAGCGCCGCCCCGATCCCGCAGTGCCCTTCGTGTTCCTGACCGGAGGCGTCTTCAATAGCGAGCTTGCTCGCCGTCTTGAACAACTTCCTGTGCGGACGCTCATGAAGCCGTGGACGCGCGAGGATCTTCTCGCGGTGCTGCTCTTGCCGACGCGCCGGAATCGATCATGAAGACGACATGGCTCGCCTCCCCTCACTCCGCGCCAACCCCCACCTCGCCGACCTGTGGAAGGCCTTTCCCGACGCGAGCGTGCCGCCTTTGTTGGACGTCCACGACGCACTCCTTCGAAGCGAGAGCGAAGTAAGCGTCGCCGAGCGAGAGCTTCTCGCCGCTTACGTCTCCGGGCTCAACGGGTGCGAGTTCTGTTGGGGCGCACATCGGCGCTACGCGATCGCCTTCGGAGTTCCCGCCGAAACCGTCGACGCGGTCCTCGAGGATCTTGGGAGCGCCCCCATCGACGAGAAGCTCAAACCGCTACTCGCCTACGCGGGAAAGCTCACGCGAACGCCAACCGAACTCTCCGACGAAGATGCGCAGGCGGTCTACGAGGCGGGCTGGAGCGAACGCGCGCTCTACACCGCCGTCATGGTCTGCGCTCTCTTCAACATGATGAATCGCATCATCGAAGGCTGCGGGGTCAGCTTTCGATTTCGCGGCGAACCGAGCGAAGGAGAGCTCAAGAAGCGTCGCGAAAGTACCTATGCCGACTTTGGAGCATCGATCGGTTTGCGACCCCGCGATTGATCTGTCCACTGCAGAACGGATAGCGTTCGGTCGTGCAGGCCACCTCCTTCGCCCTTGGATGCGCCGATCTCGAACGCACACTTCGCGATCTGCTGCAGCCCGAAAGTGCGCCGAACGCAGAGCGCTGGGCAGGTCGCCTCTACTGGTACCGGAGCGGCGTCCAGTGGTTCGTCCCGCATACCTATGAGTCGGGAAGCGAGCGCCGACTCTTCGCAGAACTCGGCCGCCTCCTGTCGGAACTCTCCCTCGTGCGCGTTGCGCTGGACGTTGACGCGCTCGATCGCCTCCCCCAAAGCGAAGCGGACGCCGACGACCCGCTCCCTTCCCACGTTTGGACCGCGGAACGCATCACGATTCGCGGCGGCGTACACACCCACGATGCGTTTGACGATGCCGACGAGTTTTACCTCCACGGCGACGTCGGCGAGACCCTCGACTACGAGCTCTACCAGCGCTTTCACGAACCGGAGCAGGTCGCGGCCCAGGACATGATCTCGGGCTACCTCCACGTGAAGGCCGAGCTGGCGGCGCTCTCGTCTCGCCTTCGAGATCTCGCAGAGGCAATACAGGCCGCCGGCGCCTACTCGCAAAAGATCGTGCGAGGACAGACCATGCTCCGAGTCGCATCCCCCGAAGGAACGCGCCTCGCCGCGGTCACCGACGAAGAGCTCGCCCAGCTCATCGCCGCCACGGGCCTCTCCCCCCGCTAGCTACCAGCCTCCCGACCCGGGATTTCCTTTGAAGGGTCCGGCGAGGTCCGGGGTGATCCATCCCGCGTAAAACCCGCCCGGCTGCGGAACTACCCGGTGCTCGTCGACAAAGCAGGCAAAGCGAGACGGGTAGAACGCGAGGTGACTCTTGAGCGCCGCAAACTCTGGAAAGGGCGCCTCGTAAGACCAAACGGCCCCGGTGATGTCGCCCACGTCCCAGTACGTTGCCGTGCCTTTCCACTCGCAGCGCGACGCGCCTTGACCCTGGCGAAGCAAACTCGCGTCGACGTCGTCCGGCGGAAGATAGAACGTCGGCGGGTGGGAGGTCTCGAGGACCTTGAGCGCGCGACGTGTTTCCGCGACGACCTGATCGCCAAGGACCACCCGCACGCGTCGATCGTCCGCGACCAGCACCGGGGGCCGAGGATAATCCCAGACAGACTCCTGACCTGGGCCCGGCTCTTCGGCGAAGGGAGGGCGCTGCGCCCCTCGGTTCGTCCATTTCGCTCTCGCGAGCTCCGCCCACCGGGGTACCGATTCGTGGTCACTCATGACCCGGGTATAGAGCCCGACTCACGTACCGACGAGATGCTCTGTCAGCTTTCCAATCGTTTCGATCACGAGGTCGGACGCCTCCTCGTAGTCGTCGACCCCCACGATCGCCTCGAGATCTTCCGCCGAAAGCGCCGCAAAGAGCTGGGCCGCGTAGACGAGCCCCTGAATCACGATGCGCTTTTCTTCCTCGGTCCAGTCTTCCCGCCACTCGTAGTGGCTCACCTTTGCGAGGAGCCGGTTGGCAAAGACGCGCCGCTGAATCGGCAATCCCCACCCGTCGAGAAGGCTCGCCAGGCGCAAACGAACGTCTGAGCGGTTCTGAAATACATAGCGAGTGAGCTCACGTGCACAGGTCGAAGGCTTAAAGCGAGGCCCCGAAACCAGCGCACGAACTGTGGCGTCGACCCGGTCGTGGTAGCGATCGAGAGCAGCTTCCAGCAGGCGCGCCCGCGACGCGAAGTAGTACGTCACCGTCCCTGCGCTGAGGCCAGCCTGTTTCGCCACCGAACGGTAGGACACCGCGCGGGCGCCTCCGCTGACGAGCAGTGAATGAACGGCACCGACAATGCGGTCTACGGGGTGGCTCTCCTGCTGCTGCATGGGTGGAGACCATTGCAAGACGCTGACCAGGCGGGATTCGCGCGTTTATTCCGGGGGCAACGCGAAAAACGTGAAGTGGCGTTGACGCTCGCACCTTTGCTCGGTTCACAGTGAGGTACGGCGCGCGACCAGCGTCTCTCGGATCTCCCCAAGCGCCGTTTTTACCTGCTCGACCGGAATCCACCCGACGTGAAACACCCCGAGTTCACGGGCGAGCCCCGCGATCCCGACCCGCGCTTCGAGGCGAGTGATGGGACTCAGATCCCGTGCAGCGTCCGATTCGTGGACCCCGAATTCCAGGTTGGGCTCACCTTTGTACCATCCACCGCGCGGCGGTCGTGTGGTGTGCACCGACGACTTGCCGGCGCGAGTTCGAAAGATCGTCGTCGCCTGGGGAAAGTCCCCGTAGCGCCCGTCCTCGAACCACTCCTCCAGCGAGAAGCCCACGCTACTCAGTACGCCGAACTCCGCTTCCTCTTGAAGGAACTGAAAGGAAGACCGGTGGTCGGCGAAGTACACCAGCATCGCTCGGTGCAACATCGTAAAGGCGACACGAACCTCGGCGCTCCTCCCCGGCCGCCACTTCCGCCGAGCATCGAGGGCGCGCGGTAGCTTGTCGACAAATCGAGGAATGAAGGGACGCAAAAGGATCGCGCCGACGTCCCCGAGAAGCGCGAACGTCGCCCATTCGAGTTCCCCGTCCAGCCCGTCCGAATCCTCGTATGCGATTGCGCTGATCGAGCTGAAACGCTTCCCCGCAAGCTTGCTCAACTCCATCGCCTCACCTGGGTTTTGGTCGGCGCGTCCTCTGGCGTTTGCGCGCATGACGACGCCGACGAGCGTCCGCGCGTCGGAGCGCCTCGTTTTCCCCGTCTTTGTCGATCTCTCGAAGCGCACGGAGACGGCGGTCGATCGGAGGGTGAGTGCGAAGATGCACCTCCCACCAATGCTCGAGCGGAGTCGCCAGGATCGCTTCTCGAACGTCGTTCCCGCGT
>JBCDAA010000033.1:0-36102 GCA_039186435.1 Myxococcota bacterium | reverse complement strand
TAGGTTGGCGCGCAACGCCGCAGCCTCGAGGAGATCGCCAATCCCGCCTGCCTCGATCGCGTCGAACTCCTCCGAGCACACGTCCGCAATAATCGCTGCCGCTTCGCGGACGTAGGTCACGAGATGGGTGAGCACGTCATCCCCGTCCCCGCGAATCGCGTCCACGATCGTCTCAGGAAGCCCATGGGATCTAAGCAGCTCGGCGCCGAGCTCCCTCGAGGGACACCCGTAGCGCGCCACCTCAAGCTCGCTTCGCCGCACAACATCCCCGTCCGCCTCTCGGAGAAGCGCGACGTAGCCTTCCCCATCCACGGCCAGGAGTCCCATCGCTCCCACTTCCGAGAGCAACCCGGCAAGAAAGGCAACGGAACGCTGTGGACCCAGACCTGCATCCGCGGCCAGAAAGCGTGCGATCGCCCCCGCGTTGAGGGCGCGCTGATGAAAGCCTTGCGAGAGCTCGTTGTCGGATGCGAACGCCGCCAGCATGCCCATCCCGGTTGCCATCTCATGCAGCGAGCGCATTCCAACACTCGCGATCGCGCGCTCCAACGTATCGACCTTCACGCGCCGCCCCGCAGAGGCCGAGTTCGCCAAACGAAGTGTCTCCGCCGCAAGGCCTGCGTCGAGGGAGATCGCCTCTGCGATGTCCTCGATCGATGCATTCTCACTGGAGGTCAGCTCGATCACCCGTTGAGCGGTCGCCGGCACCGGACACACAGCCTTGATCCGTCCGCGAAGCTCCGTGGGATTCATACCCTTCTGCTCGGCTGCTCAGCTGCGAAACTTGAGCCGTGACTACCGACGGAGCGCTCGAAGCAGGCTTTCGCGCACCACGTCGTCACGTTCGAGCCGCATACGCCCCTCCAAGAGGGATCGCGCTGCCGGCGTCGCAATCTCCCCGAGAGACCGCACCGCGGCCTGTCGCACCAAGGGCTCCCGATGCCGCAGATACGACCCGAGCTCCTCGAGGGCGCGCACACCAAACCCGCGACCGAGCGCAAGAACCGCGTTGCGCGCAAAGAGGTCGGACTGACCCGGCGCCGTCGCCACCGCCCGCAGGAACGTCCGACACGCCTCGTTCGGAAAATGACCCGCGACCACTACCGCCCTCAGCCGAACAAAACCTGGCTCGGAGGCATCGTTGTAGAGCTCGATGAGAACACCGAGCGTTTCCGGTCCTAGCGCGCGCCAGACTGCTCGGGGCGGGATCTCTTCGATCCCGGAGAGCAGTTCGCGAACGCGTGTTTTGGAAGGAGCGTCCGCACGTGCCGGCACCGCGAGCCCGATCGCAACGGCCACAAGCACAAACGCAAGCGTTCTTCGAAGCACGTCTAACGCTAGCAAAGCCAGCCAAGCGATCCAACTCAACAACAGACCCAGAGAACTCTGCAGTGGAACCCCTCGAAGCGCTGGCTTCGGTGTTGCAATGACCACTGGCGCTTGCACGAGCATTTTTGAGACGCGCTCTCGTTTGCTCGGAGAACTTCGCCCATGATAAAGACAGCGGCCGCGTGATTCTCCGGACCGAAACCGTCGAACAGACCATCGACAGCGGGCGCCGTGGGACCTTCGTCAAGCAAGTCGTCATGACGCCGGGTCAGCCGATCGGCATGGTCCGCAAGTTTCGCGCGGGCGGCGGCCCAACGCGTGGCGCGGTGATGCTGATCCACGGGTTCGGACAGAACCGCTACACCTGGCACATCAGCCAGCGCTCCTTTTCGGCCTTCCTTGCGGAGCTTGGCTGGGACGTCTTCAACGTGGACCTTCGCGGTCACGGACGCTCGCTCATCTTCGACGGGAAACGTCCCCGCGCCCTCGACGAGTACGTGGAAGAGGACCTTCCGGCATGTGCTCGAGAAGTCCTCCACCTCAGCGGACACGACAAGGTCTTTCTCGTCGGTCACTCGATGGGTGGACTGGTGAGCTACTGCGCTGGCGCGACGGGCCTCAAAGGGATGGTGCGCGGCATCGTCACCCTCGGCTCCCCCTATCGCTTCGGCAAAGGCTCCCTCGCCATGCGAAGTCTTGCCGCGGTGATCAACGCCGGGCGCGCCACCGGCATCCTCGACTCCCCCATTCAGCTCCCGCTCAAACTACTCGGAACCCACCTGAGGCGCCGACGCAGCCTTTGGGACAGCTGGCTCCTGCCGACCCCCGTACGGCCCTGGCGCCCCGGCAGCATCGAAGACGACGTGCTCGCCGAATACCTCGACCTCGCGTTCGAGCGCACCAACCTCTCGATCGCCTTCGACATCCTCGCGGGCGGAGATCGGGTTGCGCTTCGGAGCGGTGACGGCGCGATCGACTATGGCGTCGCGTTCGAAGCGCTTAAGAGCCCGCTCCTTGTGGTCGCCGGCGACCAGGACGACCTCGCGCCGCCCGAATCGTGCCGCGTTGCCTACGATCGAAGCGGAAGCAGCGACAAAATGTTTCGGGTGTTTCCCGCCGGCCACGTCGACATCGTGATCGGCCGCGAAACCGCCGCGACGATCTGGCCGCTCATCGGCGACTGGCTCGCTCGGCGCTAGCGACCGTGGTCTAACCGAACCAGCTCGTGAGGGTCGAGTAGGTCGTGTACATCCACCAAAAGGGAATCGCGATCGCCAGGGCCGCGAGGCCCAATCCAAAGAACGCAACAACGTAGTCCGCGCCCGTGGGCTCTTCCTTGCCGCCGCGGTAGCGCTCGATCAGCTCGAGGTTGCGGCGGTTGGAGCGCCACACGAAATCGAAGATGTCCCCGAGGAAGGGAATGACGCCCACCATGACGTCGACGACGATGTTCAGCACCATGCGCATCAAGATCACCGTCGGCACGCCTTCGCGAAGTGCGGTGAAAAGGAGCGTCATCGATCCAACGCCGGTGACGACATCGCCCGCCCCCGGAATCACAAGACCGACGAGGCCGTCGAGGTAGTACTCGTCGAGCCAGCGAACGAGCCCGCGGCTAAACGACAGATTTCGACTCGGCTGCTCCGCTTCTTCGGTCATGGGCGCGGGAGTCGAAAGCGTAACAGCGTGGGGTGGAGCCATGAGGTACCTCGCTAAGAACTACGGGAGCCCGCACGGTGGTATTTCACAGTCGTTGCCAAATGCGATTTCGTTGAATAAACCGATCCGATGGCGTTTCGAGACTTCCTCGCCAAGCAAGGCCTTCGAATCATGCAGGATCCGCGCTTTTCCCGGATCGCTCAGGACGAGCGCGTGATGAAGCTTCTGATGCAAACCTTGGAGCTTCGAGGGCAGGTTCAAGACCGGATTGACGCGCGCGTCGATCGCCTCGCGGGATCCCTCAATCTGGCGACCAAAAAGGAACTGCGAGAGCTGAAACGCACGCTCCGCCGAATGCAGCAGGAGCTCGAAAAAAACGGATGAATCTCTCGGCGCTCGTGGCAGTCTGAGAGCTGATGGGACGTGCACTCCTCGCGCTCTTCGTGACCCTTTCGATCGCGACCTTTGCATCGGCTCAGAACGACGATCGGGTCGCCCGGGCCCGCACGCTCTTCATGGAAGGCCAGGCGTCCTACGACGCCGGCAACTTCAACGAAGCTGCCGAAAAGATGAAGTCGGCGTGGGAGCTGACCCGCGCACCGGAACTCGCGTTCAACCTCGGGCGCGTCTACGAGCGCATGAGCGAGTACGACGACGCGATCCGGTTCTTTCGCATCTACCTTCGCCGCGGCGAACCTTCCGCCGAAGAGCGATCGAATGTGAATGAACGGATCGCAGCGCTACGCGCGGCCAAAACCCGTCAGCGCGAGCAGGTCTTTACCGCTGCCCCCTCGAGCGACGAACTCACCCGAGAGGCGCGCACGTTCTTCCTTCGCGGCGTCGCGATGTACCGTCGTGGCCACTACGATGCCGCGATGCAGGCGTTCATTGCGGCCCGCCGCTTCGCCCCCCTGCCCGAGGTCTTCTACAACATGGCGGTAACAGCAGAGCGCCTTGGCAGTCGCCGTGACGCCCTCGACTACTACCGCGAGTACATTCGACAGCGACCGAACGCACCGGACCGCGGACGCGTCGAGCGTGAAATCGAACGCCTACGACGCTGACGCACAATGGAGCGGAAAGAGCTCGCGCATGATCGCCGTGATCTCCGCCCGAAGGTCCGCCCCCTTCTGAATGAAATGGTACATCCCCAGCTGATGGAGGAGCTGCAGGTCGTGGTCCTGCGCCCCGGCGCTGACCGAAACGATCTTGCAGGCGGGCGCGATTCGCTCGCCACGCACCTGCATGCAGACCTCGATACCGTTCATCTTCGGCATGTGGAGGTCGAGGAGCATGAGATCCGGCTGTTGCTTTCGGAGCTCGGCGACCGCTTCCTCGCCATCGCGCGCACGCCGAACCACGGTTTCCTTACCGGCGACCTGCTTGACGTAAAATGCGAGAACGCGCGCGATGTCGTCATCGTCGTCCACGATGAGCACTTCGAGTTTCGCGTCTTCCGCTGCCGAGGGCTTGGGAATCTCGTCCGTGTTTCGACGCCGCCGCCGCTCGAGGGCATTGAGGATCGAGAGCAGCTCCCAGGCGACTCCCTCCGCGCTTGAAGGTCGCTCCTCGGGCGGCTTCGCGAGCATCTCCGCAACGAGAGTCGCAAGCTCCGCGGGAACGTCGTCGCGAATCTCATCCAGCCGCGGCGGCGTGTCGTGCATGAGCGTGGCGTAGAGCTGCATCAAGCTCTCGCCGTCAAAGGGACGACGCCCCGCGAGAAGCTCGAAGATGATCACACCGAGCGCATAGACATCGATGAGCTGACCACCTCCGGGTTCGACCGAGTTCGTCAGCGCCTCCGGGGGCATGTAGGGCGGCGAACCTGCGACTACGTTTTGCGAGTCGACGAAGAACTCCGGCAACACGAGCCCAAAATCCATCAACACAATGCGCCCGTCCGGCGTGAGCATCACGTTGCCGGGCTTGACGTCCCGATGGGCAAGGCCCACGCGGTGCACTACCCCGAGCGCCTCCGCAATCGGCGCCACCATCTCGAGCGCCTCGCGAACCTTGAAGGGGACCGCCTGATCGCGCCGGTGCTGAATATGCTGCACCAGACTCACGCCATAGATGCGCTCCATGACGATGAAGTCGACGCCGCGATGCTCGCCCACCGTGTGCACCGTCACCAAGCTCGGGTGCTGAAACTTCGCGAGGGCCTTGGCCTCATCCCGGAGCGGCGGCGCGTGCTCATTCGGCCATGCGGCTTTGATCGCCACCAGCCGTTCGAGGAGATGATCGAAGGCCTCGTAGACCTGGGCCATCCCGCCCTCGCCGAGAAGCGCGCGAATCTCATACACCCCGTCGACGAGCTCCCCTTCCATGAAGACGGGCGCGGGCGGCGGCGTCTCCGGGTCGGGGAGCGCAATCTTTCGCCGAGGGTCACCCGGACGCATCGTTTCAAGGAGCTCGCGCTCGTCGTCCTGGTCTGCGTCGCCGATGGGCGGAGTCTACGGCGGGAACGCGCTAGAGGTCCACCTGCTGAACCTCGAATCCCTGGACATCCGCACCAAGAAATCGAGACGCAACTTCCGCAAATCGCGCGGGCTGGTCGGTGACGCGCAAGCGAAGCTCCCCCGTCCCTGAACGAGCGAGTTCGCGCTTCGCCAGTAGATTCGAGAGTTCCTCCGCGGTTGCGTCCGCACTGTCGGCAACCACGAGACGATCGCAAAGGCGCTGCCCTGTCTCCTCGATCACCGCACGAAGAAGCGGGTAGTGGGTGCACCCGAGGACGAGCGCATCCACCCCCGCGTCTGCCAGCGGTTTCAAATACGCTTCTGCGACGCGGGTGGGCACCTCCCCTTCGACCCAGCCTTCCTCCGCAAGCGGCACGAAGAGCGGCGCGGCTTGGGGCACCACTTCAACCCGAGGATCGAGCGAGCCAACCGCGCGAACATACGCTCCCGAAGCGACGGTTCCCCGCGTCGCGATGACGCCGAGTTTCCCCGATCGAGTCGCCGCAACGCCCGCGCGTGCCCCAGGCCCGATCACCCCAATGACCGGCACATCGAGCTCGACGCGCAGCATGTCGAGCGCAACCGCGCTCACCGTGTTGCAGGCGACGACCAACACTTTGATGCCGTCCGCAGCGAGGTTCTGCGCGCAGATTCGCGCGTAGCGCATGATGGTTCGCTCGCTGCGCGTTCCGTAAGGAACCCGCGCCGTGTCACCAAGGTAGAGCAGATGCTCTGACGGAAGAGCCGCGCGAATTGCACGCGCGACCGTCAGCCCGCCGAGGCCAGAATCAAAGACGCCGATCGGGCGATCCACATCCACGCTAGCGGCTCCTAGAGTGGCTCATTCGTGCATTCGTTTCCGCGGCAGCGGCCACTTCGGCACTGGTTGTCCTCGTCGCAGGCTGCGCCCCCGAGTCCCTTGGGAAGACAGATGCCGCCGCGAACGGTGATCTCGCAGTAGTTCACGTCCTCGCCAAACCGGTTGCACTGCTGGTCGACGAGACACGCGCGCGTGCAGAGCCGAACGATTCCGCCGTCGAACGCAAAGCTCCGGCACTCGAGGTCGTTCTCGCAGACATAGGCGTTGCTCTCGGGTGTTGTGCACAAGAACCCAACGCCCGAGCGGGTCACACAAAGTCCGCCGTCTTCGCCTTCGTTGGCGGCCGGGTCGCACTCAAAGCCCAGCGCGTCCACGGCGTTGGCGAGCGAGCTTAGGTTTCCGCAACCGCCCGCCAGACGATTCGCCTCGTCGCAGCTCAACGTGCACTGCTTCCCCGCATCGCCAGTGTCGAGACAGCGCCCGAGAAGGCAGTTCGTGTCGTCGTCGCAGGCCACGCCGTAGAGCCCGGGAAAACAAAGGACATCCGTGCCCGCTTCCGCGAACACCGCGCTCTGTAGCAGACAGCCAAATCCCGGTGGACATCGTGTATCCGGCGGCGCGCAGGTCGCGACGCAGAGCTCGTTTCCCGCGGCGTCGATCGCCAGCGGATTCGAACGCGCCGGGCACATCCCTTCACTCGGTCGCGGCACACAGTAGTAGCCGTTCGCTTCCGGTGAGCTCGTCGCAACCCCCACAAGTTCGGAAAGGCAAAGTTCGTCCGGCGCGCAGTCAGCGCCGCTCTGACAGGACGTCACGGGATAACAGACGCCCTCGTCGGTTTCGGCACTTGAACGTATGCACGAAAACCCGTCCCCCGGGCACGCGCTCGGGTTGCCTTCGGGATCAAAACGACAGCCGCGAAGACACAGCGCCTGCCCGAACTGCACCGTGCAGATTCCGTCGCAGGAAAGATCCTCGCAGTTCTGCGCACAAAAGTCTGTGGCGTAGGGCGAGGCGCGAACGCAGCCCCAACCATCGCCGCAGTCGCCGGGTCCTTCGCAGGGAAAGAGATCCCGATTCAAAAAGCCATCGTCGACGCTACAGCCCACGAGGAGCCCGACGAGGAGCACCCAGCGCACTAGAGCCGCCCCCGAAACAAGACCATCCCGCCTTCCGGGGTCGCGATCGCACTCGCTTCGACGCCGAAGTCGGAAAGAAAGAGGCCAACGATCGTTGTCACCACGCCAGCGGCCATCACCACCAGGCTCGCGTTTGCGATGCGCGCATCCCGTTCGCGATCCTCAACGAAGGCCTTCGCCTGCGCGCGGTTCGCTCCTTCGCCCACATCGCGCTGAGAGCGAACGCCAAAGCCGACCGCCATCACCGCGCCTGCCACCGCGGCTCCCGCGCCCACCCAAAGCACAGGCGAGATTCCTTGAGGCTCGGGCCCGGGCAACTCCGGCGCGATCGGCGCCGGCACTGGAAGACTGGCTTCGATTTGAAGATCGGCATCCGCTTCGAGCACGACCTCGCGCTCCCACGGCAGATGGTCTTCGTTCAACGGCTCGGCCCGCAATCGATACGTACCCGGTGCGAGGCCTTCGACCTGCAGAACCTCGCCGGTGTAGTCGCCCACGTCGCGACCGTCGATGGTGATCCGCGCGGGTGCGTTCGCGGCAATCCGCAACCGCGCGTCCCGAACGGGCGGACGGTAGAGTTCTTCGGTCGCCTGAAGAAGCTCCCCCGCCACCGCCCCCAGATCCCCCTCCACCTCGCGAAAGGTACGACCCAAGGTCTCTCCCGCCTGAACGTCCACGCGGTTGAGATCAAAACTCCAGACGCCATCGCGCGCGGAGAGCGTCCCCACCACGGCCTCATCCACCTGCAGTTGGACTGCAAGGCGACCAAGACACGCCGGCGAAGTCACACACTCGAGGGAGCGAGCTTCTCCCTGCTGAAGGATCGCTTGGACTTCTTCCTTGCCGACGATCTCCGCGCCGCCCCGCGCGGCGATCGCACCAATCAGGACCTCGGTCAGTCCATCCGCGGCAGATTCATGCGTTTCCGTCGCCGAGACCACGAGCACTGCGACCCGCGTCACGGCCGCATCCGTCGCGGGTGCCGCCTCCTCTTCTGGCGGGCCCGGCGGTTCCGCTGCTGGCTCCGGCGGCGACTGCGCCACGGCACTCGCCGCGACACAGAGCACCCAAAAAGCAGCCAGGCGGCACATCGCGGGAGTGTAGGACGCGGCCCCTGTCGTCGCTACCGCTCACTCCACGCGGATGGTACGGTGAACGAATGTCGGGCCGCGCGGTCGTCGTCCTCGCTCGAGCTCAGGACGCTCGAAGCACCTGGGCCGAAGCGCTCCTCCGCGCGGGTTTTTCCGCGGACGCGCTCGATCCCGGCAACCTCGATCCGAACACCCTCACCGGCGAAAGCGTCGTGGTTCTCGCCGCGGATGATGACGCCGCCACCCTCTCCTTGATCGCGCGGCTGCGTTCGGATGGTCCGGAAGGCCTCTCGCTGATCGCAGTGGGAAGCGGCAAAGGCGCGGACTTCGTCGGACAGGCGCTCGAAACGGGCGCCGACGACGTCCTCTGCAGTCCGTTTGGATCGGACGAACTTGCGGCGCGCGTTCACGCACGCTTTCGCGTCCGTCACGAGCTCGATGCCCTGAGCATCGCCAAGCGGGACGCCGAGGTCATGCTCGAGCTAACCCAAGCGCTCGCATCCTCCCTCGACTTTCACGAAATCCTCTACACGGTGGTCCGGCGCATCGCCGACGTGGTGCAGGTAGGCCGCGTCTCGATCGTGCTCGCGCCGGAACCGGACACCGAGGACATCGGGTACGTGCTCGTCGCAAGCGACGACGAAAAGCTCACCAACCTGCAGCTCGACCTCAACAAATATCCCGAAATTCGTCAGGTCCTGCGCACGCGGGAAGCCCTCACGATTCAGGATGCCAGCACGCACCCGGTGCTCGATCGCGTGCGCGAAGACATCGGCCACTCGGAACTCAGCGGCCTGAGCCTTTTTCCGATCGTTTGGGAACAGCAGGCCATCGGCGTTCTCTTTCTTCGCTCGACTGCAGAACGAGGCGAGCTCAGCGAGCGGGAGACCCACCTCTGTCAGATCCTCGCAAACGCGACCGCGGTCGCCCTCCGCAACGCGCGGGTTATGCAGTCGTTGCGCGACCACACCCAGCAGATCACCTTTGCCCGCTTTGAAGCGGAGCGGCGCCTCACGCAGCTCAAGCGATACGCGGACCTCTTCGCCTCCGCAGCGGAAGGCATTGCCGTCGTCGGCTCCGCTGGACGCCTTCTCTTTGCCAACCCCCGAGCGTACGAGATCCTCGGCACCAGCGAGAACCACACGAGCGGTCACCGCGTCATCGGGATGATCCATCGCAAGGATCGCCCGCGGGCGTTCTCGCTCTGGCAAGGATTCGCACGTGGCGACTACCCGCGCGCCGTGGACGTTCGAATCGCGCACTACGACGGGGACTACATCGTCTGCAGCTGTTCCTTCGCGCCCCTCGCCGACGGAGATGGCGCGGTTCTCATCTCGTTTCAGGATGTTACTGAACAGCGCCGAACCGAAGCCGAATTCGTCAAGACGATGGAGTTCCTCGAGTCCCTGATCGACGCGAGCGTCGACGGGATTATCGCCTCCGACCTTCAAGGAAACGTCATCCTCTTCAACCAGGGGGCTGAACGCATCTACGGCTATCGCGCCGACGAGGTTGTCGGCCGGATGCAGTCCACCGAGCTCTACCCCGCCGAGGGCGCCAAAGAGGTCATGCGAAAGATCCGGTCCGAAGGCTACGGCGGCCCCGGACGGCTTTCTCCCATTCAAACCGAGGCCCTCGGAAAGGACGGCACGCGAATCCCGATCCGACTCTCGGCAGCGATGATCTACGAGCGCGGCGCGCCGGTCGCGACTTTCGGCATCTTCACCGACCTCCGCGAAAAGCTCCGCGTCGAAGAGCGTCTCGCGGAAGCCCAGCAAAAGCTCGCCTCCACGGAAAAGCAGGCCCTGATCGCGGAGCTCGCCGGTACCGCCGCCCACGAGCTCAACCAGCCCCTCACGAGCGTGATGGCCTACGCGGAACTTCTGACCCGAAAGCTCAGCCCCGATTCGTCCGAATACCGAGCTGCCCAGATCATGGTTCGAGAAACGGAAAGAATGGCCGAAATCGTTCGTAAGATTGGAAAGATGACCAAGTACGAAACGAAATCGTACGTCGGTCAGCAGCGCATTCTCGACCTCGACAAATCATCCAGCCAATCCGAGCCCCCGACGGTGGGGGATTGATCATGGACTCCGAAGAAGCCGAAGACGCCGCCGAAAGCGCTCCCGATAGCTGGGAAAAGCGCGATAGCGGCCCGGTGCCGCTTCCGCCATCCCGGCGTCGAGAGCGCATTAGCGAGGTGGACACGGGCGATCACCCCACGCTCGATGTCCCGCCGGACCAAAGCCTTCTCGTTCCCACCTGGGATGCCCTCGCCGACGTGCTCTTCGAGCTCGGGACCTCCGAACACGCCCAGGCCGACGACGAGGACATCCTCGAGGAGTACCTTGCGGCGTTCGCCCGCGTTCTTTCCGGACGTCGTTTCGTCGTTCGTCTCGTCAGCCGCGAGCGCCCCATGCTCGACCTGGTTCGCTCCACCGGACGACTCGCCGCCGGGCGCCAGGAGCGCCTCCGCGTCACCCGCGAAGCGCTCGCTGCGGTCAGCCTCGGCATCGACGACGCGCGCCGCGCCGGCATCCCGGTCGTGCAGCAATACGAGCTCGACTTCGACGGATCGACCAGCGGCTTCGACGTCGCGCTCACCTCCGACGGAAGCCTCATTGGCGTCCTCGGCGTGGAATACAAAGACGAGGTCCCGGAGGACGATCAAGCTCGCGTGAAACTCGCCGCGCTGAAACTCGCCGGCGCCCTCGGGCGCGCGCGTCTGCGCCATGAAGCCAGCTACCTCAGCGGCTACCTCGCGCGACTCCTCGACCGCGCGAGCGTTCCGATCATCGTCATCGATCGCCATCGCCGTGTTCAGGTCGTGAGCTCCGCGCTTCTTTCCCTGCTCGGCCTCTCGCGCGAGACGGTCGTCGGTCGAGACTTCCTCCACCTCGTCTCGGAGGCCGAGCGCGGAGCGCTTCTCCCGGTCGTGGTTGCCGCCCTCCGTGGCCGGGCGCGAGACACCTTTGAGGTCGGACTCAAGAAGGCCGACGGAGGCGTCGCGCGCGTCTCGACCAACCTCGTCACGATCCTCAGCCCGAAAGGGGAGATCGACGGCATCATCGCCATCGGCCGCGACCTCACCGAGCTCCACCGGCTTGAAAGTCAGATTCTCCAGGCCGAAAAGCTCGCGACCCTCGGACAGCTCGCGGCGGGCGTGGTTCACGAACTCAACAACCCGCTCACCAGCATCTCCGTCTACGCCGAGTACCTGCACTCCAAGGGCGAACGGGAGAACGCCGACGCCGCCGATGTCGAAAAGCTCCGCCGCATCGTGCAGGCCGCCGAGCGCATTCTTCGATTTACCCGCGACCTGGTCACCTACGCCCGACCGAGCACGGAGCAGCCGCGCGAGCTCACGGTTGCGGAAGTCCTCGACCAGTCACTCGTCTTTTGCGAGCACGTCGTCGGCGAAGCCGGTACCTCCGTCGAAAAGAACTACGAGGAACCACTCCCCAGCGTTCTCGGCGTGCGAAGCCAGCTCCACCAGATCTTCATCAACCTGATTACCAACGCCTGTCACGCGATGCCCATGGGCGCCGGCAAGCTCATGCTCGAAGCGATCAGCGACGAGCACGGCGTCACGATCTGCGTGCGCGACAACGGCGCTGGCATCCCTCACGATCAGCTAGAGTCGGTCTTCGAACCCTTCTTCTCCACAAAAGGCGAAGGCAAGGGAACCGGTCTCGGTCTTTCGATCGTTCGGAAGATCGTTCAGCAGCACGACGGGCGCATCGAGATCGAAAGCATCCTCGGCGAAGGCACCACCTTCCGTGTCTGGCTCCCAACGAGCTAGTCGAGTTTCTCCGGAACCCCAGTGTGCGGAACGCCAAGGCGCTCGTGGATGCGGGCATACGCCGCGGCGAGCGGGATCTCCGAATTCCCTCGCACGTCTCTTTGAAAACGTGTCCCGCACCACCCGCGTCCGCCGTGAACCCGGCAACCTGGGTTCTCTCCTTCGAAACGTTCGACCACGTAATCGTCAGTCGCGCGGTTCCAATGGGACAACCAAACCATCGCACGGTAGCTCGTCGCTGAACCACAGCTTTCGACCCCGTCCCATCCAGTCTGGAGGTGAAACACGTGCGTCACCTCCGAGAGGGTGCTCGGAACCCTGATGGCGGGATACAACCGCGAGCGGGTATTTGCGAATCCACCATCTCGGAGCACCACCGAGTTGCGCAGCAAAGGCCGCGTCGTCCCGAACTGCTCTCGTTCGAGAAGGACACGACTCGCATCTGCCTGAAGCGCAGCTGCCGCAACGTGCACGTTCCCTTCAAACGCTAGACCCGATGGAGCCACCGCGCGAATCCCCCGGATCGCAATCTCTCCCGACCCAGCAACAACGGCGCTGAAATTGCCCGGCTCGTTAAGGAGAGCGACCAGATCGACGGGAACTCGGACACCGACGGCGCCGTTGTGCTCCAACCTGACCCCCTCGCCGCGGCGAACCAAGAGCTCCCCGTCGTCAAAGCGAATATGCCCCGGCATACCGTCGAGCCGCGTTACTCCCTCTACTTCGTCGTAGCGCATCGCCAGTTGGCGATCGATGACCACCTCTCGGACGACTCGTTCCCCCTCTCCGATCCTCACGCCAAAGAGACTCGGCCCTCGAAAAACGACGGTGACTTCGTAGCGAGGCGCCGCGTCCGCCACCTCGCGGAGGTCGATCGCAAGCCCTCGTGTCGTTGTATCGATGCGCGTGGAGCCTGGACCCCCAGGACCGACAACATCCAAGCGCTGGATGCCGCGAACGGAGCCCCGCAATGCAAAGAGCGCCCGGCCCAAATCATCGTTCGGACCGTACGTCCCCTCCAGCTCAACGGGGGCGGCGTCAGCGCCGGCACGAAACCCGGAAAGGAACGCGGCGAGGAGCACGACGAACACGCCCGAAACAATCATCGCAGGTGCACGCCGCGCCCGTTGCCATCGCGGCAACGAGGAACGAGCTTGGGGAGGTCTGAGGAGGCGAACGAAACACCGGCGCCGTGGCAGTCGCGCGAGGTCCAAGCGCAGCAAGGAACCCGTCAAGGGAAACGTCAGGCTTGGGTCCCAACTTCACCGACGTACTCCCGTCGGTGGTCGAAAGCATCGCTTTCGTCGTCGACGCACTCGCGAGATCTGCCGCGAACGTCCACTCGTAGTACACGATCTGTGGCGTCTCCTCCGGGGTTGCGATCGCAACGAAGATCACCTCGTTGGGTTCGCGCACCGTCGGCAGCTTGACGATCACGAGTGACGCGGATCGGGCAACAACACAGGGTTGGCTCGCGTCTAGCTGGCCACCCACGCGGCGCAGCGCCTCGGCCCACCGCTCTTGAAGCCACTCCTCCGCGCCAGCGCCAGCGAGACGCCCGAAGGTAGAGGCCGGATCACGAAAATACGCTTCGGGGACAACCGCTTTCGCGAACTCCCAGGTCGGCGTCCTCTCCATGACGACGGTAACAACCATAGCGCATCGGCCATCCGAAGCGCCATGGCCGCATCATCGTCCCAAGGTCACAAAGAGCGCCTGCCCGGAGATATGCACACGATACGGAGGTCGCCGGCCGCTCACGAAACGAACGCTCAGCGTCGCCGTGCGATCGCCTTCATTCTCAATCCGCGCGGTCCGAACGTCAGGATGAACGCGCGCGATCCGCATCGCCCCTTCTTCCGCCGTCGCGCCGCTGACGACGACACGAAACCCGTCGTCCGTGACCTCGCCTTGAAGGCCGCCCGGAGCTCGACTCATTCGAATACGAAACTGCTCGCCGCCCGCGACCTCATCGAGGCCAAAGCTCTGCGGCGCATTGCTCCGCACGTCGACCGCGTACGGCGAGTTCGCAGGAACAGTTCCCGGCTCCGACGGCCGTTCGCTCCCGAGCGTTGGAAAACTCGGCGCCGGCATCTGACCGGCGCTTCGGGAGGGCTCTGCCATCGCGCGCGGCATCCCGGGCTCCGGGGGCTCAACCTCCACCGGCTCCGCCGTCTCCGGTTCTGCACGCACCTCTTCCACCGGAGCCGGCGCCGGCGCGGGTTCCGCAATCACTGGGGCCGCAACCTCGTCCCCAAGCTCTGGATCCGCCGCCTTGGGAAGCTTATTCGCCGTCGCCTCCGGCTCGGCGCGTCCCACCAGTGCGTACGTCCCGCCCGCGGCAATCAGCGCAAGCAGCACCCATCGAAGTCGAACGCGAACTCGAACTCGGGGTCCTGGAGCCGCGTCGCGCGACTTCGGCACGCGCGTCGTGCGTCGCTTCTTGGGAGTCCGCGTCGCACGCGCCGCTTTCCGAGGTTTGTCGCTCGTCCGCTTCGCTTTCGAACGAAGCACGCGCACCCACGCACTGGTCCGGCGTCCGAGGTCGCCGCCGAAGTGGCGCGCCTTCGCCCACCACGCACGAAGCGCCGGAGAAGCCTTGGCCCACAGCGTAACAAACCAAACGCGTGCTTTCGCAGCGTGAGACTTAACCACCACTTTGGTGCGATGCAGACGAAGCCCGTGCGACGAACGAAAGGACGCAAGCGCCTCCGCGTCTTCCGCAGCGATCGCTTCGTCAAAGGAGTCGTCGATCGACGGTTCCTCCGCAGCAACTGTCTCTCCTGGGAGGTCTATCCCTAGACCCCCCCCTCCAATGACGCTTCGCGCCTCGCTGCGCTCGGAGGTTCGCGTCGTCCGCGAACCTGCTTCGGGGAGGTCCCCGTTCAAATCAAAGGAAGGATCGATCGAATCTTCGATCGCGTCGCGGGCCTCAACAGTCGCAGCCGCCTCCAGCGAAACCTCGTCGTCCACCGAAGGCGCCGGCGCATCCATCAACGTCGCCTCGGCGTCGAGCGGCACGTCCATCACGGCAGCCGGTTCATAGCCGATCGTGAGCACGAGCCTTGGGACGCCGTCGTCGATGCGGAGATCAACCGCGGCGAGATGCCCCCGGCGGCCAGACTCTTCAATGCCAGTGCCGATCTTCAAAAACGGCAGCGGCTGCTCGACCAGGAGGGCGTCGGTCGCGCGGTGCACGAGCTCCGCTTCCACCGGTTGACCCACGCCTTCAAGGTGGAGCGTCACGGCGCCTCCCTCAGGCTCGTCGATCGTGGTGTGCCAGGCATCGACCAGACGCTGAATCGAAGCCGCATCCGAGTCACCAAGCTCGGTGAAGCGCAAACCAAACTCGCCGAGGTTCGGCCCGCTGTCTTGGGCCCACACCACCTCGCAGTCCGCGTCGACGCTCGTTCCGTCGTGCGGCGAGTTGAAGCGACAGCGGAGGCGCGAGCCGACGTCGGGAAGGATCGCCGAGCGCATCGACAGACCGCCAGGGCCAACGTTGACACCGTCCGCCTCGAATCCCTCCACGAACCCTTCCGGCGCGACTTCCACCAACACGTTGTCGAGGGGAACGCGGGGATCCTGAACACTACGTCGTTCGCTTGCTGCTTCCATCGTGTCGCTACTCCGTTCTGTCGTGCGTACGAGGTTCGAGGTTGAGTCGTCAAAAAAGCCGCAGGCGGCCGTGAAATTGACTCCGCGGGCTGTGGCGCTCAGGGTGAGCCCATGGGCGTCCGGCTCGTCGTTCGGTCCTCGTGGACGCGACGCACCGACGCGGCCGAGCTGCGGTTCGAGTTTGACCAGGCGCGGGTCGTGATCGGGCGAAGCGCGGGTGCCGACGTGCAGCTTCCGCATCCCGCGGTCAGCAATACGCACGCGACATTGCGCGCTGAAGGAGCGCGCTATGCGCTCGTGGACGAAGGGTCGACCAACGGCTGCCGTGTCAACGGCAAGCGGCTGATCCCACATCGCGCCAAGCCGCTGCGGAGTGGCGACCTCATCGAGATCGGCGGCTTTGCGCTCACCCTCGAAATCGGCATCGCCGCATCGCCAACTTCCGCACAGCAAACCGCCGAACTCGCGCGCCTCTTGGTCCGCGACGCGCTCGATCCCGATGCCTCCGGCCGAATCGGCGCGCCTCGCCTTGAGGTTCTCAACGGCGCATCAAAGGGAGCGGCCATCGAACTCCCACCGCCGCCTGCGAGCCTTGTGCTCGGCCGTGGCGACACCTGCGATCTCACCCTTCCCGACGCCGACGCATCGCGGGAGCACGTGGAAATCCTTCGTGACGCGAGCGGCGTCAAGGCGCGCGATCTCGACAGCAAGAACGGCCTTCTCGTCAACGGGATCACCAAGAACGAAGCGATGCTCCGGGACCGCGACGAGCTCCAGATCGGCGCCACGATCGTCGTGTTCGAAGACCCGGCAAAACAGGCGCTCGCGGATGTGCTTCAGCTTCCCGACGAAGAGATCGCGCTCCCCGACCCAGCGCCGGCGGAACCCGAACCTGAAGAACCTGAAGAGGAGCCCGCCACCGGAACGGGCGACGTTGCCGCACCGACGACCGACCCCACAGGTCCGGTGACGGGCGCTGAGACGCCTCCTCCGGAAGCCCAGGTGCTCACCGCGCCCAAGGCCAAGGGCGGCTCGGCCGACCTGGTGGTGTACGTCCTCGCCGGAACGGTCCTCGCGCTGAGCATCGCCGGACTCGTCTGGCTTCTTCGCTGAGTTCGGCAGCCCCAATTGAAAACGCACCCCCCAAGTGGGAGGTGCGTTCAACACCGTGAAGATGCGGAGGGCGCGATCAGCCCCAGGCCCAGCCGAGCTGCACGCGAACAATCGGAGCGATGCTGCGCGCTCGCTGCCCTTCGAAGCGCCACGTACGTTCCGCCCCGACGGCGACGCCCAGAAGGAGCCCGTCCCACACGTACTGGTAACCAACCTCCCCACCCAGTGCGAGATCCACCCGGTCGGCGCCGCGAATCCAGGCGACATCGCCAGTCACGCTCAGCGCGAGGCCGTGAAGACCGCGACCCATCGGCCACACCGAGTACGCGACGCCCAGCATGGGTCCGTGGTCGCCGTCGCGCCGCCAGCCGGGGCTCAGGGCGATGCCGTGGTGGCGGCTCAGGCCCAGGTCGAGACGCAGCTGGTAGTCTCCAAACGC
Source organism: Myxococcota bacterium (assembly GCA_039186435.1). GTDB lineage: Bacteria > Myxococcota_A > Polyangia > Polyangiales > Houyiibacteriaceae > JALVDI01. Next base: position 18,633 of record JBCDAA010000033.1, on the reverse strand, counting down.
TGCGCCCACCGCGTCCGCGCTCGCCCCGTAGGCCCACCAGGGCTTGCCAAGATCGTCGGAGGAAACCTCGAGGCTTGGGGCGGCGGTGTCCTGCGCCTGGGTGTCGAGGGTGACGTTGAGAACGGCCAAAACGAGGAAAATACGCAGCATCGGTGCCTCCGCGGGTCTCTTCGGCTCGACGCAGGCCAGAGTTTCCTGGGTTTCAGCGTATTTAGATTGCTCGTCGCTCAGACGGATCTCGTGATCGCGCCGGGCTCGGCGTTCCTCGCCAGGCGCGAAGTCGATGGAATACCAGTGGTATTTCAAGACGAGCAACGCCGCGAGGGGCGGCGAGAACCAGCGAGCGCGGGGTCAGGCTAAGCAAAGAGCGATCTTGGGGAAGTTTGCGCCTCTACGGTCCTCCGTGCTTCGATAGACGCCCGTTGAAGCATCCGGGCGTCGGATCGTCCATCTCTACGACTTCGCTCACCCCCGAAAGCCTATGCGTTCGCTGATTATTGGAACTGCCCTCGTCGCGATGAGCTGCACGCCCTCGCCCCGTCGCATCGTCATCAACAACAACACCAACACCACGGTGAACACCCCCAACGGCAACGGCACGGGTGGGAACCAACCTGTGGCGGGAACTGCGACCGGTGCGCCGCTGCAGGTCCTCAACCAGGTCGACACCCATTTGTCGGGCCGTGGGTTTCAGCGGGTCGGACCGGCCGTGCGAAACGCGAACATGCCGGCCGGCGGAATCGTGGCGTACGCGATCAACGCCACCCCGGGGCAGTGCTACGTCTCGCTCGCCATCGGCGCGCCAAACACCGACCTCAACCTGATCATCTTGGATCCGCAGGGTCGGCAGGTTGGGTACAACGTTCAGCCCGACGGCCGACCGTGGGTCCGGGTCTGCACGCAGACTTCTGGCCGTTACATCGCGCGCCTTCAGATGGCGAGCGGCCAGGGCGAATATTTCTACGCGCTTTATCAGGGGTCGGTAAACGATCCGCAGCTCACCGCACTCCTTGGTGGGACCGCGCAGGCGGCACCTCAGGACACAACCGTCGCGCTTGATCCCGCCACGCAGCAGCGGATCAACCAGGCCGGTGAGCGATACCAGCGACAGGGCTTTACCAGCGTCGGACCGGCGCAAGGCGTACGTCGCGGATCGCGCGAAGGCTACGACCGAGAGCTCAACCTGCAGGCTGGGGTTTGCTATCAGTTCGCGTCATTTGGCGGACCTGGCGCCGAAGATACTGACCTCTACGTCTTCAACAGCGACGACGAGCAGATGGTCGACGACGTCCTGACGAACCTTGACGCCGAGGTTGAGTTCTGCCCGCAGGCGAGCGGACGCTATCGCCTTCGCGCGCTGATGTACGACGGCAACGGCCCGATCTACGTCGCGGGTTGGCAGCGACAGCAGTCGCAGGTCGCGGTGAACGACCCGAACGCCAACAACCCGGTGCTCGGTGCGCAGCAGCAGTCTCAGGGATTGGACGAACGCTACAGCCTTCTCGACCTCGACATGCAGGCGCGCGGCTACGAAAGCTACGGTGATATCTCGCGCGGTGAGCTGACCGAGTCTGGAACACAGGACTACGACATCCAGCTCGAAGGCGGAAAGTGCTACGCCATCGTGGCTGTCGGCGCGAACTCGGTGCGCAACCTCGATCTCGTATTGCTCGACTCGCGCGGGCGCCAACTCGATGCCGACACGGCAGGGGATGCGCGACCGATCGTGCGCGTCTGCGCTGAGCGCTCCGGTACCTTCAAGATGCAGGTTCGAATGGCGTCGGGGTCCGGCGAGTTCCGCTATCACGCGTACCGCTGGCCCCGGGGAACCCGCGGTCCCTTCGGTCTCAACGGGTTGATCTACGTGCGGCTAGCGGAGGTTTCGGCGCTGTTGAACGTCGAGGGCTACGAGCCGGACGCGACGGCTGCGCCCGGACGTGGACGTCTCCGCCGAGAGGGGGCGTCGGCGAACCACAACCTCGAGCTCCCTGCAAACCACTGCGTGGGTGTTCTCGTGGTCGGGGGTGACGGAGTGAGCGATCTCGACATCACCCTCACGAAGAGCGGGCGCAACCTCGCCGCCGACGGCACGCGAAACCCCTTCCCCACGGTTCGACACTGTACGACTGAGGCGGGTCGGTATCGGCTCAGCGTTTCGGCTTCCGGCGGATCGGGCGAGTACTTCTACCAGGTGTTTCGCCGCGACCAATGAATGACGCCCCGCGGCTCCCATGGCATCATGGGAGAACTTAGGCGCAGGGTTTGGCGCTTAGGCATCCGTCTCGACCTCCCCGCGAGACGGTGGAGGGTGGCATGGTTCGTTGGTTTGCTTGTCTCTTAGTGTTGGCGTTCGGTTGTGATCCGAGCGGCGGTGGCGGCCCCTCGCGCGGCGACGGTGGCATGGACGCGGACATCGCCCCGGCGCGAGACGCGGACGGCGACGGAATCGGAGACGATTGGGAAGGACGCGATCTCGGAACGGACACGGACGGCGACGGAACGCCGGACTTCCGAGACGAAGACTCCGACGGCGATGGGATTCGGGACGCTGATGAACGCGTGAGCGGCGGCGGCGATCGACCGCCTCTCGACAGCGACGGAGACGGAACGCCTGATTTTCAGGACACCGATGCAGATGGCAACGGAATCCCGGACGAGGTCGAGGGGACGGCCGATTCGGATGGGGACGCGCTGCCCGACTACCGCGACCTCGACAACGATGGAGACACGGTGCGCGACGTTGATGAGATCGGTGACGATCCGTCCGCGCCTCTCGACTTCGATGGCGATGGCCTGCCGGACTATCTCGACATCGACTCGGACGACGACACCATCAGCGACCGAAGCGAGTTCGTTCCACCCGACACGGACGGTGACGGAATCATTGATCGCCATGACCTCGACACGGACGCCGACGGCTACTCCGACATGGAGGAAGCGGGCGACAGCGATCTGGCGACGAGCCCAGTCGACACCGACCTCGACGGTATTCCGGACTTTCGCGACCCGGACAGCGACAACGACGGACTCAGCGATGCAGCGGAGCGCGACCTCGGCACGGCGCGTGACAACGCGGATACGGACGGCGACGGCGTCACCGATCTGATCGAAACGAGCGCGTGTGATGGTGACCCGAGCTGCGCCGACGACGCGACTAATCCCGCGTCGAGCCCGCGTACGCGCGGCGACTTCGTGTTCTTCGAGCCCTTCATGGCGCCGCCCGATCCTCTGCGTGACACGCTCGATTTCTCGACGGATCTACGGATCGCGGACGTCTACTTCTTGATCGACACGACGGGGTCGATGGGCGGTCCGATCGCCAACGTCCGCAGCAGTCTCTCGATGGCGGGCGGCATCATCGATCAGGTTCGCGCCGAAATCGCGGACGTCTGGATCGGTGTGGGCGAGTACCGCGACTTCGGGGACGGCCGTATCTACAACCACATTCAGGACATGAGCGCGAGCGCCCCGGCAGCGCAGGCAGCGGTCAACGGACTGAGAGCGAGCGGCGGTGGCGATGGACCCGAGGGTGCGATTCCCGCGCTCTGGTCCCTTGCGACCGGTATGGCCGTCGGCGGTGCGGGTGGTTACCCCGCGCGCGGTGGATGCCCGGCGGGAACGATCGGCTATGCCTGCTTCCGTTCGGGCGCGGTGCCGATCGCGGTCGTGATCGCGGACGCACCGTTTCACAACGGACCGGGAATGCTGAGCTCGTATTCGGGCTACACCGTGGGCGGTTCACCGATGAACTACACCCGCGCTCTCCCCGACATTCTGGCCGCGAATATGCGAATCGTTGGTGTTCCGGTCGGTTCGGGGTCGCAGAGTCAGCTGACGACGATGGCTGCGGACACCGGCGCCCCGACGCCGGTTGTGGCGACCGGCGGAACCGTCAACAGCGCGGTGGTCGATCAGATTCGGACGCTCGCGAACTCGACGCGCTTCGACATCTCGGCAGAGTTTATCGACGACCCGTCCGACACGGTGGATACCTTTGCCGCGTTTGTGGATCGGCTGGAAGCGAACGAAGCCGGCGACGCGGGCCGTGGATGCGACCCGCGAGCGGCGACCGACACCAACGGGGATAGCGTGAAGGAGACGTTCCCGGACGTGCCTTCAGGCAACCGAGTTTGCTTCGACATCGTGGTGAAGCAGAACGACATGGTGATGCCGACAACGGAGCCCCAGGTGTTTCGGGCGACGATTCGTGTTCTCGGCGACGGGTTCACGGAACTCGACAGTCGCGATGTGTTCTTCCTCGTACCGCCGACGATCTCGATTCCGGACGGTCCCGACTAAGAGGTCTCTCGGGGTTCTGGCTGGCTGGGTCGGCTTTGGTTGGGTCGGCTGGTTGGCGGCTTTGGTTGGCGGCTTGTTGGGTCGTTCTAAGTGGCCGGGAGGGCGGAGGAGGGGTCTCCGGACCTGGCCGCCGTGCTGACTTCGTCAGCCCTGCTCTTTTGACGGTCCTTCGACCCCTCCTCCGCCCTCCCTCGCGGTCTTTTGCTCCGTTTCTGTCGATCTCTGGCCCGCCAGAGCCCCTCGTTTGTGCTGCCCGGGCGAGGCACCTCCACTGCTTCGCAGTGGAGTCGTCTCGCATGCGGTGCGACTTCCTGCTTCGCAGTCGTCGTCCCGCCCGAGTGGTCTCGTGTCGCAGGAGGCCGCCGAGTCACGGGGTCAGCGGGCCGGTGGAACAGCGAGAGCAGCTAACCTGACTTCGGGCCGTTTGGGCCGGTGGGAGAGTGAAATCAGCCAACCTGATTTTATTGACATCGCGAGCCGCCAGGGACGGTGGGACAGTGAAAGCAGCCAACCTGACTTTATTGACATCGCGAGCCACCAAGGACGGTGGGACATCGAAAGCAGCCAACCTGATTTTATTGACATCGCGAGCCGCCAGGGTGAGGAGGATTCACCGCGAGCGGTGAACAAAGCCGACCCACGGCGAGCGGGTGAACAAAGCCAACCTAATTTTGTGGTGAACAAAGCCGGTGAACAATGAACAAAGCCGGTGAACAAAGCCAATCTGATTTTGTTGACACCGACCCACCACGGAGCGCTGGCGCTGCGCATGGAGCCTGCGCGATCAACGAGGGTAAAAGCAGCCCAACCTGATCTATCGCACCGTGGTGTCCTACCGGAGCCTGGGGCTGCGGCTGCGGGCCAGATTTGTGGACCGCGACGCCAGGAACGGGAGGCAGCGCTACGCTTGGTTTCGTTCCCAGAGAAGGCGCAGACCGTCGAGGGTGAGGAAGTCGTCGACCTCCTCGATGGATTCGCTGTCGGGCTCGATGAGCCTCGCAAGGCCGCCGGTTGCGATGATTCTGACTTCGCCGCCCATTTCTTCCCGGAGGCGGCTGACGAGGCCATCGACGAGGCCAACGTAGCCAAAAACGATTCCGGCCTGCATGGAGTGCGCGGTGTTTCGCCCGATGGCTTTGGGGGGACGAAGAAGCTGGGCTCGAAAGAGCCGCGCCGCGCGGGAGAAGAGCGCGTTCGCGGAGATCTCCATGCCGGGCGCGATCGCGCCGCCGAGGTACTCGCCCTGCGCGCTGATGCAATCGAAGGTGGTCGCGGTCCCGAAGTCGACCACGATGACTGCACCTCCGACGCGCTCGTACGCGGCGACCGCGTTGACGATTCGGTCGGCACCGACCTCGCGGGGATTCTCGTAGAGCAAGCGCATCCCGGTTTTGATGCCGGGCTGCACGACCATCACGTCGTGATCGAACGCGCGATCGACCGCCTCCACAAAGTTCTCGGTCACGGAGGGAACGACCGAGGCGAGGATGCTCGCTTTGACGCCACGCCGGGGGACCTCCGCGATGTCGAGAAGGTTGGCGAGGAGGACATGAAGCTCGTCGGTCGTTCGGCCTTTCGCCGTTTCGATCCGAAAGTCGTGAACAAGCTGATCCCCGTCGTAGAGGCCGAGCACCGTGTTTGTGTTCCCGACGTCGATGGCGAGAAGCATCTCAGCCTTCGCGAAGCGAGAGGGTCCGATCCAGGAGCGCCCCGAAGGTCGCGGGCGCAGCTGCTTCGACCGTCGATTTTACGGTCGAAACAGGCCCGGACGCGTCGAGGGATGCCTCGATCGGAGCGGGCGTTGGTTCCGTCGACACGACCGGCGGCTTGGCTCCATCGGGCTTTCGCATCGCGCGAACGGGCGTCGCCGTCGGGGGCTTCACCGGAGCCGGTTTCGCCGGTGCTGGTTTCGCCGGAGCCGGTTTCGCCGGAGCCGGTTTTGCAGGCTCGGGCTTCGCGACGGCGGGCTTGGGCTTCGCGGCGGGCTTGGGCGCAGGCTTTGCGGGCTTCGCAACCGCGGGCTTCGCGGGAGTCGGCTGCGCGGCGGCTTCGGTCGGCGCGGAAGGAGGCGCGACATCCGGCGCCGAAGGACGCGCGTCCGCGACCGCCTGTTCCAAAGGAGTGCTCGTCCGCGGCCGTGCCGGCGCAGCGCGCGGTTTGTTGCGATTCTCCTGAACCCGCGCGAGGAGCGCTTCGAGACGCTGAACCTGAGAGCTCATGCTCGCCCTCCAAGCTTGCCGAGAATGGTCGTCAGGCCTTCGCCCGCCGCGGCCCATCCTGCAACGACCTGCGCGACCGAGGGCGATACGAGGAGAAAGCGACCTTCGCCTGTACTCACGCAGGCGATGTCGCGTTCCCCGATCTTGCTGAAGAACCCGCCGAGCACCGCTTCCATCACATCGGGGGTGGTCTGCGGCGCCGACTCGAGGATCGCGACCAGCGCGTCGCCCCAACGCTCGAAACCTAGCTTGCCCCACCCAAACACGCCGAGCGCGCTCGCGGCTTCCGCCAAGACGGCTTCCGGGGCGGCTCCGTTCACGTCGCTCAGGTGACGCTTGGCCTCCTCGCCGAGGGACTCCCCAAGCCGACGAAGTGCACCAAAATCAGTCGAGGAGGAAACCAACGCCCCCAGGAGGTTGTCGGTAACAACAACCACGCGATCGCCGTGTCGCGTGCGAACCGTCCCCGATGCGAGGTCCAGTTCATAGAATCCAGCAGGGTCCAAGCGGGGCTGAGTCATCCGCTCTCGGTGTAGAGGTTTGAGGCCAATCGTGTCAAATGTCCGGCGGTTGAAGGTAGAGTGGGGCGTCCCATGCGAAGCTTTCTAGCGTTCCTCTTGGTGATGATCCCTTTGGCCGCCCAGGCGCAGGCCGAGGAACCCGAGGGATCCGTGATGGAGGGTCTCGACGACATGGCGGACGCCATCGTTTGGCTGACGACCCGCCGCTGGGAGGGCCCTCGAACCCCCGCCCCAGCGCCTCAGACCCGCCCGATGGTCTCGTATCGCCTCGAGTCGTCGTTTTCCCGAGTTGCCGTCCACGCGCCCGACACCGTCTCCCCGGTCTACGCCGAGCGCGTCCTGCGGATTCTCGAGGGCGTCGCGTCTCGCCTGGACGTGGAGGGTTGGCCGCGCCCCCTCCCCGATGGAGGTCTCGGGGGCTCGTCCGCCTTCGACCTCTACCTCACGCCAACGGACGCCCTCGCCGAGGGACGCTCGGACGGCCGCTGCATCTGGAGCTACCTCGACGCGGCGATCGCGCATGGGGTGGTCGATCCTTCGCTCACGGGCATCGACCTCGAAGCCGCGATCACGAGCGCCTACGCGCAGGGGGTCTTGCTCGGTCTCGACCCGGCAGAAGCGTCCGAGTGGCATCGAGCGGCTGCGTCCTGGCTCGCTTGGCGAACCACCGGGCAGTTCGGTCCCGCCGACTCCGGCTCCCGACAGCAACAGGAGAGCTGGCGAAGCTGGGTGGGCGACGGAGCCGGACAGGGCGAAGGAGGGGCGCTCTTCCTCGCAATGATGAGCGAACGCCACGACGGAGGGTCCGGCGATTTTGTGCGCGACCTTTGGCAGCTCACGCGACAGCGCACCTGGGATGGAGTCGACCTGCGCGCCGCGCCGGATCTTTGGCAGGCGATCCACCGCGCCCTCAGCGTCGGGGGGGACCAGCTTCACGCAACGGTGGAAGACCTCGCCGTCGCGCGATGGTTTCTCGGAGAGCGGGAAGACCACAGCCACTTTCACGAACTTCGCGGGCTCGGTGCGGACGCAACGGTTCGACCTGTCTTTACCGGTTCGGTGGACGCGATGCCCCTGCACACGCGCGCGTCACATCCAATCGAAACCTATGGGACGGCGTATGCGACCATCGATACGAAAAACGCGCCGCCGAAAAGCCGCCTTCGCGTGTGGCTTCGCGGTGAGTACGGTGTCGAGTGGGCGCTTACCGCGTCTCGCGTGAGCAGCGACGGGCGTGAACTCGCGCGCCTAAGCGCACCGCCCCGGCGAGGCGACCGGCGAAGCTATCTCCCCGTCGAACTCACGGACGACACCGAGTACGTGATGATCAGCGTTACAAATCTCTCGCATCGTTTGCCGGACGCGGACGACCCCGACCCGAACGCGCGGGCCTTTCGGCTGATCTTCGACCTCGTCCAAGAAGGCCAAGAACCCGATTACGACCTCGCGACCACCCTCCAGTAGGAACTACTCGAATGGGCTCGGGTTGCACGAGCAAAGCAGGCAGCCGGTTTCGGTATCGCGGGTGCGGCCATGAGGACAGTGGATGCCGCAAGGAGGACGGGGGCACGCGCTTTCCGCTGGCGTCGCCGGCGAAGCCTGCGGAGTCGTTTCAGATGGCTCCGTCTGCGCCTCGGTAGGCGTCTGCGAAGGCTGCTGGAAAGAGGTTTCGGACGGCTGAGACTCCGAAGGCCCCGCGGGCTCCGCCTGCTCCTCGGTGGGCTCCGTCTGCGCGCCGGTCGTCGTCTCGTACGCTTGCGGTTCCGCATGCGCTCCGCACCCGACTAGCACTGCCCAAAGCAAAATCCGCATATCGTGCCGACGGTTCGAACGCGCCGATTATTTAGCGACGGCGACGACGACGACGACGACGACGCGGCTTGGCTTTCTCTTCGGTGGCGACGGGATCGATGGCCCACTCGGGCACTTCCTCACCGCGCGCTGTCTGATCGAGCGCAAAGAGTGTCGCCGCTTCCGCGAAGAACTCTCGGCGGGCGAGCGAGCCGACTTTCCCCTGCCGGAATCGGCGCTGACTCGTCACGAGCAGACGTATGCGGTCTTTCGCTCGTCGAGGCAGCGCGAGCCGAAACGAAAGGTCTTCCATGAACTCCTCGTAGGCCGCGCTCGCATCGCGAACACCGTCGAGCGCTTCCTCGAGAGGGCCGAGAAGAAGCGCCGCGAGAAGAACCGTATCGGAGGGGAGCTCGCCCATACGGTGGAGTTCGTCGACCGCCATCAGACGGCCCCAGGTCCAGGACGTTCCAGGCGCATCGTCGTCCAAGAATGAAGCGACTTCAGGGAGCAGCTGCGCAAGGACACCGATATCCCAGGCGAGATAGACGGATCGGTGCGCAGCGCCACCTCGCATCAAGCGAAAGAGCTCCTCGAGAAGACGCGGACGGGCCGCGCGTTCAAGCTCTCCGCGAAAGTCGACCATGGCGTCGTACACGTCAGGGTCGATCCCAAAGTCGATGCGCGCGCTGAACTTGATCGCGCGAAGGATGCGAACGGGATCTTCGCGAAAGCGGACGTCGGGGTCGCCGATCGTACGAATGGTTTGGCGACGAAGGTCCTCCATGCCGCCCACGTAGTCGATCACTTCACCGCGGCGAAAGTCATAGAAGAGACCATTGATCGTGAAATCACGCCGAATCGAATCCTCGTGCGGCAGCCCGAAGACGTTGTCGTTTCGGATGAGGAGATCGGCGTCCACGTCGGACGGATTGCTCACTGGGGTGAGACGTTCCGGCGCAGGAAGATCGGCGCGACTTCCGTCCGGCCGGCGTGTGTACCGACCCACATGGAACTTTTGCCCGGGGTCGCGACGAAAGGTCGCCACCTCGATGATCTTACCGCCGGCAAAGAGAATATGAGCGAGACGAAAACGGCGACCAATGACGCGGCAGTTTCGAAAGAGACGCCGAACCTCTGACGGGCGCGCACTCGTCGCGACATCGAAGTCTTTGGGGCGTCGACCGATCAACAGATCGCGCACTCCACCCCCGACGAGATACGCAGTATGTCCGTAGCGGGTGAGTCGACGAACGACTTTTACCGCATCGTCGTCGACGTTTTCCGACGGGAAATCGACCGGGTAAACCGCCGGAACGGGACCCGCATCAACGTAGAGCGCGTCGTTCGGCTCCGTGGGATCGTGGGAAGGTTCCACGCCCACGCAACATAGCGCGGACGGCCCCGGAGGCTATGCGGAGCTTGGTCGGGGACGGAGAGCAGCTCATCGACGCTTAGCAATTTCAAACACTTAGGCATTTCCTAGGCCCACGGCAGGGGTTGAGATATCACTGGAGGGTGAATTTCGAAGCCCTCGCCGGGCAGGTTCTTGTCGCGGGATTCCCCTCGACCCATGCACCGGATTCGATACGCCACGCCCTCGCAAGAGGAACCCTCGGCGGTGTGATCCTCTTTCGACGAAACATCGTGGATCCGCGCCAAACCGCCGCGCTGATCCAAACCTTGATCGCGGACGCTGCGACGCCACCCCTCGTTGCTGTCGATCAAGAGGGGGGTCGAGTCGAACGCCTAAAGACCCCGGTGCTTGAGCTTCCGCCCATGCGAGCTCTCGGCGTGCGCGACGACCGCGCGATGACGCAGCGTCTCGGCCGCGCGCTCGGTGCACAGCTTCGCGCGCTCGGGTTCTCAATGAACTTCGCGCCGATTCTCGATGTCGACACGAATCCGGACAACCCGGTGATCGGCGATCGCAGCTTTGGGCGGGATCCGGAAACGGTGATCACCCACGCCCTCGCCTTCGCGGAGGGACTGCGCGACGCGGGCATCCTCGCTTGCGGCAAACACTTTCCAGGACACGGGGATACCGATCTCGACAGCCACCTCGCGCTTCCCACCCTTCGGCATGATCGAGACCGCCTCAACCAGATTGAACTCGCGCCCTTTCGCGCCGCGACCGACCTTCCTTCGTGGATGACCGCGCACGTTCTCTTCGAGGCGCTCGACCCGGAGGTTCCGGCAACGCTCTCGCGCCACGTGATTCACGAACTGCTCCGCGAAGAGATCGGCTACGAGGGTGTCGTCATCTCGGATGACCTGGAGATGAAAGCCGTACAAGACCACTGGGGGATCGTGAACTCGGGCCTCAAGGCGATCGAGGCAGGCTGCGACGTGCTCCTGGTGTGCAGCGATGTGGACGCCTGCTTTGAGCTGCGAAGCGCGCTCGCGTCTCGCGCCGAAACCGACGGGACGTTTCGGGCGCGCCTGGCCGAAGCCGCGGAACGAAGTCGCGCCCTCCGTGCGGGTGCGCCTCCCGCAGTTGGGGACGTGGAAGCAGCCTTGACGAACCCGTCGCTCGACGAACTTCGTACCGCAATCGCGGCCCTGAACGCGTCATGACGCTCCCGGACGCACCGCGAGAGATTTCCGCACGGGGACCGCTTCCTTTTGGTCGCTATCGAACGCCCATTGAGACCCCAGCGATCGGTCGAGGATGGAACGCGCTCCGCCGCAAGGAATGGCACTACGTTTCCGTCAGCAACCACCGCGTCTTTCTCGCGTTCGGCGTCGTGCAGCTTCGCTACGTCGCCAATGCGTTTCTTTACCTCGTGGACAAGCGACAGCCGAGCGTCGCGCACGAGTACGCCATGCTCTCTCCGCTGGGTCGCGCGCTCGAATTTGCGCCGAGCTCGGTCCACGGACGTACGCGCTGGCGACATCGCGACGCCGAAATCGACATCGGATGGCGCGCACGCGGCGGCTGGGATGTTCGTCTTGATGTGCCGCTTACGCGCGGGCCACTTCAGGGAAGCTTTCGGATCGAAGCTGCCGACGCGCTCGCGCTTCTTTTCGACCTCGGCGGTGGGCGACCGGCATACACCCACAAGGCGGCCGGACTTCGCGCCACGGGTAGCGTTCGGTTTGGCGACGAGGCGATCGATCTCGCGGAAAGCTGCGCGGTCAGCGATTGGACGCGCTCCCTTGCCGCGCGGACCACCCGCTGGAAATGGGCGAGCTTCGCCGGCGAGAGCGGCGGTGCTCTCCTCGGGCTGAATCTCTCCGCGGAGGTCTACGACAAGGATGGAGCCTCCCAGGAAAACGCGCTCTGGATCGACGGTCAGGTCGAGACGCTCGGCGGCGTCCGCTTTGAGGTCCCTCGAACCCCAGGCGTCGACGACTGGCGAATCCGAAGCGTGGACGATGACGCGGTGGACCTCACCTTTCGGCCGCTCGGTGCCCGGGCGCAGCACTTGGATCTCAAGGTGCTCCGCAGCGACTTTGTTCAGCCTTACGGGCGCTTTCACGGACGAGTTCGCGAGCGGACCATCGACGGGATCTTTGGGGTCGTCGAAGACCATCTCTCCGTGTGGTAGCCGGAGGCGCACGGGTCTAGTATCCGTCCTCCATGAGTGAAGCTCTCTTGGCCAAATGGGACGTCGAGCAGCGGCCCCACGAAGGCTTGATCCTTGTCCGCATGAGCGGTGTATTTCGCGACGCGGACATGCACGAGTTCGACGTCGCCTATCGCAAAGCAACCGACCAGTTCGCCGGGAAAGCACACGTTGTCCTCGCGGACATGCGTGGCCTCAAGACCCTGAACGCGGCACTCGCCGAGATCTTTGGCGCTTCGATCGGCTACGCACGAAGTCGGGGGGTCGCCCTCTGCGCGCACGTCAGCGACGAGACGGTGGCGCGCCTCCAGGCTGCGCGGGTTGCACGCGCGAACTCACCCGATGACGACGTCACCATCGACGTTGCGTCTCGCGAAGAAGCGGAGCAGCTGTGCCGAGAAGCATGGGCAAAGCTGAAGGCAAGAACGGCCGACACGCCGCTACGCGACGGCCTGGTCTAACGATGAAGGACGGCTAGAGACAGTCGGTGTCGCCCGCGACGCAGATTCGTGCTCCGTCGCCGGAGATCAGCCAGACCCCAAAGCTCCCGCCGCCTTCGGAACGTTCCTCCGCCGCAGGGTCGTAATTGAGGGCGCCCGATGCGCCCGACACATCGATGCTGTTGCCCGCGGCAAACTCGGAAAGCACGGTCGGCCAGCTGAGCTCGCCGACATCGATGGGGGTACCCGAACTCACTTGTCGGAGACCGCGCCGAACACCATCGCGGGCGATGCCCCCTTCCTGGAGCTCGGACCAGACGATCCCGTAGAGCGCGAGCCAGCCCGCGTCGTAGGAATGCGCGGTGAAGGTGAGCGCGTCGATGTCGTTCTGTCCGAATTCAATTCGGTAACGGCTGGCGAAATCCCGGGCGAGGCGCGCATCGTTCGCCGGCCGGGTTCCGCGAATCCGCGAGATGAGTTCGTCGCGCTCGGTCATCGGAAGCGCGGCCAACCCGGTCAACAAGTCCTGGTTGGCGGCGGCGTCGGTAAGAAAGAAGCGCCGCGTGTTTAGGCGCGAGTCCGCGCTTGCCGCTGTGAGGAAGTCGACCGTGTCACTCGTGTCGGACGAAATGAAGATCACCTCGCTCGCGGTGCTCTCGGCGACGACACCTACGGCGCTGGAAAGCTGCCCGCTGGTTTCGAAACGAACGGAAGGAACCTCCGAAAGCTGTTCGCCGAGGAGCGTGAGAAGACCGTCTCCGTACGCCCCGTTCTGCGCCATGATGTACACGTCCGTGACGGAGCGCGTCATCAGGTCGGAAACAATCTGCTGCGCTTGCTCCTCGTCGGTGGGCGCCGTTCGCCACAGGCGCCCGGGGGCGTCATCGGAGGCCGGAACCGGCTCGAGCTGCGTGAGCGCGGGGCTTGTTGCGGATGGAGTCACAAGCACGACATCGGTCGTTGCCTCGAACACCGATTCCGCTTCTTCTGATCCAGGCGGACCTACGATCGCGAGCGCACCAACGACGTTCTCGAGGTGGAGCGCCATGGCGACGGCCGCTTCCGACCGACTCATTCCATCGCCTTCGAAGTTCGCGCTGATGTCGCAGATCACGAGCCCAAACTCGCGGTCGAATCCCCCGGCGTTGTTGGCGTCGATCACGGCCAAACGAACGGCGTTGCCGCGAGCCACATGCGTCATGAGCGAGCCGTCGATGAGGGTGCCGATGATCGCGCGGTCGCTGGTCGCGCCGCTCAGGAGGTTTTCAGGCTCCGTCGTCGCGCAGCGTGGTTGCTCGATCGAGGGCTGACAGAAGCCGTTGTCGCCGCAGATCGAACCCACACCAAACGCGACGCGGCATTCGTCGTTGGTCCGGCAGTTGTCCTGTTCCGCCCGGGTGAAGCTGCAGGAGAGCACGAAGCAGCCCGCCAGCAGTGCGACGCCGACTTTAGAAACGGCCACGTACCACCATCCCTGCGCTACCCGGTCCAAGAAGTGCGTCGGCTTCCACCGCCGGCTCGTCGTCTTCGTCGTCATCGGTTTTTCGAAGCAGCAAGAAGAGTCCGACGCCGATCGCCGCGGCCGACGAGACGAAGAGTACGTCCGCCCCGATCGAAAGGCCTCGGTCGCGGTCGACATCGGACCGCGCGGAGTCGGGACAGATCTGCCGGCCGTCGACGTTCACGCAAGCGCCGTCCACGTCGTCGCGAGCGCCCCGTGCGAGCACCGCGAGGACCACACCTCCGACAAGGAGCGCGCCGCCGGCTCCAAGTACAACCGGCCCCGCAAGATTTCTCGATTCCTCGGGTGGCGGCGGTGGCGGATCCGGGCGCTCATTTTGCTGCCGAAGACGCTCGACTCGTCGCTCGAGACTTTCGATCCGCGACTCGATGCGAGAACGCTCGGACTCATCGGCGTTCGGAAGATACGCGCGGAGGGATTCGACGGCTTCTTCCCAATGGCCTGCCCGCTCCTGCGCATTCGCGATGTTGAAGAGGAGAAGCGGTCGCTCGGAGAGTTCGTAGGCTTCCTGAAACGCCGCGAGCGCTTCCTCGTAGCGCCCCTGCGAGTAGAGATCGTCGCCCACCTCGTAGAGGCGGCGTGCGCGTTGATCTTCGTCGGAGAGCTCTTCTTCTTGCGCGAACGCGCTGGTCGCCTGCAGCAACAGGAGCACGGTGATGAGTCGGATGATCATAAGGTCAAGTCAGCGGGCCCATGGATCGCGATTGTCCGTTCGCGGTCGCATGCCTCCCTCCGGCGCCATGGTACCCGCCATTGGCGTCTCCATGGGGGTCTCTTCCATCGCCGGGGCCATCACGGTTTCTTCCGGGGGCGGGGAGGAAGGTCGCATCGTCGAACCCCGGCGCTGACGACGAAGGCGGATGTTTGCAACGCCCTGGCCGCCGGTCACGCTGATTTCCCGGCTCTCGTAGCCGCTCAAGGCGACCGTCAACGACCAGCTCTCGCCTTCGGGAATGACCAAGGTCACGGGCGCATCGCCGAGATCCCGGCCATCGCGCCGAATCGACGCCCCCTCGGGGGAGGTCTGAACCTCAACCCGCGTGGTCGCGGCGGCCGCTGCTTCCATGGGGGACGGCTCCGAAGGCTCCTCCGGGATCGCAGGGGCACTCTCGGCGGCGGGCTCTGCAACCTCTGCGACCTCTGCTACCGGAACGGGCTCGGCCCGTCCGAGCCACCACCACGCGATGCCCCCAGCCCCAATCAGCAGACCCGCAAGCAGCGCGACCCAAAAGAGCGGCGAGGGTTTGCCTTCGTTTTCGGGCGCCGGTTCGATCGCTTCGTCCGCGAGCATCACGCCAGAGCGATCCGGCTCGCGGCGCGGAAGCGAACCCACGTCGATGCTCGAGAGCGCAACGGAGCTCACCATGCTGCTCGCGGCGGTGCCGCTTTCCTCCGGGCACGCCATCAGCGCTTCCGCGAGCTCTTCCATCGTCTGAAAGCGATCGGCCGGTTCCTTTTGCAAGCACCGCATGATCACTTCGCGAAGCTGCGGGCTTGAGGGAGTCGTCGGCTGAAGCTCTTCGATCGCCGGAGGCTCGACGTTGATGTGCGACGCGAGAAGCACGAACTTGGAGTCGGAGTCGAAGGGCGGCCGTCCGGTGAGGCAGTGGTACATCACCGCGCCCAGCGAGTAGATGTCGCTCGTCGGCCCAACGTCCGCGTTGGCGATCTGTTCGGGCGAAATGTAGCGCGGGGTTCCGAGCAGTGCGCCCGTTTGGGTAAGGCCCACATCCGAGTCCTGCTTCACGAGCCCGAAGTCGAGGACCTTCGCGAAGTTGGAGTCGGCGCCGCGCGCGATGACCATCACGTTGGAGGGCTTGAGGTCGCGGTGGACCATGCCCTGCTGGTGGGCTTCACCGATCGAGCCGCAGATCTGAAGACCGACGTGAATCGTCACGGCAGGATCGATAGGAGCGCTCGCTTCGAGAATGTCGTCAAGGGTGTTGCCCTCGAGGAGCTCCATCGCGATGTAGAAGATGTCGTCTTCGGCGCGACCGTAGTCGTAGACGACGATCGTGTTCGGATGGGTCAGCTTCGCGCAGGAGGCCGCCTCCAAAAAGAAGCGCTTTGCGAAGTCACCGCCGGCCTTTTTGCCCTCGAGCTGGTCGAGGTCCAGGATCTTGAGGGCGACCTCTCGACCGAGCGGCTGCTGAATCGCGCGATAGACGCGTCCCATGCCGCCTCGGGCGATCGCCGAAACCACTTCGTATTTGCCGTCGAGCGTCAGGCCGAGGAAGGGATCGCGGTTGGGAAGGGCCATGGATCGAGCCGGAGTGTAGCCGAATCGCTAGGGGTCTGCCGATTTTGACCCCAGTTGTGCAAAAGGCTTTGGGGCCCGCGGAGAATAAGGGCGGAGCGGCTCGGGAGACCATCCGCGCATTGCCTGACAGGTGAGCTCGCCCACGCTGCACAATCGCGCGTCGCACCTCGTGGGAAGGCTGCTAGAGAAGGCTCCCCATGCCAGCGCGCACGATCTATCGAGTCGTCTCCTGGAACGTCAACGGGCTCCGGGCGGTCGCCAAAAAGGGCTTTCTCGAATGGCTTCGAAAGGCCCGCGCCGACGTGGTCGGGCTGCAGGAGACGCGCGTCCTCCCCGAACAGCTGGACGATGGCGTGCGCAAGCCTGCGCGATGGCGCACTCACTACTCGTCGGCCGAGCGAAAGGGCTACAGCGGCGTCGCGCTCTTCGCTCGAAAGGAACCCGACGAGGTGTTCACGTCGCTCGGCGATCCGGCGTTCGATGTGGAAGGTCGGGTTCAGATCGCGCGCTTCGGTGCGCTCACGATCGCCAACGTCTACTTTCCAAACGGCAGCGGCAAGAACCGCGACAACTCGCGCGTGCCCTACAAGCTCGACTTTTACAAAGCGCTCTTTGACCGCCTTGAGCCCCTGCGCGCTGCCGGTAAGCCAGTGCTCATCATGGGGGACTTCAACACCGCGCACGCGGAGATCGACCTTGCGAGGCCGAAGCAGAACAAGAAGACCTCAGGTTTCCTCCCGGAGGAGCGCGACGAGCTCGATCGCTGGCTTCGCGAAGGATGGACCGACACCTTTCGCTCCCTCTACCCCGAGAAGGTGGCCTACAGCTGGTGGAGTCAGCGCTTTGGTGTCCGTGAAAAGAACATCGGCTGGCGCATCGACTACATCCTCGCGTCGCCGGGCGCGATGCCCTTTTTGAAAGCGGCGCGCGTGCACCACAAAGTGATGGGCTCGGATCACTGTCCGATCAGTGTGGACCTCTCCCCTGAGGTATTGACCGCACAGTAGGCACATCTCGACACAGCGAAGCGCTCTGTTTTCCCGGCGTTTTGCGAAGGCGCGGAACTTGCTCTTCCTCTTTGGCGGAGGAGTCATGCGCCGAACCTTATGTTTATGGATTGCTTTGATGGGATGCGACAGCACGTCGTCACCGGAGGACGACGCGTCCGTCGACTCCGGAGCGGATGCAGTCGTCCGCGCCGACGCGTCGTGTGACCCAGCTGCCCCGCAGGTCACGGGGACCCTCGACTTCCCCGACTCGGTCACGCCAAGCGACTGGGCGACCCTTGAGATTCGCCTCATCGCCGACGGCGAGACCGGCTTTGCGCGGACCCACGACGTTCGGGAAATCTCATTTCCGTTTGCTTACGATGTCGGTGGTGGACTTGGCTTTCGCGAAACTCCGAACTGGGAAGTCGTCGCGTTTCTAACCAACCGAAGTGACGCGGACACACCGGACGCAAGCGAACCAACCTTGCGCGCATCGGTCACCTTCGCGTGCGACCAATGCGGCAGCGGATGCGGCGGCAGCCAAAGTATCGAACTAGTTGCCATCGACTGTGGGGAGACCCCCTGTGGGGTCGGCGAGTACTGCCTTCTCGAGTGCCTCTGTTGCGGCGCGCCGAGCGACGAGCCGCCCGCAAGCCGCGGGACGTGCCTCCCCATCCCGGCGGGGTGCTCCAGCGAAGTGCTCTGCGAGTGCGATGACCTGGAATCAGGGCTCTGCGAAGAAGCGGAGGATCGCGTTCTTCGGCCCTGCGCGTGACGTCCGAGAAATCGTGGCTAGCTTGCGCGCGCTACGACAGTGATTTCGCCGGAGTGAACCCCTCCAATGACGCTTCGCGCCTCGCTTCGCTCGGAGGTTCCCGTCGCCCGCGAACCTGCTACGCTCGTAGTGCGGCAAGGAGTTTCGTTCCCTCTTGCGTCCTATTCACGGCAATACCTCGGGCCTCAGCCCCTCGGAAACCAAGGCCCTTCAACGGATCTATCGCCGCCGCGTTCCCTTCGACGTCC
>JBCDAA010000032.1:0-37598 GCA_039186435.1 Myxococcota bacterium | reverse complement strand
GGTGACGAAGAGGAACACCGCGGGCTGCTCGCGGCGCACGCGTGTGAAGGAGCTTCGCTGCCCCGCGAATGCCTCACGGATCTCACGACGTCGTGGAACGATCGGCCACGGCACGTCGTCGCGCGGCGATCGACCGCGAATCGAGCTCGTCGAACCGAGCAGGACGGGGGGCGGAGGTTCGCGGCCCTCGGGCGGACCGCGGCGATGCGAGTCGACGACGACGGCGCGACTTCGGTCGAGGATGCGGATTCGCGTACGAGTTTTTTCGGCCGAAGCGCGAAGGGCTTCCTCGTGATGCGCCGAGCCAAGGGAAACCCCGCGCCGAAGGTCCCCCTCGAGAAAACGGCGCACGAGCACGGCCTGATTGCGCATGTCGCGTTCAAGCGCGCCGAGGAGCTGGCGTTCGTATAGGTCGGCGAACTCAAGGCCGGCGACCGGGACGAGCACCACGACGAGGTTCACCACCAAAAGGCGTACCCGGATGCGTCCGAGCTGTTTGGAGAGCCCCCTCATACGCGGAGAACACCGGAGCCCGTCTCAAAAATGCCCATTGCCCTAGAGCTCGGCCGCCTTGTAGCCGACGCCGTGCACCGTTTCGATGGGGTCGACGTCGTGAGAGCGAAACTTCGCGCGGATTCGGCGGACGTGGGTGTCGATGGTTCGCTCGGTAACCAGGTTGTCGTAGGCGTAGGCCCGCTGCATGAGCTGGGCGCGGCTCAGCACGACCCCCGGACGTTCAAAGAGTGCGTGAAGCACCCCAAACTCAGTCGCAGTGAGCTTGATGGGTTGATCGTTGCAGAGCGTTTCGTGCCGTTCGGGATCAATGCGGACCGGGCCATAGCTGAGGACCCGGGTCTTCAAACGCTGCTGGGTGTCATCGCTGCGTCGCAGGATTGCCCGAACGCGCGCGACGAGTTCGCGCGGCGAAAAGGGTTTGGTGAGGTAGTCGTCCCCGCCGATCTCCAGGCCGAGGACCCGATCGATCTCCTCACCCTTCGCGGAGAGAAAAAGGATCGGCGTGCTCGACTCCGCGCGAATGCGGCGGCAAACCTCGAGGCCGTCCATGCCGGGCATCGTCACGTCGAGGACGATGAGATCGAGGCGCTCTCGGAGACCGAGCTCAAGGGCCTCGAGACCGTCTGTTGCGCCGGTGACTCGAAAGCCTTCCTTTTCGAGGGCGTACTGCACCACCTCTCGAATGCGAGCTTCGTCGTCTGCGATAAGAACGTGGCGCATCCCGAAAATCCTACTCCATAGGACGTTCGAGAAAGGCTTCGGCTTCCCTGTTTTGGGTCGTAATCAGCTCGCGCTCGGGATCCGTACCTTGGCGGACGCGGGTGTGATGCTGCTGCATCGCCACGGTGGCGCTGTCCGTGAGAACGACGAGCCCGCGAAAACCTTGTTGTTCGTGGACCACCCGCTTGAGTTCCGCGAAGAGGTCGACCGCCTCCTGTTCGAGCGGGAAGAGGCGACGGAGGTCGACCAACACGCGAAAGGGCGTCCCCGCGGTGCAGGAGAGCGCTTCCGCCTGGGCAGAAGCGAGCTCGCGGATATCGCCTGGGTTCACCAAATCGCGAAGGCGAAGGGTCAGCAGGCGTCGATCAGGATCGTATTCGACGCGCCACATCTCGCGAAGATACCAGAAAGAAAAACGGCGCCCGAAAGGACGCCGTTGTTCATCGAGGCGGAGGTCCGCTTATTGGACGGCGCCGAGGTTTTCGATGTGGACGAGCTTAAACCCAGTGTCGAGAGCACACCCAACGACCTTCGAGGTGCCGGACGTATAGACGTAGCATTGGGAGACATCGACGCCGAGCGCGGAGACCCGCGACTCCTCTCCAGAGCCCGCGACGTTTCCAGCGTCCGAGCATGGGCGCTGACCTGTGGTGCAAGACCGTCCGTAGGCCGCAATGGCGTTGTCGTTCACCTGACAGGCCTGGCCCGTGTACTGGCTCGCGACCTGCGGGTGGAAGCTGTTCGTCGTCCCCGCACCGCTCGGGTCGAGGCTGCAGTTCATCTTCATGCTGGAGAGCGTCATCGTGAGGGCAAAGCGGGTCACCTCTGCGCCCATGCCCTCCACGGCTTCCTCCGCCTTCATCTTGCAATAGAACCAGCCGCCGACGCAGCCGAGGATGATGAGGACGAGGCAGCCAACGCCGATTCCGACCCAAAGTTTGGTGTTGCTTCCGCCTTGCGCTTTCGGGGCGGGTCCAGGAGGGCCACCAGGGCCGGGAGGGCCACCGGGGGGAGGACCACCGGAAAATCCGCCGGGCCCGCCGGGAGCGCCTTGCGGGCTGAATCCGCCAGGTGGACCACCCGGAGGTTGTCCAAAACCGCCGCCGGGGGGACCGCCGGGAGCGCCGCCAGGAGGACCTCCAGGAGGACCTCCCGCCGGAGGTTGACCGAATCCAGCTTGGGGCGGGGCACCTTGCGGCGGGGCACCTTGCGGCGGGCCGCCAAAGCCAGGCGCGCCCCCCGGAGGTCCACCGGCGGGCGGCGGTGCGAAGCCGCCCTGGTCAGGGGGCTGGCCGAAGCCGCTCGGCGGTTGTCCGAAGCCAGGTGCCGGTGCACCCGGCGGTGTGCCGGGTTGGCCACCCGGAGCGCCACCAGGCGGCTGACCGGGCGGTTGACCGAAGCCGGGGGTCGGTGCGCCAAACCCTGGACCGGAGGGCGGGGTCGGATCGGCCGGGGGCTGACCGAAGCCCGGAGCGCCTGGGGTGCCCGGCATCGGCCCCGTCGGTGTGCCAGTCGGTGCACCCGGAGGGGTGCCCAGGCCGGGCGCAGGCGCCGCGCCCGGAGGCGGCGTCATCGGGCCCAGCATCGTTTGTTGAAACGCGAGGTCCTTCTTCGCAGGGGCAGGTGCACCTGGCGCACCCTGTGCAGGCTGCGGGGGTGCTCCTCCAGGGGGACCACCAGGAGCGGGCGGAGTGGGTGCGGTCACTCCGGCCATCATCATGGTTCCCTTGAACTTCGCTTTCTTCCCTGCGGGTTTGCGCAACTCAGTACCGCAAGCGATGCAGGTCGTCGCCTCGTCGGTATTGGGTTTTCCACAGTTGGGGCAGTAGACCGTCACGGAGCTCCTCACGGCGTGGACGGGTGAAGACCCGCCCGAATGAACGAGCGGGAGGACCGCGTTGGGCGGACCCCCCCGAAACATGCGTACCCTATCCAGAAACCTACGTGAGGGAAAGGTTCTTGTCTCGTGCCGGAGGCCGGGTATTGCCCGAAACCGCGCGGTTTTTGTCGATGAGGGGTCCCTTGACAGACGCGGGCGTGAAGCCTAGCGTCCGGTCGCCTCGCGCGGGTGCGAGTGCGCCTTTTTTTCAGGCAAAGTAGAGATGCCCTTCGCCCTCACTCCCGAGCGAGAACGAGAAGTCGAAGAGCTGCTCGGGCATTATCCTAATCGCCGAGCGGCTCTCATCCCGGTCCTTTGGATCTGTCAGCGCCAGCATGGCTGGATCAGCCCAGACGTGATCGCGTGGGTCGGTGAGCGACTCGAGCTTTCAACGGCCATCGTCAAAGGCGTTGTGACCTTTTACACGATGTTCTTTGAAGAACCGGTCGGTGATCACGTGATCTGGGTCTGCCGGACCCTTTCCTGTGATCTTCGCGGCGCAAAGGCAATCCAGGAACACCTGGAAGATCACCTGGACTGCCACATCGGGCATACCTCGAGCGATGGTCGTTTCACGCTGCTCAAGGCCGAGTGCCTCGCCGCCTGCGGCCAGGCACCGATGGTCCAGATCGACGATGACTACTTCGAAGATCTGACTCTCGACAAGTTGGACCAGATCATCGAGCGCTATCGCGCGGAGGAGAGGTCGTGAGCGAAACCAAACCTCTGCTTACTTCTCGCTACGGCATCGAGGGGAGCCACACCCTCGCGGTCGCTGAAAAGCATGGCGCCTATCGGACGGCTCGTCGCGCGCTGACGATGATGCGCCCGGAGCAAATTCGCGAAGAGGTGAAAGCTGCTTCGATTCGTGGCCGCGGTGGCGCGGGCTTTCCCGCGGGCGTGAAGTGGGGCTTTCTCAACCCCAAGGAAGGTGAAGAGGTTTACCTCGTCATCAACGCCGACGAGAGCGAGCCCGGCACCTTCAAAGACCGAACGATCATGAACCAGGATCCGCATCGCCTCATCGAGGGGATCCTGATTACCTGCTGGGCGATCGGCGCACACACCGCCTACATCTACGTTCGCGGTGAGCTGAAGCATTCCATCGATTTTCTCGACGCCGCGCTCCAGGAAGCCCGCGACAAGGGCTACGTCGGAGAGCGCCCGTTTGGAAAGCCGCACCCGATCCACATTTGGACGCACTCGGGTGCCGGCGCGTACATCTGCGGCGAGGAAACCGCGCTCCTCAACAGCCTCGAGGGCCGCCGCGGTGAGCCGCGTCTCAAGCCGCCGTTTCCGGCGATCAAGGGCGTTTTCGACCAGCCGACGATCGTCAACAACGTCGAGACGATCGCCGCCGTTCCGGACATCGTCGAACTCGGTGGGGAGACCTGGAACAACCTCGGTCGTCTTTCCCCGCGAGACGGCGGCGTTCGCCTCTACGGCATCAGCGGCCACGTGAAGAAGCCGGGCGTCTACGAGGCGCCGGTCGGTATCACGATGCGCGAGCTGATCTACGACTACGGCGGCGGCATGCTCCACGACGACCATCCGCTCAAGGGAGTCATCCCCGGCGGTTCGTCGACGCCGGTGCTCCGGCCGGACTGGCTCGTCGACGCACCCGCCGAAGACCATCCCCTCCACGAGTGGCACGGCAAGAGCGAGATCGACGTTCCGATGGGCGTCGACACCTACCGCGCGCTCGGCACCATGCTCGGCACCTGCTGCGCGATCGTGATGGACGACACCGTCAACATGGTCGAGGCGTGCCGCAACCTGATGCGCTTCTACAAGCACGAGTCCTGCGGCCAGTGCACGCCCTGCCGCGAAGGCAGCGGCTGGCTCGTCGACGTTCTCGACGGTCTTGTGAACGGCCGCGGCAAGGTCGAAGACGTGAAGCTCCTCGTCGACATCGCGAACAACATGATGGGCAACACCATCTGTGCGTTTGCCGACGGAACCGCGATGCCGCTCCTCGGATTTGTCCAGCGCTACCGCGACGAGTTCGTGGAAGCCGCCAAGCGAGGCGCGCCTCTCGACGTTCGCCACGACGAGAGCACGCGGAAACTCTTGAAGGGAGCGGCGGCGTGACCGACGCGAAGTTCATTCTCTTTGCCGTCAGCGCGTTCGTGGCCCTTGGGGGCGCGCTCGGCACCGTGATCGCGCGACGCCCGCTTCGGGCGGCAATGTCGCTCTTGATTCACATCGTCGCGCTCGCGGGTCTTTACCTCACGCTTAATGCTCACCTTTTGGCGGCCATTCAGCTCCTCGTTTACGCAGGCGCGGTGGTCGTTCTTTTTGTGTTCGTCATCATGCTGATCGGCCCCGCCGCGGAGGTGCCGCGAACTTCGCGGGGCTTCGTGGTGCGAATGTTGAGTCTGGTGGGCATGGGAATGTTCACCGTGACCTTGGCCTTCGGAATTGTCGACGTATCGTCCGAGTGGGTCGTGGCACCTCCGGGCTACGGCACCGTCGAAGGCGTCGGCGTTGCGCTCTACCGCGATGCGCTCGTTCCGTTCGAGGTGGTCTCGATCACCTTACTCGTCGCAATCATTGGCGCGGTGGCGGTTGCCCGTCGCGCGACCAAGCGCGAGCTCGCTGAAAAGAAGCAAGCTCGCGAGGCCTCTGACACCGCCGGGCAGGCGGCCTGAGGAGACACCGATGGGACTTGGAGAATACCTCGCTCTCGCGACGCTGCTCTTCGGCACTGGAGCCGTCGGCTTTCTCATCCGACGCAACGTGCTGATTCAGCTGATGTGCATCGAGATCATGCTGAACTCGGTGAACGTCGCCCTTGTTTCGACGAACCGCTTCTATCCGGACAACCACGCCGGGCAGCTCTTTTCCTTCTTTGTGATCGCCGTTGCCGCTGCGGAAGCCGCGGTGGGACTCGCGATCGTGATTGCGCTTTATCGCCTCAAAAAGACCGTTGAGACCGACAAAGCCGACCTATTGAGGCACTGACCGATGCAGAACCTTCCGGTGCTCTGGATCGTGCTGCTCCCGCTCGCGGGCGCGATCATGAACGGGCTTGCGGGCCGCTTCGCCAACAAGCGTTTGGTTTCGCTGGTGGGCGTGGGAACGGTCCTCGGGGCTTTTGGCCTCGCGGTGTCGTCGTTCCTTACGCTGCAGGAAGCCAAGCACGACGGCATGGAAAACGCCGCGCTCGTTGCGGACGTCTACGAGTGGTTCACGATCAGCCTTCCGGGAATCGACGGTTTCCGCGAGGTGCCGATCCGCGTTCGTTTCGTCTTCGATTCCCTCAGCGGTTTGATGACGCTGGTGGTCACGGGCATTGGCTCGCTGATTCACATCTACTCCCTCGGCTACATGAAGGACGACCCGGGTTACGCGCGTTTCTTCGCGTACCTGAACCTCTTCATGGCCTCGATGCTCATCCTGGTGCTCGCGAGCAGCGTGCCTCTGATGTTCGTCGGCTGGGAGGGCGTCGGTCTCTGCTCCTACCTCCTCATCGGGTTTTGGTGGCATGAGCCCGCCTACGCGGCGGCCGGTCGCAAGGCCTTCATCGCGAACCGTATCGGTGACTTCGGCGTGCTCATCGGCATGTTCATCCTGGTCTCCGTGGCGGGTTCGTTTGAGTTCACCGAGATTAACAGCGCGGCCCCTGAGCTTCAGCGCGAGATGACCATCGGCGCCGCGGAAGTCGGCACCATGGCGACGGTCGCCTGCCTCTTCCTCTTCCTCGGCTGCACCGGTAAGTCCGCGCAGGTTCCGCTCTACGTGTGGCTCCCGGACGCGATGGCCGGACCGACCCCGGTGTCCGCGCTGATCCACGCGGCCACGATGGTCACCGCTGGCGTTTACCTCTGCTGCCGCCTCTCGCCGGTCTTTCTCGAGTCCCCGACGGCGATGAGCGTGATTGCGATCGTCGGCGCGGTCACCGCCTTCATCGCGGCGACCATCGCGGTCGTGCAGCACGAGATGAAGAAGATCCTCGCGTACTCCACCGTCAGCCAGCTCGGCTTCATGTTTGCGGCCGTCGGCGTTGGCGCGTTTGCGGCGGGCTTCTTTCACGTCTTCACGCACGCTTTCTTCAAGGCCTGCCTCTTCCTCGGTGCCGGATCGGTGATGCACGCGGTGCACGCGCACGGCGACGCAGACATCTACAAGCTCGGCGGCATGAAGAAGTTCATGCCCAAGACGCATTGGACCTTCCTCGTAAGCTGTCTGGCGATCGCGGGCGTGCCCTTCTTCAGCGGCTTCTTTTCGAAGGACGAGATCCTTCTCGGCGCCTCGAACGTGGCGTTTGGCGGCGAAGCGTCGCCGATCTCCCCCGGCGTTGGTTGGTTCGTGCTGGTGACGCTCTTCATCGCGGCGACGATGACGGCGTTCTACATGTTCCGTCTCTACTACCTGACCTTCACGGGCGAGTACCGAAGCGCGGGCGGAGACGATCACGACGAGGCGCACGGCGACGGTCACGACGATCATCACCACAGCTACCCGAGCGAGCCGCACGAGTCGGAAACGGCCATGACCTTTCCGCTCATGGTGCTCGGCATTGGCGCGGTAGTTGTCGGCTTTCTCGGCATTCCGCACGTGCTGCCGTTCGCGGGAATTCACCTCGACCAGTATCACTGGTGGGGCCACTGGATGGATCCCTCCATCACCAACCTCGCCCTTGGTGAGAACATGACCGCGGTGAACGTCGCGGCAGTCGCGGGCCTTTTGGCGATGGCTATCGGTATTCTCGCCGCACGCGCCCTCTACAAGGACGCTGCGATTCACGACACCTCCGAGGATCGGCTCACGCTTCCCGAGAAGCTTCGCGCGTTCCTCTTCGACAAATGGCGCGTGGACGAGTTCTACGGCGCGACCATCCTCATGGCGAACAAGAAGCTTGCGGTCTTCGCGGGCCGCATCGACCAGACCTTCGTCGACGGGTTGCTCACCAAGGCCACAAGCGGTCTCGTCGCGGTTACCTCGTGGGTCTTCACCCGCATTCAGGTCGGTGTGGTTCACGCCTACGGACTCGTGCTGGTGCTCGGTCTCGTGGGGATGAGCTGGTGGTTCCTCTACCCCCATGCGGACGTCAAGGTGGAGGCGACGACCAACTCCGCGAGTTTTCAGGTCGGCCGCGGCTTCGGTTACGAGTACCGCTTCGACGTCGATGGCGACGGGGAGTTCGACATCCCCGTGCAGCCGCAGCACGTCACCATCGACCTCAAAGACGACATCACCAACGAGGAAGCCGCCCGCGTGGTTGCTCTCGTACGGGCAGCCATTGCGCCGGAGCCGTGGCCGAGCGACCGCTCCGCCCTCGGTACCCTTACCAACGCCGGTGGCAAGGTCTACGAGTTCCACCCACCCGAGAGTGAGATCGGCGACCTTCGGGAGGCGCTGGAGGGCGCCCAGAACATCGAGCACGTGCACTTCGCGAGCGTTCCCGGACAGACCCGCTTTGGGTCGACGACCCGCGCGCAGTACCGCTACAGCGAGGAAGACCGCACCGGCTACATGCTCCTCGTCAACGAGCGCCGCGGTCAGTACACCGAAATCGCGCTCGAAACCTCGCCGCTTCTTTTGAACGACGGGATCGTTGGACCTGGCTGGCAGGCGAGCAGTGAATCGGAGACTCCGGCGGCGGCGTTCCTCGACGAGGACGGCCACGTCGTCATCCGACCGAACGACGCCGTGGTTCGCCAGGCCAACCAGCAGCGCGACGAGGAGTTCTGGCTCGAGCCAGGGCAGCGCATTCAGGTGGGGCGCACAACCCTTGCGGTCGCACCGGTGATCGAGGCGACGGTCGAAGTACGCAACGCCTTCGGCAATATTGATCGGGAGACGGTTTCCGTGACCCTCGTAAACCCGCCGCGGCAAGCCGCTCCGGCGCAGGCGGCGAACCGAGCGACCCCCTCGCAGGCCCGGGCGGAGGTGATTCGATGAGCACCCTTCTCGGCGAGCACTTGCTCACGACGCTTTTGCTGATTCCGCTCCTCGGCGCGGCGATCATCTTCTTCATGCCGCGGCAGTGGCACCAGGCGATTCGCCGCACCTCGGTCGGCATCCTGGTCTTCAACTTCCTCCTCAGCCTTCTGCTTCTACCGGAGGTCGTCGAGCAGGTGCAGTCGATGCTTGGCCGCTTTCCGGCCGTCGACGCGCTCGTGGCCGTCGACTACGCGCAATCCGGCTTTCACTACGTCACCGACGTCGAGTGGGTCGAGAGCGTCGGCATTTCATACAAGGTCGGCGTCGACGGGATCTCGCTTTGGCTGGTGCTCCTGACGACGCTCTTGACGCCCATCGCGCTCTTCGCGTCGTGGACCAGCATCGACACGAAGCTCAAGGAGTACGCCCTCAGCTTTCTCCTTCTTGAGGTCGGCATGTTGGGCGCTTTCTTCGCCCTCGACCTCTTCCTCTTCTACGTGTTCTGGGAGCTGATGCTCGTCCCGATGTACCTCATCGTGGGGGTCTGGGGCGGCGCGAATCGCGTCTACGCCGCGGTGAAGTTTTTCCTCTACACGATGGTTGGAAGCCTTCTCATGCTGATTGCGATCCTCTGGATCGTTGCGGCGTACGAGGAGCTCACCGGCGTTTACACCTTCGACCTCGTCGCGATTCACGACGTCGTTCTGCCCTTCGACGCACAGCTCTACCTCTTCGCTGCCTTCGCGCTCGCCTTTGCGATCAAGGTGCCGATGTTCCCGTTCCACACGTGGCTTCCGGACGCGCACGTCCAGGCGCCCACGGGCGGCTCGGTGATCCTGGCGGCGGTGCTCCTCAAGCTTGGAACCTACGGATTCCTCCGTTTTGCGATGCCGCTCTTTCCGCTCGCGAGCCAGTACGTAGGGCCGACGATCGCGGCGGTTGGGCTCGTGGGCATCATCTACGGCGCGTACTGCGCGTGGGTGCAAAAGGACGTCAAGAAACTCGTGGCGTACAGCTCGGTGAGCCACATGGGCTTTGTGGCCCTCGGCATGTTCGCGATGACGCCCCACGGCGTGAACGGCGCGATTCTGCAGATGGTCAACCACGGTATCTCGACCGGGGCGCTCTTTATTCTCGTCGGTGTGATCTACGAGCGTCGCCACACGCGAGACCTCGACGAGTTCGGTGGCCTCGCGAAGGTGATGCCCTGGTACGCGATCGCGTTCATTATCGTCGCCATGAGCTCGATTGGTCTTCCGGGAACCAACGGCTTCGTGGGCGAGTTCATGATCATGAGCGGCGCCTTCGTCTCGAACCGCATCATCGGGTTCGGGCAGTGGGGCGGCATCTTCGCGATCGTCGCTGCGACCGGCGTGATTCTCGCGGCCGTCTACATGCTGCACGCGGTGTTGAAGATGTTCTGGGGCCCGGTCTCGAAGAAAGAGAACGACGGTCTTCCCGACATGACGCGCCGCGAGTGGATGTCGGTGGCGCCGCTTCTGCTGCTCGTCTTCTGGATCGGTCTCTACCCGAATACCTTCCTCGAGAAGTCGGAGCCGGCCGTCGAGAACTTCCTCAGTGACTTCGAAGAGAAGTGGGAAGTGAACGATGCGAACGACACCCTTCGCCTCTGGCATCCCGACCGGCATCCGAACGCGAACCGTGCGGCCGAAGAGACCGCTGCGCGTGACGCCGCAACAAACGACACCGTGGCCATGGCCGGAGGTGCGCAATGAGCTTCTGGGTACTCGTGGCTCCTCTGCTCCTGCTTGTAGTGAGCGGACTCTTCATCATGCTTGTCGACGCGTTCGTCGAAGAACGCGCGGAGCTGGCGACGGTGACTTCAGTCGCCCTTGCGGTCAGCGGCGCGATCAGTCTCGCCGCGCTCGTGAGCAACGAGCCGCTCGGCGAAATCCCCCCGATGATCGCGAACTACATCGCCGTCGACAAGGCAGCGCTTTTCTTTGACGTGGTCATCTGCGCGGGCGGCGCCCTCTCGACGCTCTTGGCGGGCGGCTACCTCCGAGAGCACGGCTTCGAGCGCGGTGAGTTCTACGTCCTCATCCTCTTCAGCGCGTTTGGCGGCATGATCCTCGCGCGCAGCGTCGACCTGCTTTCGCTCTTTGTCGGCCTCGAGACGATGTCGCTCGGCGTGTACTGCATGGCTGCATTTCGGCGGACGAGCGCTCGCGCGGTGGAAGGCGCGGTGAAGTACTTCCTGCTCGGCTCCTTCGCCGCAGCGATTCTGCTCTTCGGTTCGGCGCTTCTCTACGCGGCGACGGGCCACACGGATTTCGCCGGGATTGCCGAAGGGATTTCCCAGGGCGCGGATCCGCGTCTCGTGCTGATGGGCATGCTTCTCGTCATTGTCGGGCTGGCGTTCAAGGTCAGCGCGGTTCCCTTTCACATGTGGACGCCGGACGCCTACGAGGGCGCGATGACGCCAGCGACGACCTTTATGAGCGTTGCGGTCAAGGCGGCTGCGTTTGCCGTCTTCGTGCGCGTGATGATCGTGTCCTTTGGCGACGACCTCTCGATGAGTGAAGCGTCGGGTTGGCCGCCGGTTCTTGCAGGTCTCGCCGCGATCACCATGGTCTACGGAAACATCGCGGCGGTGGGGCAGAGCAGCATCAAGCGCATGCTCGCCTACTCCTCGATCGCGCACGCAGGTTACCTCCTTGTGGGTCTCGTGGCGGCGTTTCGGGTCGGCGAAGCAGGCATCAGCGCGGTCTACTTCTATCTCTTGGCCTACACGGTCTCGAATGTCCTCGCCTTTGGTTCGCTGATTCTCATGGGCTCCAAGGGCAAAGAGGCGGTGAGCTACGACGACCTCCGCGGCGTGGGGCGACGGCATCCGATGGCCGCGTTGCCCTTCGTGATCGGCGTGCTTTCGCTCATGGGTTTTCCACCCACGGCGGGCTTCTTCGGCAAGTACTACGTGTTCAACGCAGCCGTGCAGGCAGGCGGTGGCATGGTGTGGCTTGCGGTTCTTGGTGTGCTCACGAGTGCGATCGGCGCGTACTACTACCTGCGGGTCATCGTCGTGATGTTCATGAAGGAGCCCGAGAAGGATCAGGTTATCGCGGTCCCAATGCGCTCCGGCTACGTGGTCACGGCGCTGGCGATTTCGGGGCTTGCGGTCATGGAGCTCGGGCTCATGCCGAGCTGGTTCCTCGACCTTGCGGTGCAGGCGGCGCAGCAGCTGGTTGCGTAGGGTGCAGGTGGCGCCTGGAATGCGCGTCGCGCTCTTGTTGGCGCTTGGCTGCAGCACATGCGGGGAGACGCGACCCTCGACGGAAGGGCCAGAGGCCGATCCTCAGCCCGCAACGGAAACGCCAGCGCTCGGAACCATTCGCGGGATCGTGAAGTTAGCGGAGGGCGCTGGCATCCCGGAGTATCTGCCCGAGGAGCTTACGGGGGTTGGGCCCGAGGCCGACGCTCCGCGTGACTGTCCACCGGACAACGGGGCTGCGCGTCGGCCTGTGCATCTTGAAGAAGGCGGTCTTGTCGGCGTCATGGTGACCGCCACCGGCGATCAGCAGCGCTTCTTCGAGCCGCTCGGGGAGTGGGAGCCGAAGGAGCATCGGGTTCAGATTCGCGACTGCCGGCTTCAGCCTGCGCTCATCACTGCGACGCGGGGCGACGTCATCGTGCTTGAGAACCAGAGCGACTACCCCTTCATGGTGGGGGCCGGTCGGACCGGGTTCATGGAAGGACTCCTCAAAGGGACGCCGCGGCGAATCCCTCTGGACGAGGGCGGCGTGCAGGAGATCCGCTGCGGCTTTGCTGCGCCCTGTGGTCGAACGGATGTGATCGTTTCGTACCACCCGGTGCATACCGTCACGATCGAGGGGGGACGTTTCGAGCTCGAGGTGCCCGCCGATCAGGACATTCATGTGCACTCGTGGCATCCGCTCTTTCGCGATGTGACGATCGACGCGCGGGTCGGTGCAGGCGAGTCGCTCGAGGTGGAGCTGGTGCTCTCGCCGCGAGTTGCGGCGCCTCCGGGAACGTCGTCGATGGCGGGTTCGTCGGAGATGTCCGGGTCGTCGGAGATGTCCGGGTCGTCGGAGATGTCCGAGTCCGAGCTCTTCTAGGCTGTTGCAAAGCCGCTTTCGATCGATCCCGGTTTGACGGCTTCGCGTTTGGCGCAAGCCACCGTGCATCGAGGTCGAGCGAGTCGCAGAAAACCACTGTCAAAAAGGGTGGGTGGCCTGCGTTTCGCGCGTCGTCGTGCGGACGTAGCAGAAAACCACTGTCAAAAAGGGTGGATGGCCTGTGTTTCGCCCGTCGTGCGTGAGGGAGGGGGGGCTGCTACAGGAAAACCGGATGCTTCGACTTGGCTTTCTTTGTGCGCTTGTCGCCCTCGGCTGTGGAGACGATTCAAGCCGCCCGCGGGATGCCGCAGGTGTGGACGCTGCGCGGGATGTGGGCACTACGGATGTGGGCACTACCGACGGGGGGGAGGATGCCGGGGAGGACGCCGCGACGGATGCTCCGACGGATGGCGCGGCCACGGATGACGCAGGGACGGATGCTGCGGTCACGGACGCCGCTGCCGCGGATAGCGCTGTGGAGGACGCCGCCACCGTTGAGGACTCGGCGGTCGACGCGGAAACAGACGCGAGCCTGGATGCCAGCGTCGACTCCGGGCCCCCGGTTCCGCCGGGGCCGGTCCAGTGTCGAAGTTCAGCCGATTGCAGCGGACCCTCGGCGAGCTGCAACCGCGGCGCACCCGGGGGAATCTGCCTCGGCTGCGGCGGCGACACCGATTGCGACACCGACCTTTGTGTTTTTGGCGCTTGCGTCCGGGAGTGCGAGGACGACTCCGAGTGCAACGCTGGCTTTCGGTGCACCGGTACTGGACGATGCGCGCTTCGCACGGGCTGCGCGATGAACTCGGACTGCGGTCCCTACGAGTGTCGCGGCGGAAGCTGCGCTCGCTGGGAGTGCGAAGGCGTCGCGTGCCCGAGCCCCTTCGTGTGCGCGGCTGGCGTGTGCGTGGAGCCGTAGACGATCCTGCAACGTCGATCCTGCAACGTCGAGATTCCATCGACCTCGCGATTCGCGACCCCCGATCGCAGAGCCAGCTGCGCGGTTGCCCTTGACGGCGTCCTGCCGGACGATCGACCCATGACGGACCCTCGACCCAAAGCCGCTGCTGGCCATCTCTTTCTTCACGCGAAGGGCGTCAAGGCCGCCACCCAGCGCCTCGAACAGGTGGGCGTGCGGACCATTGTGGGTCGCGAGAACTTTGCGGTTCTCGAGCTTCGGGGCGGGACTCATATTGTCCTTCGCGAGCTGGAAGGGGAGGGGCCGGTCGATGCGCCCTTCGATCTGATGTACGACCGCATCGAGGACGCCCAGGCGCTCTTCACGGAGGCCGGCTTCGAACTCTCCGACTTCAAGGACGGCCGGATTCACCGTTCGTTCTATGCGACCTCACCGGAAGGGTTTCGCATCCAGGTGCTCGACTCCCACGCCGGCGATCGACCGGTCTAGGAGGCCCGCCGATACGTCAGACGGTAGTGGACGTCGCTCGTGAGGTGCCGGCTCTCGATGCGGACGTCGACGACAAGGGTGCCTCCGTGGAACTCGAGCGTTTGGTGGCGCGTGCCCTGCCCGCCGCGAAAGGTGAGGTGCACGCTGCTTCCCTCGACGCGCTGAGACGCCCGCACACGTTCGCCACCGAGTCCGCGCACCCTTGAGGTTCCCGTCGCTGGCACATGGGTTTCCCGGTCGCCCGCGCGAAGGGTCGTGCCGCTTTCGTCGATTTGCACGCTGAGTCGTTCCGCGGGCTCGTTTGCGATCGCGAGACGCGCCCGCGCGATATTTGCGGAGAGGCTGTTCATTCCTTCGACAGCCGCTTCGATCGCGGTCGCGATGGCGGCCTGCTCGCTGGACTCGCCGGTCCATACGTAGTCGCCGCTGTGGGCAGCGAGCGGACTTTGTGCAGCGACCAGCGTATTCGTGGCGCTTAGTGGTGCCAGAACCACCAGCGCAAAGAGCACGCCTCCCCCAACCAAGCGAAGCATGGCCATAGAATAGCGCTGCTTTTCGAGCTCCGCTGCATCGTCAGGATTCGGCGGGCGACGAGCAATCTACGGGGAGATGACGAAGCCGAGACCGACGGAGATCTCACTCCCAAGGCCGGCGTCGAGGAGGAGCTCGAAGTCGAGAAAGACCGGACCGAAGAGAACCTGGCTGTGATAGCGAAACCCCCATTCGCTTCGACCGGGCGCGTCCCACCCAAAGAGGTTGTAGTGCACTTCGACTTCGTTGAGGAAGGTTCCGAACTTGGACTGAATGAGTCCGATCCCGAGGCCTACTGCGCCCGCGTCGGTTTGGGTTTCGGTTCCGTCCGCGCGCGGATCACCCTCGACGTTGAAGAGTTGTCGATACGCTGCGTACACATAGCGCGCACCGTGCACCCACCCCGCGGGTTCCCACCACGAGTAGGTACGCGTGTGCCGGGTCGTCGTGCATCGCTCCAGCGTGTCGGAGATCTGCTCGCAGTCGCGTGACGTCCACCGGTTTTGCGCCTGGCGAAACCCGCCGGGATCCCACTGATGAACGTCGAGGAAATAGCCGACCCGCCCAGAGACCAGGAAGGGATAAGCCCCTCGTCCGGTCGGTCCGAATCCATCGAAGCGGGCTTGGGTATAGAAACCGCGGCCTTGTCCGGCCATCAGCGTGATGGCGCCGTGATAGGTCAGCGGAAAGCGTCCGTCCTCGCGAAGCACGCGATCCTGACCCGCAATCGGGTAGCGCCATCCCGCCTCGAGGAGAACGTTGGTCGCTCGTTCCTGGAGCTCCTGGCCAAGCTCCTGGGCGTTCGCTGTGGTCGCAACGAAGAGCAAAATACAGCAACAACGTGACATTGCGTCATTAGTGTAAAGCGAGCGATGTCAGAAAGGAAGCTGTAACGAAACCCTGAAGTCGGTACTCCTCCTTCTCATGGAACCCGCGCTCTCCGACGAGCGAATCGCCGAACAGGTCGTCGGCGGCGACCGCGACGCGTTTGAAGTGATCATGCGGCGCCACAACCAGCGTCTCTTTCGGACGGCCCGCGCGATTCTCAAGGACGATGCCGAAGCGGAGGACGCGGTACAGCAAGGATACCTCTCGGCGTACCGAAGCCTCGACAGCTTTCGCGGGGAGGCTCGTCTTGCAACCTGGCTAACGAGGATCGTGGTGCACGAAGCATTGCGCCGGCGTAAGCGTGGACGCTTTGCGGATCTCTCCGTCGTCGAAGAGCCGGAAGAGGAAAGGGTTCCCTCGCCCGAGGAGCACGCGTCCCGAGGCGAGCTGCGAATCCTGCTTGAACGCGCGATCGATTCACTTCCGGATTCGTACCGTGTCGTCTTCGTGATGCGGGACGTACAAGAGATGACGTCTCGCGAAGTCGGCGCGTGTTTGGACATGACCGAAGAGGCCGTGCGCGTTCGTCTTCATCGTGCGCGCCGTGCGCTTCGCGAGTGGCTGATGGAGCAAATGGATACGAAGGCGAGTGACGCGTTCCGGTTTGCAGGAACACGTTGTGACCGCATCGTTGCGTACGTTCTTCGCGAACTTCCGGGAGCCTTGTAACGTTTCCGCGCGTTGTCGCCTCCGTGCTTTCAAATGCGCGGGGTCTGGCTGGTCTTGGTGTGGGCGTGCGGCGCGGGAGCAAACGCTTCCGACGCGTCGGTGGATGCGGAAACTGTCGGCTTTTTAGCGGTCTACGATGTGATCGAAGCGCGCTGCGCCATCCCCGGATGCCACCTTTCGCCCGCTCCGCGCGCCGAGCTGGACTTTGCGACGGAGGATCTGGCGTTTGCGAATCTCGTCGGACAGCAGGCGCGGGGTCCGGCATGCGGAGGTGAGGGCGTGCGCGTGGTCGCGGGTTCGTCTGCGGAGAGCATTCTGATGTCGAAGCTGGCCGATGTGGAGCCGGTGTGCGGTGCGCGCATGCCCCTTGGTCGTCGCGCTCTCGACGTCGAGGACATCGAGTTGATTCGGCAGTGGATCGATCAGGGAGCGAGGCGATGACGCGCCTCGAAAGGAGAACGATGACTTGGAAGAGACTAGGGGCGGCGCTAGTTGCGAGTACGCTCGCGGTCAGCGCCTTTGCCGCGGATCACTCCGAGGCCACGAGCGTGGGTGTCGGGGACCCGGCCGCGAATATTGCCGACGTATACGCGTGGCATGAGGACGGCAACGTCGTCGCGGTACTGACCGTCGACGGCGCCAAGGTTCCCGTGGCTGAGCAGCAAGGCACATACGATCGTGACGTTCTCTACGGGGTGCACTTCGACACCAACGACGATCAGCAAGCCGACGAAACGATTTGGGTGCGCTTCGGGCAAAACGACGCGGGCGCGTGGGGCGTTCAGGCCGAAGGAATTCCAGGTGCGTCCGAGCCGCTGGAAGGCGCGGTAGAAAGCCCGCTTCGCCGAGGCGAGGAGCGTCTTTGGGCGGGGCTGAGAGACGACCCTTTCTTCTTTGATCTCGACGGGTTCGGAATGACGGTGGCGACGGGCACTCTCTCGTTCGACAGCACCCGCGACTCGATCGCCGGCACCAACTGCACAGCGATTGTCGTCGAGTTTCCAGCGTCCACGCTCGGGTCCAACGTCGACGTCTGGGCGACCACAGCGCGCATTGGAGGTGGGTCGTGAAGAGGCTTGTTCTTCTCAGCGTGCTGCTCGTGGCGTGCGGTGATGACGATGCTGGTGGGGACGCCGGTGCTCGTGATGCCGCTGCTCGTGACGCCGCTGGCGGTGACAGCGCCGCCGCGGACGCGGGAAACCCCGGAGCGTTTTCGTTCCGAAGCGATTCTCCCGAATCCTATACGCGCGCCGATCGCGCTGGGATGCCGCTCGTCGCGGCTGGCTTGGTGACCGACGACGATGGCTACAATAGCGACGATCCGATCGACGATGTTTCGGTTGTGGACGGACTGCCGAAGTGGGCGGGGGAGATCGTGACGAACCTGGGTGCTCTTCACGATGTGCTTCGCGACGATCTCGAGGCCGCGTCCCTTGTGCCGTGCGCCGACTTCGAAAGCGGGAGCGCTGATGCGCTACCCTGTGCAACCCAAGAGGTGGCCGCGGGTGTTCCCGTTGTGGATCTGGTGATCCCAGACACACTTTCCCTCAACACGGAGGCGCCCTCGGGGTTTCCCAACGGTCGACGACTCGCCGATCCGGTCGGCGATGTCACCCTGGCGGTGATCCTCCTCGATCTGGAGACCCACGCGCCGGACACCCTCGCGTCCTTGCCCTTGAACCCGAGCGCAAACGACCGGGGATTTGGAGAGTTCCCCTACCTTGCGGAGCCCCACCTCCCATGAGGTGCTGGCTCTTCGTGCTCGCAGCGTGCACGTCTGCGCCTTCGTTGGAACTCCAAGAAAGCGACTACGAACAAGCGCTGCGCGCGCAGGAGCGAGCGCTTGTTGGTCTTCAGCGCCGAGCCGAAGCGCAGTCGACCTCGCCAACCGCGTGGACGAATCTCGCGGAGGGATACCGATCGCACGCGGCACTCACCGGGTCGCTTCGCGGCTACGTCGACGCACTCTCGGCGGTAGAGCGCGCGAGCGCGATTTCTCCGGAGCTCGCCGCTGGCTCTCGAGCCGCGCTTCTTTTCAGTGTCCATCGACTCGAGGACGCCGCGTCGCAGATCGAGATCGCCCTCGCGCGACCGCTTCTTCCGGAAGGGGAACGAGCGGAGCTCCTCGGTCTTCGCGGGGAGATTCGACTTCACCAGGGAAACCTGATCGCGGCGAGAGCCGATCTCGACGAGGCGTTCGCACTTCGCGGCACGATGGCCAACGCGTTTCGCCTCGCTCTCTGGCACTGGCACCGTGGCGAGTTCGAAGACGCGGAGGGGTGGGTGGATGCTGCAGAGGCTGCGCTTCCCCGCCGAATCCCGCGCGCGTTTTCGTGGCTCGACCTTCAACGCGGCCTGCTGGACTGGGATCGGGGCCGCGCGTTTGAAGCCCTCGCCCACTACGACGACGCGGAGGCGCATTTTTCGGGGGACTGGCTCGTCGCCGAACACCGGGCGGAGGCCCTGGCCCTCTTGGGAGAGCACGCGCGCGCGGAGGCGATCTACCGAGAGGTGGTGGTTCGAACGGGCGACCCAGCGCTCACGGATGCGCTCGCGTCGCTTTTGGAAGCACAGGGGCGTGACCAGGAGGCGCGGGCCCTCGTTCGCGACGCGCAGGCTGGCTTCGACGCGGATCTTGCGCTCCTACCAAGCGCGGCCGGTGGTCACGCGATCGACTTTGCGCTCCGCCATCACAGTCCCGACGCGATTTCTCTCGCGGCGGCGGACTATGCGTTTCGGCCCGGAGGTGCCCAAGCCGTGAAGTTTGCGCAAGCCGAGCTGCAGCGCGGACGCACCGCCGCCGCGAGGGAACTCCTCCGCGCTGCGGAAGAGACGTCGTACCGGCATGCGGAACTCTGGGAGACAGCTGCGTACGTTGCGGACGCCGAGGGTCGCACGGACGATGCGAACTCTCATCGGGCGCACGCGCGGAGGATCAACCCGCACGTCGACCTCTCGCATCTTCCCTAGGTAACGCGACCGGGCGCGATCGCGTGATCGTTTTTGGCCCAAGCGGTCTAGACTTGCGGGGTGGATAACCTTCGTCGGGAGCCGCTACGCGAGTCCGTGCCGATCGAGGTGGACGGTCGACGCATTGAGGCGGCGGCTGGAGAATCTGTCGCCGCCGCGCTAATCGCGAGCGGTCGCCGGGTTTTCGCCCGCAGCGTGAAGTACCACCGCCCGCGCGGTCCGGCGTGCATGGGCGCTCGCTGCGACGGCTGCCTGATGCGGGTCGATGGCGTGCCCAACGTCATGACCTGCGTCACCCCCGTGCGGCCTGGAATGAAGGTTGAGACCCAAAACGTCTGGGGGACGGCGCGCATCGACCTTCTGGCAGCCGCGGATTGGTTCTTTCCCGACGGGATGGACCACCACCACATGTTCACGCGTTTTGCGCCCCTCACTCGCCTGATGCGCAAGATCGCCCGGCGCATTGCGGGCGTGGGCGAAGTACCGGACGAACCCCTCGCGCCTGTCGCTTCGCGCGAAGTGGACGCGGACGTTCTTGTCGTGGGGGCCGGCCCGAGTGGGATCGTGACCGCGAACGCCGCCGCACGCGAGGGCGCTTCGGTCCTGCTCGTGGAGGAACTGCGCTACGGCGGTATTGCGGCGCTGGAAGGACGCGAGTCGCCTGCGCTTGGGCCCCCGGTTCAGTTGCTCCGGCAGACTTCGGCGTTGGCGGTGTTCGATGAACCTTCCCTCGGCTATCGCGGCCGGGAAGACTCGCAGACTTCCGAACGATGGGTCCTCCTTGGCGACGCGAAGGGCCTGATTCGCGTGCGGTGCGGCGCCCTCGTTCTCGCAACCGGTACCGAAGAGGGCACCTACCCCTTTGCGGGCTCGGACAGGCCCGGGGTCTATTCCTCGCGCGGCGCACGGCGTTTGCTCGCGGAGGGCGTGCTTCCCGGACGACAGGTGGCGGTGGTCGGTGCCGGACCGATCGATGCGCTTCGCGAGGCGGGCGCAACCGTGCTTGGTCCCTTCGAGCCTGCGGCTGTCGCTGCGGTGGAAGGGCGCCCGGCGGTGGCTTCGATTCGCGTCGGGGGCACGCGCTGGCCGTGCGACGCAGTGGTGGTCGCGGGGCCGACGAGCGCGTCCTACGCCTTGGCGGTGCAGGCGGGCGCGGACGTGCATTGGGACGGTGTTCGCTTCGTTGTTGCGGCGACGGAGGACGGCCGGACCCAGCGACCCGGCACGTGGGCCGTG
Source organism: Myxococcota bacterium (assembly GCA_039186435.1). Taxonomy (GTDB): domain Bacteria; phylum Myxococcota_A; class Polyangia; order Polyangiales; family Houyiibacteriaceae; genus JALVDI01. The sequence goes on along the minus strand of JBCDAA010000032.1, from coordinate 16,798 downwards.
GGCTCGTGCACCGGCGGAGTTGCGCGCGATGCGGCGCAGGTTGGAAGAGCCGCCGCTCGGCGCGAAACGGACTCGGTGGTTGCGCGAACCCCCGTCGTCGCTCCCGCTGCCCCGCTTCCTGCCCAAGCCGCCGACAAGATCGTCGTCTGCCGCTGTGAGGACGTCACGCTGCACGACATCGAAGAAGCCGTCGAACAGGGCTATCGCGACCTCGAAAGCGTCAAACGGTATACGGGCTTTGCAACCGGGTGGTGCCAGGGCAAGCAGTGCATCGCGCATTGCGCGCGCCTCGTTCGAAGTGCGGGTGGTGAAGTTGCCTCGCGACCGATCACGCCGCGTCCGCCGATTCATCCGATACCGCTCGCCCACCTGGCGCGTCTGACCCAAAAAGATTCGCCCAAAACGACCTCCCACGTGCTCGGTCCCGTCCCCCAAACGGTGCCTCCTCCCGGTGCAGCGCGTTCCGTTCTGCCCGATTCGGGCGCCCCCCGCAGTCTTCCGGAGCAAGCGGACGCGGTGGTGATCGGCGCCGGCATCATGGGGCTCTCGACCGCGTTTCACCTCGCCGAAGCGGGCTTTGGCAACATCGTCATTCTCGACAAGGGCTACCTCTGCAGCGGCGCGTCCGGTCGGAACGGCGGCGGAGTGCGCGCGCAGTGGTCGAGCGCCCGAAACATCGCCCTGATGAAGGAGTCGCTTCGTCTCTGCGAGGACTTTGCGACCCAAATGCGGATCAACGTTTGGTTTCGCCAAGGTGGATATCTCTTCGTCGCGCGAAGCGAGGATCGCGCGAAACAACTCGAAGCGTCGGCGGAGCTGCAGCGCGCACACGGGCTCCCAACGCGGCTTATCGACGGCAAGGACGCGAAGCGAATCGTACCCGAGCTCGCCACGCACGATCTCGTGGTGGCGAGCTACAACCCGGACGATGCCGTTGTGTTTCCGTGGCCCTTCGTTTGGGGGTACGCGCGTGCGTGCCAGCGCCTCGGCGCGGCGATTTTCCCTTTTACCGAGGTGACGGAGATCGAGACCGACGGTCGACGGGTCACCGGCGTGGTCGCGGCGGGGCAGCGCATTCGTACGTCGCTCGTCATCAACGCCGCTGGGGCGTGGAGTCCCGACGTCGCGCGTATGGTCGACGTGGAGATGCCCAACCGACCGCATCGCCACGAAATCTGTTCCACCGAACCGCTCAAGCCCTTTCTTCGTCCGCTGGTCGCCGAGCTCGCAACGGGGCTTTACTTCAGCCAGTCAATGCGGGGCGAAATCGTCGGCGGTGTTTCCAACGACCTCGTGCCGCCGGGACTGGACCAACAGAGCTCGCTTCGCTTTCTGGGTCTCTATGGGCGAGAGCTGACGAAGACGATGCCCCACCTTGGTGCGGTTCGCGTTCTTCGACAGTGGGCTGGTTGCTACGACATCACGCCGGACGGAAACCCGATCATCGGTAACGTCGATTCACTGGAAGGATTTCTGCTGCTCGCGGGGTTTATGGGTCATGGCTTCATGATGGCGCCCATCATCGGAAAGCGTACTGCGCAGCACATCCTTCGCGGGGATCACGAGGAGCTCTTTGCGCATTGGAACCTTCGACGCTTTTCCTCGGGGGAGCTGCTCGAAGAAAGCATGATCCTCGGCTGAGGCTCTCGCCCCACAGTCGCGTCCCCAAAGACCCACGCGTGAACGGCGCTCGACGGTAAAGCGACCGTATTTTCAAGGCGGAACACGCTTTGCTTCGTGAGGTGCGCGAAAGGAAACGCACCCGCGCTCGTGGATGGCGGAATCGATGAGCTCTTTTTCATCTTCAAGATCACTCCAAGTACCGGATGACTGAGGTGTCGAAGGGGAACGAACTCTCGCGGACGGTGTCCGACGGGGGACACACGTAGCGTATTCAGATCGTTCTGCGGGCTGGGCCGTCGAACGGTCAGGGAGAAAGATTGCGACCTCATCGAGCAGCGAACGGTGCTCGTAAGGGAGCGGTGCGTCCTGCTGTCATGACGAAACCAGAACCAACCACCCGCGCGGCGCTTGCCGTACCTTCGAACCGCTCCCTCGGAGACGTGCTGCAGCGAGTCTTGCTCGTTGGCTTCGTCCTGATGCTCGGTGTTGGGGTGATCTTGCCCTGGACGCCGCGGGTGTTCTGGACGGTGATCATGCCGCTTGTCCCGATCGGTTTTGTCCTTCTCGGATTTCATGCCTGGCGTAAGGTTTGTCCAATCGCGACCGTGGGAACCTTCGGCGCAAAGTTCTACCGAGGTCGACGGCGCATTCCGACCCGGTGGAAACGCCTTGGCCTTCTCGTCCCGCTGGGTGTGCTTTTTGGTTCTCTCGTGCTGCGTCTCGTCGCGACGAACGGAGACCCGGCGGCGCTCGGCCTCTTCCTCGGGGCGTTGGGACTCGGGGCGTTTGTTTTGAACGCGCGCTACGGGGGCCGGGCGTTCTGCCACCACGCCTGCCCGGTCGGCGTCGTCGAGCGAATCTACACCGACGCCGCGGAAGCCTTTCGGAGCGACCCCGCTCGCGCGTGTGCGCCGTGCACCGGGTGCACCAAGGGCTGCGCCGACATCAATCGGGACCGCTCCTACGATCGCTCGATCCTCGATCGCGACCGTCGTATCGCCTTCTACGCGTTTCCCGGCGTCGTCTTTGCGTTCTACTTCTACTACTACCTACGCGCCGGCACCTGGGAGGCCTACTTCGACGGCCGATGGACCGAGGTTCCCTTCGTCACAACCGAGGTCACCGGCCCCGGGTTCTTTTTCGCCCCGGAGGTCCCCGCCATCGTCGCTGCGGGGCTCACAATTCTCGGCTGCGGACTCGTCAGTCTGACGTTTTTCTTCGCGGTGGAAGCAATGCTCTCGCGCCGCATTTCCGACCGCCGCGCGCTTCGCCATCGGGTGCTCGCGATCGCGAGCTTTTCGGCGTTCAATATTTTTTACATGTTCGCGGGCGCGCCGACGCTTCGACTGGTGCCTGGCCTGTCCCGTGTTGTGGCGTTCGTCGTGCCGGTCGTCGCCACCATCGTGCTCTTTCGTCGACTTCTGCGCGGCGATAGGAACGACCGAAAACCGACTAAGCGCGCGTTGCCGGTGGTGAGTCCAGGTTAATGGAGGTGGGGATGGAAGCGAAGGCAACCGATCGTGCGGCGCGGGTGGTTCAAATCGCGTTGGCCCTCAACGTGCTCGTCGCGGTTCTCAAAATCGGATACGGGCGCTGGGCTGAAATGCTCTCCATCGAAGCGGACGGCTACCACAGCCTGACGGACGGGTTTGCGAGTTTGGTCGCGCTCGCGGGTCTTGCGATCGCGCGTCGCCCGCCGAGTGCGAAGTATCCCTACGGGCATCGAAAGTACGAGGTGATCGCCGGCATTGTGATCGGCGCGTCGCTGCTTCTGATGGCCGCGGAGGTGGTCAGTGAGGTCGTGCTCCGCCTCGACGCGGGTCGCGCCGCACTGCCGAACGTCAGCGCAGGTGCGTTCGTGGTCCTGGCGTTCACCCTCGCGGTGAACCTCGGGGTCTCCTCGTTCCAGCTTCGAGAAGGGCGGCGGCTTTCGAGCGCGCTTCTTCTTTCGGACGCGAAACACACCCGCGCGGACTGCTACATCACCCTCGGGGTTCTCGCCGCGGCGGTGCTGACCTGGCTTGGACAGCCGGGGCTCGATGTCGCCGCGGCGGCAGTGATCGCGGTTCTTGTTGGAAAGGCCGGGGTCGATGTGATTCGGGAAAACACCGCGTACCTCACGGATGCGGCCCTCGTGGAGCCGGATGCGGTCGCCCGCGTCGTGGAAGGGATTCCGCCTGTTGCACGGGTGCACTCGGTGCGCACTCGCGGGGTTCCCAACGCCGTTTTTATGGACCTTCGCATCTCGCTTCCTGATCAGATGTCGATCGCGACCGCCGGGGACGTTGTGACCCTCGCGAGCGAGGCCATCCGAGATGAGTTTCCCGAAGTCGTCGACGTCGTGATTCACGCGGAGCCGGTCACGCTCGCCGCGTAGTGGCGCCGAGGCGTTGGTCCCTCCATAGTGGACCGATCGTGGGTGCGAAGGATCAGCGAGCTCAAATTCGGAGCCGCCTCAATGAAGAGGAGGGCACGCTGCGGAAAGAAGCGCCCGAGCAGCTCTGTCTCCTTTATCCGAGCCCGTACCACGCTGGAATGTCGTCCCTCGGCTATCAGACGATCTACCGGAGCGTGAACGCGACCCCGGGACGCCTCGCCCATCGCGCCTTTCTTCCCGATGACGTCGACGAGTTTCGCCGCGCGCGCGCGCCGCTGGTGACCTACGAAGGCGAGCGCCCTGTCTCGGACTACGGAGTCATCGGGCTGAGCGTGGCCTACGAGCTTGAGCTTGCTGGCGTGATTCAGGCGCTCGAGCTCGCGGGCATTCCGCCCCTCGCGGAAGACCGTGACGAACGCCACCCCTTCATCCTCGCGGGCGGCCCGCTGACTTTTTCGAATCCGCTTCCTCTAGCACCTTTCGTCGACGCGATCCTAATGGGGGAAGCCGACGAGACCGTTCATCGTGCGCTCGATATCCTCTTCGCGGTGCGTTCGCGGGCGGAGGCGCTTCCGGTTCTCGCGCGGGAGATTCCCTCCTGTTTCGTGCCGGTGATTCACCGTGACGAAATGCCGCCGATCGCCAAGGCGACGGATGCCGAGCTGCCCGCGAGATCGCAGATCCTCACGGAGAACACCGAGCTCCGGAGCATGTTTTTGATCGAGCCGGAGCGTGGCTGCCACCGCGGGTGTGAGTACTGCGTGATGCGTCGCTCCACGAACGGCGGCATGCGCCTCTTTTCACCGGAACGGGTGCTCTCCTTTGTGCCCGACCACGCGCGGCGCGTAGGCCTTGTCGGTGCGGCGACCACCGACCATCCGAAGATCACCGAGATCCTGGAAGCGCTCGTGGATTCGGGACGCGAGGTGGGTCTTTCCTCGCTTCGCGCAGACCGCCTCAACGACCGCTTCGTCGCCGCGCTGGTTCGCGGCGGTCAGACCGTCCTCACGACGGCAGCCGACGGGGCGAGTGCGCGCCTTCGAAAGCAGATCCAGCGACGGGCGCCCGACGACAAACTCGTCGACGCAGCGCAGCTCGTTCGGCGTCATCGGATGAAGCGCCTGAAGCTCTATATGATGGTGGGGCTGCCGAGCGAAACCGACGCGGACATCGATGAGCTGATCGAGTTTTCGGTGGAGCTCTCTCGCATTGCGCCGCTCTCCCTCGGTATCGCGCCCTTTTGCGCGAAACGAAACACGCCCCTCGACGGCGCACCCTATGCAGGCATCAGCGAGGTTCAGCGTCGGCTCAAGCGTCTTCGCCGCGGCGTGAAGGGACGCGTCGACATTCGCGCGACGAGCGCTCGGTGGGCCTGGGTCGAGTACGTTCTCGCGCAGGGGGGGCAGGCCGAAGGGCGCGCGGTGATCGAGGCGGTTCGCGCCGGAGGTTCGTTTCGCGACTGGAAGAACGCGTTCGACGCGCTCCCCTCGGACCGCCCGAAACGACCGCTCGTACGCCCTGGCAACCGCGTCGACCGTCGCCTTCGGGTGATGCGTTAGATTCGTCGTCGCTTAGTTGACGCTCATGAAGAAGCGCTCCCAGCGGGGCGCGCCGCAGAAAAACCAGCCTTCGTCCCGCTCGTCGCAGCTCAGGTAGATAAAGAGCGCTTTGCCTTTGACGCGGCTGATCGGCACCGGGCCGATCATGGGATTGGTGCTGTCATTCGAGTGGTCGCGATGATCGCCGCGAACGTAGATATGACCTTCCGGGATTTCGATTTCACCCCGGTCGAGCTCCACCCAGCCCTCCGCGTGGCTGATCTGGTACGGGAGTCCGTTGATGGTCTCTTCGTAGACGCGGCATTGATCGTCCGGCTCTTTCTGCCGGTCGTTGTCGCAGGGGCCGATCATCCGCCGGGGGATCGCCTCGCCGTTGCGGATCAGCTGCCCATCGCGAATCTCGATCGTGTCGCCGCCCACGCCGATCACGCGCTTGACGATGTCGACGCCGTCGGCCGGACTATTGACGATCACCACATCGCCCGGTGCGGGACCGCCCCAGGTCTCGACGGCTTCGTGCATGCGCGGAAGAAAAAGGCCGTAGAGCATCTTCGCGACAACGACGCGGTCGCCGTGCTGAAGCGTCGGCTCCATGGACGGCCCGTCGATCTCGAACGCCTCGAAGAGGACGATGCGAATGAATACGGCGAGAAGAATCGCGCCGCCGATGGTGCGAACGTTGGCTTTGAATCGTTCCCAGGAGCTCTCTTCGGGAGGCGCGTTTTTCGGCGGCTCCTTCTTCTTCTTCTTGGCGTTCATCCGTGTACCGTGGGGCCGAGCGGAAGGTGAACTGCGACCTCGGCTTCCCGCGCTGCAAGCACTGCTAGTCGCTGACGCGCCTTCGCGCCATAAATCGACTCCGCCAATCCAGAAAAGAGAGTGAAGTGTCGCGCTTCGGCGGCCATCAGTCCGCGATAAAACTCGCGAAGGTCCTCGTTGACAAGCCCTTCCGAGAGAAGCTTGAAGCGCTCGCAGGAGCGCCCCTCGATCAGAGCCGAGACGAGCAGGCGGTCGAGGAGGACCTCCTGGCGATCTTTGCGGGCCTGCGCCTGAAGCTCGCGGACGTACGCGTCCGGTTCCGGCTTGGGGAGCTGGACACCGCGCGCCTTCAGGCGCTCGTGCACCTGACGAAAGTGCTGGGTCTCCTCGCGGGCAAGGCTGGAGAGCGGCTCGATCAGCTGCGGTGCCTCGCCGCCAAAGCGGGCGACCATCGAAAGCGCGCTCTGGGCGGCTTTGAGCTCGCAGTGCGCATGGTCGGCGAGAAGGCCATCCAGGTCGCTGGAGGCTGCGTCGACCCAGCTGGGGGATGTCGGCTGCAGAAGATGAAGCATCGGCGTGCGCGGGGCCTCAGGCGGCGATACTCTCCGGCCCGTCTGGGGTCAAGGGCGCATGCCCTCCAACCGCCCAGCGTTACAGCTGATTCCCCGAATTCACGCCTTGGTCCGATGACTCGCCGCACCCCCGAAACGCGCCGCACCCTGGCGCTCGACACGTCCTGCGGCGAAGCGGTGGTCGCGCTCCTCGAAGGCACGACGGCGCGTGCCACCGAGCGATGGAGCGGTCGCCCTGCGGAGGGTCTTCGGCCGGCGCTTCAGCGGTGCATTGCCCAGGTTGGCTGGTCTCCGCGCGATCTGGATTTGGTCGTGGTGGGACGAGGGCCGGGCAGTTTTACGGGAACCCGGGTCGCGCTTGCGATGGCGAAGGGGCTTGCGATCTCTCTCGGGGTGGACGTCGTTGGCGTCAGTTCCCTTTTGAGTCTTGCGCGCAGCGCGGGAGGTGACGTCTCCGTTCTCCTCGATGCAGGTCGCGGGGAGGTCTACGGTGCGAGGGTCTCCGTGACGGGAGAGATCCACAAAGGTCCGCTCCTAGGCGCACCGGCCGAGATCGCGGTGGCGCTGGGTGATCCCCTGGTGGCGGTGAAAGATCTGGCCGAGGGCGTGCGAGTCGTTTCCCTCGATCCGATCGCGGTGGCCTTGGAGGGCGCGAAGCGATTCGACCGCGACGGTTCGGACGATGCCGCCTCTCTCGAGCCGATCTACGTGCGCGGGGCCGACGCAGCGCTACCTGCGACGCCGCTTCGTGTGGGCTATTCCGCTTCCTCTTCCTCGAAGAGCGACGCATAGAGTCGATCGTAGAGGCGCGCCGCGCGATCCCAGCTGTGGTCGATGCGCATGACGCGCTGGCTGAGGGCGGCAAAGGCCTGAAGGTCGCTGTACGCCGCGAACGCGCGCCGAACGGTTCCGAGGAGCGCTTCGGCATCGAAGGGGGCGAAGAGAAATCCGCTTCCCGTCTGAAGCTTCGCGTCGCAGTCCACCACCACGTCGGCGAGTGCGCCGGTGTCGTGGACGATCGGAAGCACGCCGTAGCGATGGGCGCGCATGGCATCGCGGCCGGAGGGCGCTTGCTGGTCGCCGACGAGAAGTAAATCGGCACCGCCGTAGACGCGGTGGCGCAGCTCGCTGTCGGCTTCCGTTCGAACCTGGATTCGGTCGGGCCAGCGATCCCAAAGCTCTTCGTACGCAGCGACGAGCGCGCCATCTTCGCCGGCCCCCGTGAACACCGCGAACTGGACGTCGTTGCGAAGAAGCTCGGACGCGACTTTGACGAGGAGTGCGAGGCCATCGTCCCCGCCGAGGTTCCCGTCGACGGCGAGGAGGGGGACCTCCGGACGAACCGGCAGACCGAGCTGTCGTTGGAGTTCCGCCTTGCAGCGGCGTTTGCCGGTGAGGTCGACCGGGTCGAAGCGTGCCGGGAGGTGCGAGTCGGTAATCGGGTTCCAGTGGGCGGCGTCGATGCCGTCCGGGATGCCGACGACTTCGGCGCTGAGCCCCAACGTGCTTTGGAGTTCACGTCCGTAGCGACTCGAGCCGACCGTGACGCGAGCCGCACCTTGAGCGCCGTTTCGAAGCGGGTCCTCGAGGCCGGTCGACGCGGGAAACGATCGACCGTCGCGATCGTGCACGGTGAGCACTTGCGGCGTATCGGACCCGGCCTCGCGCAACGCCGACAGCGCTGTCGCCCCGACCCACCCGTGCCCATGAACGACATCGACCGCGGTGTCGAGCATCGCGATGGCGCCGATCACGGCCTTCGCAAAGACCTGCGCTCGCGTCGCGGTCGCTTCGTCGTCTCCATCGTCGAGGGAGGTCACCTCGTGAAAGAGCGTTTCGTGCCCGACGAAGAGAACCGAGACGCCCGAAACGGTGCGACCGGTGTAGAGCTCGCACGCGTAGTCGTTCCCGTTGTAGCTCACGTCGATTTTCGTGAGGCGACGGGCGAGGGAGTGCGTCTGCGGATCGATGTTCTGATAGAGCGGGGTGAGCACCGAAACCGTAACATCGAGGGAACCGAGGCCCTTCGGGAGGGCGGCGCAGATCTCAGCCGCGGGTCCTTTGCTGAAGGGCTCCTGGCTGGCGGAAACGAAGAGAACGTGCATGGGCGGCGAGACCATAGCAGAGCCACGGCCGTCGAAAACGCGGAAGATCGTGCTTCGGATGGATCGCTCTTTCCCACGGTTTGGGGCCGGAACGCGATTTTGCGATGGGCCAGACGCGAAATCAGCCCCACCCTCGGCGCATGACCACCGTTGCGATCACAGGAGCCTCCGGGCTGATCGGTTCCGCGCTTCGACGTTCGCTCGAGGCGGATGGGCACCGCGTCCGAGCGATGGTGCGGCGAGCTCCTCAAGGGGATGAAATCGGTTGGAGCCCGGCTGAAGGGACCCTCGATGCCGCGGCGCTGGAGGGCGTCGATGCGGTGGTTCACCTCGCAGGCGAGAGCGTTGCGAGCGGCCGGTGGAGCGAAGCGCGAAAGGAGCGTATTCGAAGCAGCCGCGTCCAAGGCACGGATCTGTTGGCTCGCGCGCTTGCCGGATGCACCAACCCGCCGCGGGTGTTGGTGAGCGCGTCCGCGATCGGGTTCTACGGAAGTCGTGGCGACGAAACCCTCGTGGAATCCGCGGGACCGGGTGAAGGGTTTCTCGCCGAGGTGTGTGCCGCGTGGGAGTCCGCGGCCGATCCAGCCCGCGACGCGGGCCTACGGGTGGTACATCCGCGCATCGGCATCGTGCTCGCCAAGGATGGCGGCGCGCTTTCGAAGATGCTCACGCCCTTTCGGATGGGCGTGGGCGGCGTTGTCGGAAGCGGCACGCAGTTCATGAGCTGGATCCATCTTGACGATGTGGTCGGGATGCTTCGCTTTGTGATCGAGCATGAGGTCGACGGACCCTTCAACGCCGTGGGACCGGCACCAGTCACGAATGCGGAGTTCACGCGGGCGCTCGGACGGGCGCTGAAGCGTCCAACGTTCTTGCCGCTTCCCCGTTTCGCTGCGCGCATGGCCCTTGGCGAGATGGCGGACGGATTGCTCCTCGCGTCGGCTCGCGTGCTGCCGGAGAAGATCGCGGCGGAGGGCTTTCGCTTTCGTTTCGAGACGCTGGCGAACGCGCTCGACGATGTTCTCGGCGGCTAGCTTCAGACCTCCCGGAGACACCGGACGCGTGGTACGACTCCTGCGCGCGATGGCGACGAAGAACCTCCAGATCGCTCGGAATGGGTGAGGGCGTGCGAGCGTGGATGCCGTTGATCGTTGCGGTCGTTGTTGCCGTTGGTGGCGGGCTCGGTGTGATCGCCTACCTCGACTATCAGGAGAGTCGGCGGTCGGAGGAGGCCCGCGAGGCGAGGCGCGCACGACGGAGTGAACGAGAGCAGGCGCGCGAAGCTGCGATCGATCGGGTGCGATCGGAGTCGGACACGGTCGTTCCTCGCGCGCTCGCTGGCGCCGCCCTCGGGCAGCGGGAAGCGGACCTTCGTCGTCATCGTCCGCAGGCCGCGGAAAGCCGCGTTGCGCGACAGGCCGCGGAGCGGTGGCTCGAGGAGAGACTGCCAAACGGAGCGCAGGCGCTCTACGGGTTCACGAACGAGCGCTTGGTGATGATTCAGGTGCTCAGCCGGATTCGCCCGGAGGGAACCGCGCCCCACCTGACCGCGCTGCAAGAACTCTACGGAACACCGACCGCCGTCTATCGATGCCCGGCCGAGAGCGCAGCGGGGGTTCCCACGTTGCGCTTTCTTTGGCGCAAGAACCACATCACGGTGCAGGACATTTTTCTGATTCACCCGGGAGGCGTTTCCGTCACGCTCTACATCGCACCGACCGAGGTGATCGCGAGTTCGCTTCAGGTCGCGGCGTGCCGTCCGGTGCGGAGTCGTGAGGAGCTGAACGAACTCCCCATCGCGACGCCGGAGATGCTCGAGGGGCGACAGACGCCGCGGCGTTGATCGCTACTCGCAGAAGAAGTCTTGGTCGGGGGCAGCGAGCGGTGACGCCCACGAGGGATCCCGCGATGCTTCGTAGGCAGGATCGTACGAACCGGAAGTCTGGCGAGCCGCCCGTCGTCGTCGGCGTACCGTGGGCGCGCCCACCGCGGCTTGATCGACGGCAGATCCGATTCGGGCGCCTCGGCGGGCACCCTCGCGTCCGTTAACCGCGCCTCCGACCGCGGCGCCAACGAGGGTCGCGCATCCGGTGGTGCTGAAGCAGAGGGGAACGAGGAGGGCGAGCAGTCGAAGGCGGGTCACACAAAGGAAGTGGCGAGGCCGGTACTCTCCTGGGATACGAATGTGTGAGATAAATCACGCTGCGAGTGAATCAGCGGACTGAGGCCGAGCTTCGAACCGACGATCAGAGCCGCTGGATGACGTGAAAACCGAAGGGCGACTCCACCACATCGGAGATCCCCTCGGCTTCGAGGGCGAAGGCTGCCGCCTCGTAGGTCGGCATCAAGAGACCGCGACCCACGTTGCCAAGGTCGCCCCCTCGTTCCGCCGAACTGTCCTCGCTTCGCTCGCGCGCCACCTCTGCGAAGTCGGTCCCGCTTACCACCGATTCGCGCAGCTCCTCGGCGAGAGCTCGTGCGGCATCTGCATCTCGCGTCACGTCGTCGGGCGCGTTCCGAGCGCCCGCGTAGCGAACCAAGATATGGCGCGTGTGCACCTTTTCGATCGGGCAGCGCTCGGCGACGACAAATCCGTAAGGCGCCTGAATCACTTCGGGGTGCATGCCGACACCCACCCCGAAGATGGGGTCCTTGAGCGCGCCGTGCATCTCCGGCCAGTCTTCGCGAGTCCAGGTTCCCATGGCACCCCCGCGCGCTCGACTGGTGGGTGCGTCTGACTCCGCACGTGCGAGCGTTTCGATCGACTCTCCTGCGCTGAGACGAGCATGCAGCGCTTCGGCTTTGGCACGAGCCTCTGCTTCCGTTCGCGTGACGTCCGGAGGCGCAGGCGTCGCTTCGTTCCATGCGACGACGACGCCAAGTACACAGGCCTCCTCGCTGTCTGCGGGGGGCGCAGGTTCCGCTTCGGGTTCGAGCGTGGGCTCGGTCGGTTCGACCGGCGTTTCGGCCGGGGTGGCCTCCGGCTCCTCGTCGCACGCGAAGACAACGACGAGAGCCAACGAAAAGACGAGCGTGCGCATGGCCGCAACCTACCACCCGGCCGCTGCCTTTGAACCACTGGTCGCGAAGCCCCTTGACTCCCGTGAATATCGGGCCTAGATGTTGAATGCGTTCAAGTTTGAACGTGTTTAAGAAAGGATCGCGTCATGACCCTCGTCTACGCCATCTATGGAGTGTTCAGCGTCGTTCTCACCGTCTTTTTGGCTCGCACGCTGGCGAAGAACGGCGAGCTCCTCCTGGAGGATGTCTTCGCGGACAACCCACGTCTCGGCCAGGCCGTGAACCGGCTCCTCGTGGTCGGTTTCTACCTGGTGAACTTCGGCTACGCCTGTCTCCTCATGAGCGGCGGCTACGCCACGACGATTACCGCGGCGATCGAAACGCTCGTCACGAAGATGGGCTGGCTCTTGATGAGTCTCGCGGTGATGCACTTCGTCAACCTCTTCATCTTTCATCGCATTCGTCGGCGCCTTCGCCTTCGCGTCGCGCCCGCGCCGGTTCCGCCCCACGGGTACGTTGCGCCGCACGGCTACGCGCCGGCGCAGCACGCGTGACGTGCTGACTGTGTACTACGACAGCGGCTGCCCGTTTTGCCGCCGCTGTCGCGCCAGCCTGGAGGCGAGGCCGCAGTTCACGGCCCTCCGCTTTGTTCCCGCTACGTCTGCCCCAAGGCTTCCGGGCAACGGAACGGAGCTAACCGTGGTCGCAAGCGACGGCGCGTATTGGACCGGCGCGGATGCGTTTCTCGTTTGCCTCTGGGCCCTCGAAGACACGCGCGCGGTTTCGCTCTGGATGGCCACACCGTGGGTCCGTCCGCTGGCGCGATGGTTCTTTCGAACTCTCTCGAATCAACGCCATCTTCTCGCTATCTTCGGCGACGGCGAACGCTGCGACGGACACTGCGGCGTACCCCCTCGCCACCTGTATCGCTGATGGCCCGCCGAGCCGATGGAGAGCGCAAGCGCGCACTGATTTTCGAGACCGCGCTTGCGCTCTTTCGGGACAAGGGCTTCGACGAGACCACGATGCGAGACATCGCCGCGAAGGCGGAGATCTCGGTGGGCTCGGCCTACCACTACTTTCCGTCGAAGCAGGCGATCGTGTTCGCGTATTACGACGAGCAGCAAGCGGAGCATGAACGGCTCGCGCGAGGACGTCTCGCGAAGACGAGCGATTTGCGGGAGCGCCTCGGTATCGTTTTCCACTCCAAGATCGAAGCGGTGCGAAAGGACCGGTCGCTTCTGATCGCGATTGCGCGACGAATCCCGGACGCGAGCGATCCGCTTTCGGTCTTCTCGGAGGAGAGTCGACGGGTACGGGAGCGCGCCACCGAGCTTTTTGCCGAAGCCCTCGACGGAGTGGACGACGAGCATCGCGAGATCCTCGGCAAGGTGCTGTGGGCGCTCCACATCGCGAGCTTGGCGTATCTGGTGAACGACTCGTCTCGGGGACAGCGCAAGACCCGTGAGCTCATCGACGGCACTCTCGATCTCGTGACGCCCCTCGTGATGCTCGCAGGGACGCCCGCGTTCGCGCCGCTGCTCGGGCAGATCGACGCGCTGGCGCGGCGGGCCGGACTGACCTAACGGGCTCTTTTCGGCACGCACCCTTGTGTTCGCGAGCGTTAGCACCAGGATCCGCTCCATGCCGAAGCAGATCGCGGTGGTGACCGGAGGGCGACGTGGGTTGGGACTCGAAACGTGCAGGCGTCTCGCCCGCGCGGGGATGCACGTCGTGCTCACGGCTCGATCCCAGGACCGCGCCGCCGAGGGCGCGGAGGCGCTTGCGAAGAAAGGGCTCACCGTGACGCCGGAAGTTCTGGACGTTGCGTCGGACGAAAGCGTTCGTGCGCTCTTCGAACGGTTGCGTGATCCGATCGCGGTGCTCGTCAACAACGCGGCCGCGATCTTCGAAGATCAGTCGCAGGGCTCATTTGAGGTCGCGCCGGAGGTGCTCCTTCGGGCGTTCGACAACAACACGCTCGGAGCCTACCGCACCATGCAATACGTGCTTCCGCGGATGAACGAGGCCGGCTTTGGCCGGATCGTCAACGTGTCTTCCGGAATGGGCGCGCTCGGGGACATGGGCAGCGGTTGGCCCGCCTACCGGATCTCCAAGACTGCGCTCCACGCCGTCACGCGCCTTGGTCACAACGAAGCGCGCGGCGACGTCAAGGTCAACGCCGTGTGTCCTGGCTGGGTGCGCACCGACATGGGCGGCGCATCAGCGTCGCGAAGCGTGGAAGAGGGCGCGGAAGGAATCGTGTGGGCCGCGACGCTTCCGAAAGACGGTCCGTCGGGCGGGCTCTTTCGCGACGGGACTGCCGTCGACTGGTAATCACGCGCGGCCGGTCGCGCGGAACACGATCTGCGTGAGCGAAGCCAAAGGGAGCGTGGGCAGGTTTCGCATCGCGCGAAACCCTTCCTCGAGGGTCGAGGCGTCGAAGCCTGCGCTCACCATCGCCGGGAGCATGGGCTCTAAGAAGCCGAGAAAGTAGTCGACGAACGCCGCGAGTTCGGGCTGGCCCTGATGATAGGAAAAGCCCATGGGCGTGCTCTGTACGTTCGTGAACCCTGCGGCGGAAAGACTCGCGCCAAGCTGCCGACCGATGTAGGCGTTCCCCCGATCCGCAAAGAGGGCCCGCTGGGCTTTCGCAACGCACGCGATGGACGGGTCGGCCGGCCACGAAAGAAACGTCTCGTAGTCCGTTTCGTGAATCGTAATCGTGCCGCCTGGTTTGAGCACGCGCCGCGCCTCCACGAGGAAGGGCAGGGGATCTTGGACGTGCTCCAGAACCCACATGATGTAGACGTGCTCGAACGACGCGGCGTCCCAGGGAAGTGTCCGCGCGTCGCCGAGGCGAAGGTCCGCGTTGCGTCCCTTCAGGTGCGCGGACGCGGCGTGAAGCTGCGCTTCCGAACGGTCGATTCCCGCGAGCAAAAGCCCGGGTACATAATCGCCGAGGATCCCGAGCACCGCGCCGACGCCACAGCCGATCTCCAGAAGGCGGTCGCCAGCGCGGTAGGGAAGGCCCGGGGTGATGAGGCGTTCGGCCCAGAACTCAGCTTGCGCGATGAGGCGCTGCTGCTCTTCGGGTGCGAAGCCGTGGATGTACTCCGTCATCAACCCCGGACGGTCGAGCTACTGCCCGGGCTGCGCCGTGATCGTGAGCGTGTACGCGCCACCCTGGTTGGCTTCGTAGGAGTTCGCCCAGACCTTGTAGGTTCCCGTGGCCGGAGCGACGACCGTGATCTGCGAGTTGGTGTTCCCGTCGGCCATGTCGTCGTTTTCCTGGAGCCACTCTTCGTCGCCCACGCCTTCGCGCCGAAGCTGGAGATAGGTGTCGAAGGCATCCGAGGTCATCTGCACCGTGATCGGCCAGCCTTCCTTCGCCTTGAAGGTGTACTCGTCGTACCAGGAGCTATCCCGGGGATGCTGCGGGTCGCCATTTTCCAGCGTGCCCTGGTGGGTCTCGTTGACCGGGTCGACCGAGCAGCCGAAGGACAGGGCCGCAAGGGCGAGAAGAACCGTCAAACGCACAAACATAGAGACTCCCTCCTGAAAGAAGGGGCATCCTACGCGGTCGCTCCAGGAGAGGAAAGGGGTCTGGACGTTCGCTAGGCCTTCGCGCGCCGCGGGCGGCGTTTCGCTTCCGGTCCGACGAGGCCCTTTCGTTCGTCGAGGAGCATTTCGCCCTGATCGCGAGCCCGAACGGAACGCGCTGCTCGCTCAATGAGCGCGATGAGCTGCGCGCGGACACTCTCGTTTTCCATCTCCAGGCTGCGATACGAGATGTTGAACGATTGCGTTCGCAAGAGAGCAGGGCGTTCGTCGCTTCGTCTCGTGAGCACGAGATCCACGCGCCCTCCGTCCACGGCAAAACGAAAGGTCGCCCGTCGCCGATCGAGAAGGAGCGCTTCCAAACGCGCGGGCGGAGTGGCGACCCCTTCGACGAGGGCGAGCCATTCCGGGTGATGCGAAGGCGCGAGCTCATCGCCGTGGGGATCGTCGCTGCCGAGGGCGAGGCCCTGCTGTGGCTCCCGCCAGGGCGTGGTCCGTGGCGTCGGAACGAGGCGCTCTTCCTCCCATCCGAACTTGCTGATGTAGGGGTGCGTAAGGCCGAGACAGGCCTCCGCGTGTTCGCACTTGGCTTCCCAAAGGCACGCGAACTTTGGGTAGACGTCGTAGAACTCCTCCACGATGACGACGTCGGGCTGCGTGTTGTCGATGCAGTCGCCGTGCTCTCCAAGAAGGCAGCGGGGAACGTATTTCACGGCGCAACGAATGCCGAGTTCCTTCGCGCGCCCGAGCGCCGAGCGCATCGCCGGTCCCAGCCGGTGCATCGGAACAAGAAGCTGACGCTCGTCGGCGTAGTCCTCCATCGGCAAATAGTTCCAGAACTCCATGCGCGCCGGCTCGAGCGGGTGCACGCGCTCCACGATCTGCGTGAGCGTGTCGACGTTGAGGGTCGTCAGCACCGTGTTGGTCATGATCACGACCCCGAGGTCCTTCAGGTTCTGCAGTCCCTGCCACGCCTCGTCGAAGGAACCTTCGCGCTGCGAGATCGTGTCCTGCGTTTCGGGATCCGGTCCGTGGAGCGAAACAAAGAACTCGTCGACGCCCCCGTCGACCAGGCGCTTTGCGTAGTCTCGGTTCGCGAGAAGGCGGCCGTTGGTCTGCAGCCGAATGTGATCGAAGCCGCCGTGGGTGCGCGCGTAGTCGAGGTACTGGAAGAGCTTTTTCTCGAGCGTGATCTCGCCGCCGGTGAAGGTGACGCGCTTG
>JBCDAA010000031.1:0-38401 GCA_039186435.1 Myxococcota bacterium | reverse complement strand
GCACCCCCGGCAGGATTCGAACCTGCGACCTTCGGCTTAGGAAGCCGCTGCTCTATCCAGCTGAGCTACGAGGGCGTGGCGACGAGGTAGCACGACTCGCCACGGAGATCACCTCTCGGTCGAGGCTTGGTAGGCCGCGTAGCCGCCGACGAGGTTTTCGAGTTTTTCGAAGCCCTGACCTCGCATGGTGTCGATGGCTCGTGCGGCTCGTCCGCCGGGCACATTCGCCGCGCAGTGAACGACGTAGGTCGCGTCGTGGTCGAGTTCGGAGACCGCGTTGGCGAAGTTGCTGTCGTTGACGTTGAGGTTGATGGCGCCTTCGATGTGCCCGGCTTCGTATTCTTCGGGAGTGCGAACGTCGAGGACCACGACGTCAGGGCTGCCGGTCCGAAGATCCGCCGGCGCGCGATCGACGACGCCCCGTTGGCTGCATGCGACGAGGACGACTGCGAAGAGGATCCGTCTCATGACGAACAACCTACCAGCGTTGTGACGCTTGACGCGCGCGAAATCGTCCCCATCGTGGCGCGCGATGGCGCACTCCACGCTCCAAGGAAAACAAGTTCCGGTTCGCCTCTGGGCGGATGTCGCGGACGTGGAGGAGTCTGCCCTCGAGCAGCTTCGCAACGTCGCCGCGCTTCCGTGGGCGTTTAAGCATGTCGCGGTGATGCCGGATGTTCACTACGGCAAAGGCGCAACGGTGGGATCCGTGATCGCGATGAAGGACGCGGTCGCGCCTGCGGCGGTCGGCGTCGACATCGGCTGCGGCATGGCGGCGGTCAAGACGAGCCTTTGCGCGTCGGACCTTCCGGACAGCCTAAGGCTCTTGCGTCACCGCATCGAAAAGGCGGTGCCGGTGGGCTTTGCGTCTCACAAGCGCGTGCCGAAGCACGGGGAAAAGCTGCCCCTCTTCAAAGAGTTTCAGGATCTCACGAGCAAGGTGCACAAGCAGCTCGGTCGCGCGCGCAAGCAGGTGGGAACCCTCGGCGGGGGCAACCACTTCATCGAACTCTGCCTCGACTCGGAGCAGGGCGTTTGGCTGATGCTCCACTCGGGCTCACGAAACATCGGTAAGACCCTCGCCGACATTCACATCGGGCGGGCACGCAAGCTGGCGCACAACGCGGAGCTTCCGGACCCGGACCTTGCCGTCTTTCTCGCGGGAACGAAGGAGATGGAGGCGTACCGTCGCGATCTCTTTTGGGCGCAGCGCTACGCGAAGGCGAACCGCGGGGTGATGATGGCGCTTTGTCAGGATGTGCTGAAGAAGATGTTCCGCAAGATTCGCTTCGAAAAGCCCATCGCGTGCCACCACAACTACGTCGCTGAGGAAGTGCACTTCGGGGAAGAGGTGCTCGTGACGCGAAAGGGCGCGATCAGCGCCCGGGCGGGGGAGCTCGGCATCATTCCCGGGTCGATGGGAACGCGCTCTTACATTGTTCGCGGCCTTGGCAATCCCGAGGCGTTTCACTCGGCGTCGCACGGGGCCGGCCGCCGCATGAGCCGGGGTCAGGCGAAGCGAAAGTTCTCCGTCGAAGATCTTCGCGCGCAGACCAGCGGGGTTGAATGCCGCAAGGACCACGCGGTTCTCGACGAGATCCCGGGCGCCTACAAGGACATCGATCGGGTGATGGAACTGCAGCGCGATCTCGTGGAAGTGGTCGCGCAGCTGAAGCAGGTGATGTGCGTGAAGGGGTGAGCGTTCCCCGGTGAGCGTCCGCGGTGAACGTCCCCGGGTGAGCGTCCCCGGGTGAACGTGTCACGGTGGGAATCGTTGCAGCGCCCAGCAGGAGAGGCTGGGCCGTCTTCGGGACCCGTTTCGAGGCCGGCACGATGCTTGCGACAGCTCGGTCCATGTCCCGAGTACGTCAGTACGCTTTGGAGCTTGCCTCCCTCGCTCTCTTCCTGCTCTTCGTCGCCGCGGCAGCCGGTTTGGTGCTGCACCTTCGGCGCGCTTCTTGTCGAAGGAACAACGCAATCCGAACTACCCAGGGGGAGCTTCGCGCGGTGACCTCCGCGGCGATGCTCTACGCGGTCGAGCATGACGGATGCCCCTCGCTCGCTGACCTCCGGGGTGCGTACCTCGACGTTCATGCGCGCGTCGAGGATCCGTGGGGACGCCCGTACCGAGTTGCTTGCCACGGTGAACGTCCCGTCGGCGCGTCGGCCGGGCCGGATGGAGTCTTCGGTACGGAAGACGACCTCACCGGCGAGTGACGAAGCGTCCGTGGACGCGCTTATCGCTTGTCAGATTGGCGCAGAGCGCCCGCTGGTCTGCCCCCGGCGTCGTCAAACGCTGGGTGAGCGGCCGCGGCATGGACCTTGAACTGCCGTTCCTCGTGGAGGAACCATGAAGCAACGAACGGAAGGCATGACGCTCATCGAAGTGATGATCGTCGTCATCATCATGGCGCTCATCGCGACGGCGGTCGGCATGGCGGTCATGCCGCAGATCATAAACGCGCGCATCAAGACCGCGACAACTGAAGCCGCGGCCGTTCGGCATGCGGCGACCGTGTACGCCGTCGAATACGGTGGGTGCCCAACGCTCGACGACCTGGTCGGCGACTATCTCGATCCGCACACGCGTCACGAGGATCCCTGGGGCAACCCCTACGCGATCGTGTGCGAGGACGGTGACTATCTCGGGCTCTCCGCAGGTCCCGACGGCGTCTTCGACACCGACGACGATATTCCCGATCCAACCGGCGATCAGTCTCGGTCGCGATAGGCTGGTGTGACGAGCGGCTCGATCGCACCGTTTTCGCGGAGCAGGACACCGCGGGTTTCCGTGCGCCAGAAGTTCTGAAAGAGCAGGTAGGTGCCGGCCGCGCGCACCGCGAGCTGCGGGTTCATCACGCTGAGTTCGTCGTCGTTCCGCAACCCCGGATTGGTGACGACGCGATCGGGCGCGCGCGCGAGGTCCTCGAAGGGGGCGCGCCGGATCCGGAGTTCACGCCGCCAGCCCTGAAACGCGAGGATCGTTTCGTCGCTCGTCGTCGCCATCGCGATGGGGACGTCGCCTCCTACCGAGGCGGACTCGGGGACTTCGACGCGGCTTGTCGAGGTCTCGCAGCCAGTGGGGGAGCAGCGAACCTGCGCGAGCGTCAGCACCGTGGGGTCCAAGCGTGCGCTATTGCGTTCGCCGTCGTCCTCGATCTGCGTCACCCGCGTCACAACGATCGCGCCTTCGGTGCACGCGACCGACTCGAGATCCGAACGCGCCGGACGAGGGGCCTCGCCCCGGGCCGTGCCGGACGGGAAGGACGCTACGATCCGGTCATCGACGAAGCCGACGGCCTGCGGGAGATCGCCACACGCGCGCCAGCGGCGAAGTGTTGGGTCCGTTTGAAGGTCCTCCGGTGGTGACCGGAGGTCGGTGAGCACGCCGTCCTCCGAGAGGTACGGATAGGCGAGGTACGCGCTCACCGGTGTGTCCCGACGTTCGGCTCCGTCGTTACGAATCCGGACGAGATAACCGGTGTCGACCACGACGAGCTCGTCGGCGGTGGAATGCGCGAATGTTGCGGTGCTCGAGTCGTAGGGATGCCGCGCGTGATTCCACGACGTCATGAGCCACACACCGTCCTCGCTGAGGAGCGGCGGCCAATGCCCGCTCGCGGTTCCGGGCCGAGCGGTGATGGAGCTTGGAATCTGCCAGCAGCGAATCACGACGCCCTCGGCGCGACAGAGGGTTCGACGCCGTTCCCCTTCTTGAACAAACGCGAGTCGATCGCTGGTCTCCGCGATCGCGAAGGCATCCCCCCAGCCGAAAGGGGGCAAGGCGTCCCGGGTGAGGAGCGCCGGGGCTTCCGCGAAGGGCGGAAGGTCGCTTTCAAACCCGAGGGATGCAGCGGTCTCCCAGGTCGCGTCCGGGTCTGCCGGCGTGCCGTTTCGCTGCGTAAGAAGCTGATTGCGGAGTCGCTGGGCGTTGACCCCCTTGGTGCGACCGAGAATGTCGACCAGCGTTTGCCAATCACCGCCACAGCGATCTGGCCAGTGATAGTCCCGCGCGTGAAGGGCACCGAAACGCTCGTCCATCGTTTCGTCCGGCGCGAGCTCTGTACGAAGGAGGCACCGTTCGTAGGCGCGCCAGGCGTCTCGCCGCTCCGCGACTCGTTGCGCTTCTTGGTAGCGCTTCCACGCAAACACCCCGAGCGCGAGGAGGGTCGCGATGGCGATCACGCCGGCGAGAACGATCCGGGACGTACGCTTCGCCGTGGGCATGGTTAGAACGACGCCACTAGTAGATGCAGAGGCTTTCGACGGGCACGTCCCCGAGCCGCTCGCGGCCTTTCAAGAACGCGAGCTCGATCACGAACGCGTAGCCGGCGACCGTCCCCCCGACCTTGCGAACAAGCTCGCCGGTTGCCCACGCGGTTCCACCGGTCGCAATGAGGTCGTCGACGATCAGCACGCGCGAATCCGAACTGAGGGCGTCCTCGTGCATCTCAAGGCGGTCGGTTCCGTACTCGAGTTCGTACTCAACGGAGACGTGCTTGTAGGGGAGCTTGCCGGGCTTGCGCGCCGGAACAAAGGGAATCCCGATCTGTGCCGCGAGGGCCGCACCGAAGATGAAGCCACGCGACTCCATGCCCACGACGACGTTGGGCTCGATGTCCTGGAAGCGCTCTTCGATCAGCGCAAGCGACGTTGTAAACGCCTTGGGGTGCGCGAGAAGAGGCGTGATGTCCTTGAAGAGGATTCCCTCCTTCGGAAAGTCCGGAATGTCGCGGATGTGTTCCTTGAGCATGTCGATGCGAGCGTCGGTCATGAGGGCTCCGGTTTGGGTTGTCCTGCGACGAGTGCCGCGAAGTCGAGGTGCTCGCGCAGGGTGCGCTCGATGCGGAGCGGCGTGACGGAGATGAAGCCGTCGTCGATGGCGTCCGTGTCGGAACCCTCGGCGGGCTCATGGCGCACGCCGCCGGGGCCCCCGATCCAGTAGTAGTCGCGACCGCGTGGATCGAGTCGCACGTCCACGCCCTCGGCGTAGTGACGAATGCCGAGGGTCGTTGCGCGAATCCCATGCGGGTCGTCGGGCGGAAAGTTCACGTTGAGGAGGGGAACCTGGGAGTTGGGGTGGGTCGCCTTTAGCATTCGCTGGCAGAGGTTCGCGGCGGTGGCTGCCGCACGCTCGAGCGCAGCATCCGTCGCAGGACCCACCTGCGAGAACGCGATCGAGGGGATGCCGCGAAGGGCCGCTTCGCGCGCGGCGGCGACGGTCCCCGAATACACGACGTCGCTTCCGAGGTTGGGGCCGAGGTTGATGCCGCTGGCGCAAAGATCGGGGCGACGTGGAAGAAGGCCATCGCGATAGAGCGCGACGTACACGCAGTCGACCGGCGTCCCATCGATGGAGTGCACCTGATCGGCGACCACCTCGTGGCGGAGCGGCCGGTGAAGCGAAATCGCGTGGCTCTGGGCGCTCTGTTCGTGCTTGGGCGCGACCACCACGACGTCGGCAACGGAGCGAAGCGCCTTCGCGAGCGCTCGAACCCCCGCTGCGTTTACGCCATCATCGTTGCTGACCAGGATTAGCGGACGTTCGCTCACGGTGGGCCGTCTATCACGGACGCCATCCTGCCGCGAGCGCTCACGTCGGGTAGGGCTCTCCCTCAAACGATTCGGCGTGATAGCCCTTGGCGCCCACAGTGAGCGCAAGTTCGCTTTTTGCGACCTTCCCTTCGGCGAGGCGGGTCAGCGCGTAGGCAAATGTCCAGCGCGGGGTCCACTGGAGATCCTGTGAGGCGCGCGCGCTGTCGTACACGCGGTCCACGGAGGGAAACATCGTCCATCCGCGATCCGCGTAGAGCTGCTCGTAGTGCGGAAAGAGGCGGCGCACGACCGACGGGGCGTTGTCGCGGAGTGCTCGAACGTCTTCGCGGGCAAAGGGAGTTGTCGCGCTCACGATGTACTTGCCAAATCCGCGTCGAGGTGCGCGCTCGACGGCTGCGAGGTGCGCGCTCACGATGTCTTCGAGGTCGGCGCGCCGATAGAGCAGTTCGTTGACCTTGGCGTTGTCGCCTTCGTAGCGGTCGCGGATCGCAGCGCTGTCGTCGTCTTCCGGAAAGAAGCGCGAGGTTCGAAGGATCAGACAGGGGAGCCCTTCGTCTCGATGCACGAGCTCGCAGAGGTCCTCGGCCGCGGTTTTGGTCGCGCCGTAGATGTTCTTCGGAATCGATGCGACGTCTTCCGTAACCCACGCCGCGGGTGCCCCCGAAGGCGGTGAGAGCGCGCGCCCAAACGCGCTCGTGGTGCTGGTGAAGACAAACCGTTCAACCCCCGCCGCGACGCTTTCCTCGAGGAGCGCCAGAGTTCCGGCGATGTTGGTGTCGACGAACGCCTGCCGCGTGTGGGTGCGAACGTGGGGTTTGTGCAGGGTGGCGGTGTGAATCACCGCGCGTACGTCCTTGAGCGCGCCGCGGAGGAGGGAGCGGTCCTCGATCGAGCCGACGAAATCGGTAAACGGGGAGGCGAGGAGATCGAGGCCAACCGCAGGCCCGCCCCGCCCGCGCAGGATCCGTAGCAACCCTTCGCCGAGATGACCTGTGCTTCCGGTGACCAGCGTTCGCATCGGTCGGAGCATAGAGGATTCCGTGTCGTATATAGTTTTTAGTCGAAACTAATTGACAGGGCATGGCTGCGCTTTAGTATCGTGTCGAAACTAATGGTGGCGGGACCACCGGAAAGGCAGTCATGAGTATTCACGGCTACGCGCGATACGCGGACACGCTTCCACAAGCGGCGGTGACGGCGGAGGAGTTTGAGGAGATGAAGGCGTCGGTACTCTTCGGCGAGGCCGACGTGGTTGCGCTGAAACGCTCGGTGTCGATTCTTGATCCGCAAATCGAGTCCATTCTCGACGTTTGGTACGGCTTCGTGGGCTCGCTGCCCCACCTCCTGATCGACTTCAGCGACCCTTCGTCGGGACCCATCGACCGCTATCTAGGCCAGGTCCGCGCGCGCTTTGGTCAATGGATTCGGGACACTGCCGAAGCCAACTACGACGAGCAGTGGATTCGCTGGCAGGTCGAGATCGGCCGACGTCATCATCGCGTCGGAAAAAACAAAACCGACGACGTGACGAGCACGCCCCTCGTACGCTTTCGCCACCTTTTTCTTCTCGCGCAACCGATCGTGCACACCCTCCGAACGTTCCTCGAAAAAGGGGGGGATGAGCGTGAGACCGTCGACGCGATGCAGGAGGCGTGGCGGAAGTCGGTGCTTCTCCAGGTGACCCTCTGGAGCGCCCCCTACATTCACCAAGGAGACTTCTAGTGACGATCGAGGCTCCCGAATGGCGCGTCGATCGCTGGTTCAACACGGATGGCGCACTGGACGTTCACGACTTCCGGGGACGGGTCGTGGTGCTTCACGCCTTTCAGATGCTCTGCCCGGGATGCGTGCTCCACGGAATCCCGCAGGCGCAGCGAATCGCCGAGCATTTCGATCGGCGAGACGTCGCGGTGATTGGGCTGCACACCGTATTCGAACATCACGCGGCAATGGGGGAGGTCGCGCTCGAGGCCTTCCTCCACGAGTACCGAGTTCGCTTTCCGGTGGGCGTCGACCGACCTGGCGAGGGGAGCCCGATTCCTCAAACGATGCGCGCGTACGAGATGCGCGGAACCCCTTCGCTCGTCGTGATCGATCGCGGCGGACACGTGCGAGCGCATCTCTTTGGGCGACCGTCGGACCTTCAGGTAGGCGCCGAGGTTCAGCGCTGGGTCGATGAGGCAGCGCCGAGTGCAGTGTGCGATAGCGAGGGCTGCGCTATTCCGGCGAATCGATGAGTCCTGGGTGATCGGCGGGTCGCGGGCCGGGGGCCGTCCAGAAAAAGCGTCGCTCGTCTTCACGGATCGGGCGGTCGTTGATGCTCGCTTCGCGGCGCCGCATCAGACCCGCGTCGTCGAACTCCCAAAGCTCGTTCCCGTACGCCCGGTACCACTGGCCGGCATCGTCGCGCCACTCGTACTGAAAGCGCACCGCGATCCTTCGTTCCGAGAACGCCCACATCTCCTTGATGAGGCGATAGTCGAGTTCCTTGTCCCATTTGCGGCGAAGGAACTCGCGAATCTTCTCGCGGCCTTGAAAGATCTCGGCGCGGTTTCGCCAATGGCTCTCCTCGGAATACGCGAGCGCGATGCGGTCCGGGTCGCGGCTGTTCCATGCGTCTTCCGCCATGCGGACTTTCTTGAGAGCGATCTCTTTCGTGAAGGGGGGGACGAGCGACATGATTAGTTCCTTTCGGTGGCGAGAAGTGCGATCGCTGACTCGGATGCGGCGCGCACGGGCCAAAGCGCGTGGTGAACCTGCGCCTCGACCAGCGCCCCTTCAAAGAGGAGAAGAAGCGCGTCGCCGAGCCGCGTGGGTCGAAGCGAGCTCGGCGATGACGACGCGGCGATGGCGCGGAAGAACTGCCGAAGCTCCGCTTTGTGCTGCGCGACCTGCGCCGCGAGTTCCGGTGGCGGCGGGCCTTCGCCGAGGAGGTTTAGAAAAGCGCACCCGCGAAAGTCGGTATCGGTGAGCCACTTGTCGAGAAAGGCGAAGGCCCCCGCGGTTTGGGATCGCGCGGTGCGCCGCGACGCCACCTCGTCGCGAAGCCCGGCAAACCAGCTCTCGTGACGGGTCTTGAGGTAGGCGAGGGTGAGCGCCTCCTTCGACCGAAAGTGTCCGTAGAAGGTCGCTTTGGCGACGCCCGCTTCGGCGATGATTTGGTTGATACCGGTTCCGGCAACCCCCTGGACGTAGAAGAGGCGGTCTGCGGTGGTGAGGATCCGGTCGCGGGGGTTCACAAAGGCAGCTCTAGGGCAGACAGACCTGTCTGTCTACCCTTGGTTTGCGGACATGAAGTATCTAGTCGATACTAATTAGCGGAATGGAACTGGTAGCCCTCCTCGAGCGTCTTTCGCGCGTCCTCGTCAACGATGCGCATGCGCACGGGCTTAAGCCCACCCAGTGGGAGGCGCTCCGTTTCTTGGCCCGCGCCAATCGCTTTTCGCGGACGCCTTCGGCGCTGACGCTCTATCTGGGGACCACCAAGGGCACGGTTTCTCAAACGGTGAGCGCGCTTGAACGAAAAGGGCTCCTCGCCAAGGAGACGGACCCGAGCGATCGCCGTGCGGTGAATCTTTCGCTCACCAAAGAGGGACGGCAGCTCCTCCGAAAGGATCCGCTCGGAAAGCTCTCCAAGATCTGCGACGAGCTGCCAGCTGCAGAACAAGCGGCGGCGGCGAACGCACTTCGAGCGCTTCTTCGCGGGACCCTTGAGGCCCGTGGGCGCACGCCTTTCGGAGAATGCGCGACGTGCCGCCACTTTCGTCCCGATGTGCCGCAAGGCGCGCCGCACTGGTGTGGACTCCTCGAGGTGTCGCTCTCGAAGCGCGACGCGGCTCAGATCTGCACGGAGAACGAAGACGCGGCGTAGGGAATCGCGCGTTTTCGTGGGAGCCGGAGCGCGTTATGGTCGCCGGATGAGGCGGCTGACCGACAGCAAGTATTTTGAGGAGCGCGGCGGAACGATCGTGATCGCGGACGATCTCGGTCCGATCTGCGATGTTCACGCGCACCTCGCACTGACCTACGTGCCGCAAGGAAACGTGGACCTCTATCGGCAAGAGGTTGCGTCTCTCTACCTCGATCCCGAGCGGCCGGTCGACCTCGATAGCTACATGAACGAGAACTTCTCCGACCGGGAGATGAAGGAAATGCGGCGGGACCTTTCGGTCGGCTCGCTGCGCGATCGCGGCAAGCGCTCAACGCACACTGCGCCGGCGTTGAAGCAGCAGATGAACCGGATGGGCGTGACGCACTCGGTGATCCTGGCGATCGACCTCCCGCATTCGGACCTCAATACGCGGAGCTACGTCACCGTTTCGAACGATCATCCGGAGCTTCTCGCCGGCGCTGCGGTTCATCCCCTTGCTCCAAATGCCGAGGCGCTCCTTCGGCGTGCCGTGCGCGGCGGTGCGAAGGCGCTGAAGATGCATCCGGCCGTGCAGATGCTGAAGCCTGATCATCCGAAGGCGATGCGCCTCTACGAAGTGTGCGGTGAGCTCGGCATCCCCGTGATGTGGCACTGCGGTCCGGTGGGCATCGTGAGTGCGCGAGCCGACGCGCGCTGTCACCTGAAGCATTATTGGACGCCGATTCACGACTTGCCGGGGACGAGGTTCATCCTCGGTCACTCCGGCGCGCGCCAGTACGACATGGCCCTCAAGCTCGCCGCGATGTACGACAACGTCTACCTCGAGATCGCGAGTCAGGGACTCCTCGCGGTCGAAACGATCCTTCGAACCGCGGATCCCTTGCGCATCATGAACGGCTCGGATTTTCCGTTCTATCACCAGGGCTACAGCATCCTGAAGATCCTCGAGGCGACAGAGAACGACGCGACGCTTCGAAGGCGCGTGCTCTTCGAGAACGCCGCACGTCTCTTTCAGCTCGAGGAGTAGCGAACTGCGGTGTCTCGCGTTGCGGCTGCAGTTCGCTTCGGCGTGGCCCTATCCCGCGAGCGCGGGAAAATGCTCGCGCCAGGATGCGGCGGCTTCCTCGATCGCAGCGAAGATTGGAGAGTCGCGCGCGGGATCCTGCCGAACGACCAGACGAAGTCCGGGGAGCAGGTCCGCCGCGCGGGGCAGCGAGAGGCCGAACCCTCGCGCAATGGCTTCGAGAAT
This sequence comes from Myxococcota bacterium, assembly GCA_039186435.1. Taxonomy (GTDB): domain Bacteria; phylum Myxococcota_A; class Polyangia; order Polyangiales; family Houyiibacteriaceae; genus JALVDI01. The sequence goes on along the minus strand of JBCDAA010000031.1, from coordinate 27,725 downwards.
GGGACGCGGAACGATCTCTCGCCCGCCGCGAAGCCGAACGAAGAAGGGGTCGTCACTTGCGACCCGATACGCGGGCGCGGATCCCATCGGGTCCCACGTGAGGCCGGCTGTCGCTCGACCGACGGTGACGCACATCGGCCCGGCGCCTTGAAACACCGCATGATCGCGGACGCCGTTGGGGGCGAACACCCGGCTGCCTTCAATGTCGAAGCGGAGCCCGCGATTCGCGCAGGCGACGTCCCAGGCGCGGAGGAGGACCTCCTCGTCGGAGAGCACCTGCGTTCCGGTCAGGGAAGGGTCGAATCGAAAGCGAATCTTGATTCCGGCCCGGGTCGTCCGATCGACCCGGTGGGCCGGTTTCCACACCGCCCCTTCACGAAAGGCGATGCGGCGATGTTCCCCGCGCGCAAAGTTATCGATTACGAGGGATTCGCTCAAGGCGATGAGAAGGGTGATGTCGCTGTGATAGGGACAGCCTCGCCCGAAGCGCGCGAGCGAGACAAACTCGGCCAGCGTGCAGCGCCCTCGTTCCGAGGGGACAGCGACAGGGTCGGTGTAGGTGTATTCGTCGCCGACGCGTTCGAGCGATGGAGGGGCGCTCAGGAGCGCGTCGCGGTGGCGAGCGAAGAGCGCTCCGGCGCGTCCGAAGAGAGCCGTGAAGAGGATTTCCTTTCGTGCGGTACCGTCCGCACCAACGCCGAGATACATGCCCGGACGTCGCCGGATGGCCTCGGTTCCCTGGAGGACTTGAATGCTATCTGCCGAGTAGTCTGTCATTCGTTCTGCTTCTCAAAAGGGGCAAATGGGAGATGCGCGAGAGAGCGACGAATGGCCCAAAACATAGCAATAAGACGAAGGTTTTGCTCGCGTTTGGGTGGGCGATTCAGTCTCTTAATGGTCTGTTTGCACGTCTGGGTAGGCCATTGTGAGCGTCTGTTCGAGACTGTTTTGTCGTATGCGATGCGGGTGTTCTGAAGCGGTCGGAGTCTTGCGCGGTGCCTGGGTTTCGTCTTTGAATCGGTCTTGAAACTAAGTGTCCCTAGCTGGTGCACGGGGGCCAGCTTTCGTCGCTCGCGCGAGGGCGGTAGCTCTTCGCGCTTCGTACTCGCCTCGTGACGCCAACGATGGGTTGGTCTGCTTGAAGCTGCGGCGGCAGTTCGGTGCATGCCGCGCCGCCCACGCCAGGCGGGGAAACGCGGCGGGGTCGCGGAGCTTCTCCGAGCGTCACGCTTACGGTCTTGCCGGCCTCCGCGCGCGCGTTTCGCGAGCACGACCAAACTGAGAACGCGGAGCTAACTTTGTGACCTGCCACGGCCGGGACGCGGAAGAGCGCGACTATCGAATGCCCGCCACGCTGCCTCTCGACCCGGAGCGGCTCCCGCAAACCGAGACGGCTCGCTGGATGCAGGCGTACGCCACGCCCACCGCCGACCGGCTCATGCAGGTGGGCGCGCGTGTCCCGACGCGCACCTCGCGCATCCAGACGACGGCGCGGGCACTTTAACGTTCTCCTGGCCGCGTTCGGTGCGGCTCAGGGAGCGGGCATCTCGTATCCCGTCGAGGGGAGGGCTCCCTTTCGGAACGCTGCACTCAGTTTGGTCTAGTGCAGTGGGGATCGGCCCTCGCGGAGCGCCCGAAGCACCGGTTCGAGGGTGGTGGGGACTTCGTCCTCGTGGGCGCGAAGGATTTCGATCGCACGCCGGAGCTCGCCGAGGCCGTCGATCGCGCTTTGCACCTCGTCGGGGTGCGCGCCCTTCTTGCCGAACGCAAGCCGGTCTTCGGCGATGACGCCCGCTTTGTGGAGCGCGCCCACCTGGAACTCACAACGGCAGGCGTTGCTCGTGTCGAAGACGCCGCAGTGGCCTTGCATGAACGAGACGAGACGTTTGCGAGCGCGGGTTTGCTGCTGCCGAAAAGTTGCGGGGGCAACGCCTGCGGCGAGTGCACCGGTCTCGCCCGGCAGGCCGAGGAGGTCCCCGAGAACAAACGCGATGCGCTGCTCTCGGGGGAGGGCGACCAGCATCGCGCGGGTGCATCCGGTGAACACCTCGCGTTTCCAAACCTCCGTGTCGACGGCGTCCGTGAGCGCCGCGTCGATGGGCGACGGTGGCTGACCCAAACGTTCCGCAAGTTCCTCGAGGCTCGGGTAGCGATCTTCGAGAGCGCTTCGCTTACGCCGCTCGCGGAGCAGGTAGCGGACGGCGATGCGGGTCCACCAGGTTCGCAGCGTACTGCGGCCCTCAAAGGTCGAGAGCCGCGTGAAGACCAGAGTGAGAATCTCCTGCGCAGCATCCGCAGCGTCGGCGGGGTGCCCGAGAAAGCGCGTCGTGAGTCGATGCACTTCGGGCGCGATGCGCTCCACGAGCGTTCGTAGAGCGCTCGAGTCTCCGCGTGCCGCGTCCGCCGCGAGTTCCTCGAGGGTCACGCGGGCGGCTCGAAGAATCCGGCGATTTCGGTGAAGCGCACACCATCGGCGTCGAGGCGGCCGCAGCTTCGGCCGTGCATCGCGACGACCTCGCCGGGGGTCACCATCTTCCACTCAAAGAACACCCAACCATGATGGCTGATGACGTTGTGGCAGTCGAAGCGGGTGCCTGGGTACTGCGCTTGAAAAGTGGCGAGGTGCGCAGCAAAGGGTCCGCGCCCGGCGACGCGGTCGCTCGGATCCTGGTAGACGCAGTCTTCGGTCCACACCTTTTCGAGGAGCGCGCGGCGCGTCTCGGCGTCGATCGGACTCCAGACTTTGGCGTATTCGTGAACCAGCGTTTCGGTGTTCATTGGGCCTCCTCCATGATTAGAGGCAGCACCCACGAAGTTTGTGACGGCGGCGCTGTGTTTTCCAAAAACGCGGTGTTTTCTCCAAACGCGGCCCAAACGCGGTTTCTGCTACTCGGGATAAATCGCGTCTGTACGAATCGCGTGCCGGGTGAGCCGGACCACGCGCTCCAGTCGATCCTGAAGCGCCCGCGCGGGCGTTTCCTCGAGGAGTTCCACACGCGCGTCCCGAAGAAGGTCGCCCCCGGCCGAAAAACACGCATAGGGCGCCGGTTCTTCGGAGGCGCTTCCGCATGGAGGCGTCCCGTCTTCGACGCAGCTGACGGCGATGGACTCGCAGTAGCGGTTGCCCTCCCGAATGTGAAACGAGTTGGCGGTACTGAACACCGCGAAGCGCTCGTCCTCCGGGATGTCCGCGAGGAGGCTCCGGCCCATGAACGCATGGTCGGTTCGAACGTCCAGGAGTTCGAGGACCGTCGGGGCGATGTCGACCTGGGACGCGACGAACTCGCGCTCGCCCGAAGGAACGTCGGCGCCGAGAAAGATCAGCGGCGAGCGGTGAAAGATCTCGACCTCGCGAACCGGATCCCGCTCGCGGTCGAGGGACGCCGGGAAGACGCGTGCCCCGTGGTCGGCGGTGACGATGAAGATGGTGTCCCGGAACCACGGTTTGCGACGGGCGAGCTCAAAGAAGTGGCCGACAGCTTCGTCGGTGTAGTGAACGCCGTGGAGGTAGTCGCGGTACTTGCGGGAGTCTGCGGCGTCGCTCTCGGGACGCGCGATCGGGTAGCCATGGTTGAAGGGATCGTGGTTCGAGAGGGTCATGATCTCGGCGAAAAAGGGGCGCTGCGACTGGTCGAGGGTTCGAATTGCGTACTCGACCATCTCTTCGTCGGAAGGGCCCCAGCCGAGGCGACGTCGAACGTCGGGGACCTCGCGCATGTCGTGCATCTGCTGAACGCCGTGGCCCGTGAGAAACACCTCTTTGTTGAAGTAGTCGCGGCGAAACGAGCTGATCCAGTGCGTGGTCCAGCCGCGATCGCGAAGAATCTCCGGCAGGCAGGCCATGCGGGTGCTCGGGTAGCGAACGTAGATCGGGGCGCCGCCAAAGTGCGTGTAAACGCTGCAGAGGATCGCCGCCTCCCCGCGTACCGTTTGGTGACCGATCGCGTAGTTGTTCACGAAGGAGAGGCCTTCGTCGGCGAGGCGGTCGAGATGGGGCGTCACACTCTGGTCGCCGCGACCTGCGCGCGTTTCATGCGAGCGAATGCTCTCCATCAGGATCAGTACGACGTTCTTGCGGCGTCCGCCGGATGGGGTGATTGGCGTCTGAAGGAGTGGGTGCTCTTCGCTCTCGACCAGCCGGTAGTCGGGTGCGGGCAAGCCAAAGGTTGACGCGCCTTCCGCAACCAGCTCTTCGCGGAGCGCTTCGTCGTCCGGGGTGGCGAGTGCCTGCCGCGCGAAAAGGAGCACCGGGTTGTTAAAGGTGGGGGCCGTGAGTGAGCCGAGGAACGCGGTTGCCGCGACCGCGAGCACAAGACCCCCGGCGAGCGCTCCGCCCGTGAGCGGTCCAAGGCGGCGGGCGACTGTGCGACGTTCGCTCCAAAGGGCGCGGCCGAGGAGGACCAAGGGGAGCACGATGCCCCATGCGATCACCGTGGGCGTAAAGAGGTTGGCGACGCTATCGCCGGCTTCGTCGACCTGAGTGGCGACCAGGATCGACTCGAAGGTCACGAAGGAACCGAAGAAGCGGTAGTGAAGGGTGTCTGCGAGCACGGCGGCGATCGCGACGAGACCGAGAAGCGCCTGCAGCGGGATTCGAAGGCCCCGTGAGACCGCGCCCGCCGAGGCGATCAGCGCTCCGAAGAGAAGGGTAAACGCGAGGTCGTCCAGAACGCCAAGCAGCGTGAGCTGGGTCGTCAGCGCAAGGCGAATCCCGAAGGCAAGCCATGCGGAGAGAAGGAGCCAGCGCGCAAGTTCGCGGTGCTCCTCGAACGCCTCGAGCGCTGGATGGAAAAAGCGCTCAATCGCACGCATGGTCGGGATCTTCGGGTGCGATCAACGAATCTTCGGGAAGGGGGCCGTCCTGGCGGCGAACGCGAAAGAAGACCAGCGCGCTTCCGCCTTTCTCGTAGTACTCGACCCGAATTGGGTGCTTGCCGGCGGCGAGTTCGACGTCGCCGCGGACCCAGTTGCCCGCCTGATCGTTCCAGTTGTTGAGGATGCGCTCTCCGTCGACGAACACGCGGCTGCCGTCGTCGGAACCGACTTCGAGGTGAATCGTGGTCGACTCTTCCAGCTCGAGGCAGGTGTCCCAGCGAACGGTGAAATCGTTCTGCGGAAAGCCGACCATCGGCGATCCGTCGACCCACTCGAAGTCGATCGCTTCGTCGAAGCGCGTCCGGGGATCGCCGCGGAACTCCATCTCCGGGTAGTAGCGACCGAGCCAGGGTCCGCCGCCGCCACCCACGAGCACGAAATAGGGAGTCGCAACCGCTGCCGCTGCGACCATCAGCGCCACCAGATCCGGCCAGCGAGGTCGGTAGCGAAGCCCGAGGTCTTTTCGGTGCTGGCGAATCGCCCGACGGAGCCAGCGCGCATGCTGGCGAGCGTCGCGGATGGAGACCTCGTTGGGCGGTGCGTCGACCAGTTGCGCGACCGCGGTAATCGCCTTTTCAGGCAGGCCTTTCCAGGGAGTCTCGATGGATTCTTGAAGGGCGGTCCAGCCTTGGGCCACCTGCGCGAGCGCGAGATCGGCCGGCACTCGTCGGTCACGCAGAAGCGTAAGCGCGGCGCGTGCGTGCTCTTGAGCCCGCTGTCCCGAAGCCTTCGAAGCCATGAGAATCCGTGGGGTATAGCCGGCCCCGCGCCTTGTTCCAACGGTGGGTTGGATTTACGCGCCCGCGGCGTAAGTGAAGCCGTCGCAAGGGCATGCTACACATCAATATGGCGTCCGGACGACGACCCCGATTTCCTCCGCGAGAAGTCGCGCTGCGCACCTGGTGTGCAGAGAGGGGACTTCCCGACGTACTTCGGCAGCTCTTGCGCGGGGTCATGGAAGGCGCGCGGGGAGAGGCGCTCGCCGAGTACATGTCCATGCCCCAGGGGCAGGTCGCCGCGCTGGAGGTCGAGTTCCGACTCCAGGCGGGCAAGAGCGTTTACGAAGCCGCGATCGAGGTCGTGATGTCGCTGCGCCGCGACCGCAAGAGCAGCTAGCTCTCGTCGACGAGGGCCTGCATCCAATCGGCGAGGCCGCCTTGGGGGAAACGCGCGAGGTAGGTTTCCGCGAAGCGACGCGCCTCTTCCGTGCGACCCACACGCCGGAGCGCACGAACCCGTAGCGCCAGAGAGCGCTCCGCGAGCGGCGAACCTTCTTCGATGGTCTCGAGGGCGCGCAGCGCCGCGTCCGGATCGTTCAACTCGAGAAAGTGAATTCGCGCGGCGGCGTAGGCTGCCCGGGAGTCACCGACGGCCTCGTAGACCTCGGCGGCTTCCGCGAAGCGCTGAAGGGCGCGCAGGGCATCCGCTTCGACGAGACGCCAGCCGCGGCGCCGGGCGACGTCGAGCGCGCGCTCAAAGTCTCCGTTCGCGATCCACGATCGGGCGACATCGCGCGTCACCTGGGGCTGTGTTCTTCCAGCCGGGCGCGCGACCCGACGCGGCTCGGCCGGCTCTGCGACCTCGGGCGCTTCTGCGACAACCTCAACCGGCGGCTCTTCCACCGGTTCTTCGAGCGGCGGTTCTTCCACCTGTGGCGGCTCTTCGACGAGCGCTTCTTCGACGAGCGCTTCTTCCACCTGCGGTCGGTCGACGGTCTCGGCCGGCGTCGCATGCGCCAGTTGCGCCGGTTCTGCCCGGGCCAGCGCCGCACGTTCCCCATCCTCCTCGAGGGCGCCGCCTTCCAGCGCTGCGATCGCACCGTCGCGCCACATCTCGCCCGCCGCGACGCGAGTGATCGTTCCCCCCGCCTCGACGTCGACGCGTCCCTCGTACACGCGCACGGACGTTCCCCCTTCGCGTTCGACCGAAAAGACGGTTCCTCGCACGCGCACGACGACCTCTTCGGTACGAACCTCGAATGCCTGGTCGTCCGTGAGCGGCCGAACGTCGAAGAGCACCACGCCTTCGTCGACGTCCACCCGGCGGTGCTCGGGCGCGGCGGAGCGCACCTCAAAACGCGCGCCGGGCGTTGCGGTCAGTACGTCGCCCGTGGGCAGCGCCGCCTGAAGTGGGTCCGTTTGCTGTCCCGCCCACCAGCCGGCGCCGAGCCCTGCCACGAGGAGGGCTGCCGCCGCCGCCGCCCAAACCCAGCGGTTCGGTTTGTGCGCTGCACTTCTTGTGGCAAACGCGATCATCGCGTCGGCGCGCTCGTCGGGGAGCATCGGCGGCTCTGCGTTCGTCGCGATCCCCGCGAGCTGGTCGAGAAGTTCGTCGCTCATGACGACCTCCCCGCAAGGCGCGAAATGTACGGGTCGTGGTCGAGCCGCCGCGCGATCTCGGCGCGCGCGTGACTCAGCCGTGAACGCATGGCGACGCCGCTGATGCCTTCCACTTCGGCGGCTTCCGCCGGGCTCATCCCTTCGATGCAGCAGAGCACAAAGGCGACTCGACGTTTCTTCGGGAGACGCTCCAGGCAGCGATAGAGACGTCGCAGCGCTTCGCGGTCCATCGCTCGCGACTCGGGGTCGATCGCGTCGGGGGGAGGCGGAACGAGGGTGAGCGCTTCCTCCCGCTGACGTCGCCGAAAGTAGCGGTACGCGGTCCGCACGGTGATTCGATGGGCGAAGGTGGTCGCTTTCGATCGCCCTTCGAAACGCGGGAGCGCCTTGGCGAGCGCTACCAGCGCATCCTGGGTTGCATCGTCGAGATCCGGCCGCGGTCCGAGCAGGCGCATCAACCAGCGGCGAACGCGTGGCAGGAGCTGCCGCAGGGCGTCTTCCAGCGCACGCGGATCACCCGCCTGCAGCGCCTCCACATCCAGGACGAGTGGCTCTGTTCGGGGCATCGGTGATCGCGGGGTGGCTTTCACTGCCCCCTTAGTGGGAACCTCTTCGGCGAGCGTTGCAACAAATCCCATCGAACGTTCAATCGCTTGATAATTCAGAGGATTTGGACGCCGACCATCAGGCTAGGCCAGCCGGCGACGCGCCAGCCGTTGATCCCGTCGTCCAGAAAGACGACCTCGCCGCCCTGGGCGTAGCTGCTGTCGTCGTTGTAGCCGCCGAGGACGTTGTAGGTGACGCCGCCAATGAGGGCGAAGCGCTGAAAGATCTGGATGCCGAGCACCGCGCGAAGCTGGGCGAGGACCTCCGTCCCGTCGTCGCCGTGGTCACCATCCGAGAGGTAGTGCGCGAGTCCGTCGATATCGAGAAAGACGCGCTGGCTGAGACGCGCGTGGGCGCCGAGGCCAAAGCCGAGGGAGTAGACGGGATCGTTGCCGTCGTCCCCAAAGGGGCGCCCGCCGACCGAGTAGAGGTAGTGCCAGTGCTCGCCGCCGTGCTTGAGCATGGTGAAGCCGAAGCCTTCGGCGGTTGCCGATGCCTCGATGTGCGTGCGGCCGTTGCGAAGGACGTTGACGAGCCCGAGGGCGAAGTCGGTGCTGTCGCTGATGTTGACGAGCCCAAGCTGGAGTCCGCGATGTTCGCCGCGGGAGATGTTGAGCAGGCCGACCTGGGCGCCGCGTCCACCCCGGGCGAAGTTCGCGCCGCTTGAAAGCTGCACGCCGTCCATGCGCCCGGTGGCGATGTTGAGGCCGGCGGCAACCTGCGCGCCTTGGGCGTCACCCACGTTGATGTTGGCCCCAGCAGCGAGCTGAACGCCCTGGAGACCGCGTGAAAAGTTGAAGCCTGCGGCAACCTGCCCGCCGACGACCTCGCCCGCCGCGATGTTGCCCGCCGCCGCGATTTCCGCGCCGTGCACGTGTTCGCGGGTGATGTTGAGGCCGGTGGAAATCCCGACGCCTTCGATGGCGCGGCTGTAGGTGCCGGCGAGTCCGAGGCTGATCGTGCGGGTCTCGGTGCCCCGACGGGAGGTCGAGGTTCCAAGAAAAGGCGCGACGTCGACGCCAAAGAGAACGCGGTCGTTGTCGTCGTCACGGCGCTCGCCGTTCGGGCCGACCCGTCCGCTTTCCGTGGCGTCTTCGACGGCTTCCTCGAACGCTTCAGCGGCTTCTTCGATGGCTTCCTCGGCAGCTTCGGCGGCTTCTTCGATGGCTTGTTCCGCGGATTCAGCCTCTTCTTCGATGCGCTCCTCTTCCGTGAGGGGCACTTCGATGATGGCGTCGGGGGCGACCTCGATAACCGACTCGCCGAGCTGTGCTTCGGCGCTTCGACCATCCTGGGTTGCGACTCGCGCCGACCCGTCGTCGATCACGACGCCATCGCCTTCTACCGAGACCTGCACGCGTACGCGGATGCGCGCGGGCGGGTTCTGAATCTCATCGACGAGGCTGGAGGCGACAACCGCAAAGGTTCGCGCTTCGATTTGATCGACCGTCGCCGGGAGAGGTGCATGCCGCGGCGCGTCTCCGTCGACCTCGACCGCGCGGAGGAGCGCTCCGCCTTCTGGGCCTTCCTCGACCCACATTGTGACCCGTGCGCCGCTCTCTCGCGCGAGACGCTGCGCTTCCGACGCGCGCTCCAGACTCGTGACGCCACTCGGGGCGGGGGCGTGGAGGACCGCGTAGCCCGCACCCGCGAGCTCCACGCCGAGAGCCGTCGTTAGCTCTGTGGCCTGGGCGGCGTCGCTCGCGAGCAGCACCACCGGCCGGGCCGGCTGGGCCTCTGCGCTCGATGCGACGAGCAGCAGTACACACCAAGATCGAACCGCCACCTGGCGGAGCATTCCATGAATCGTTGTCGTGGGCACGATGTCCTCCGTACGCAGGGGGAAGTGCCCGGGAGGACGAGGCCCGTGGCAAAAAAGAAGCGGCGCTTCGAATCGCGCCTTTATGACGCAGCTGCACGCGAGGGGGAGCGGGCGTACCACGGTTTCGCCCCCTCGAATTGTCGCGTCTTTTCGGTTTCACGTACCTTCGAGAAATGCGCGCTTCGTTTCTTTTTCTATCGGTTCTCGTCGCTTGCGGTGACGACTCCAGTAGCCCCGTCGACAGCGGTCGCGACACCGACTTCCGAGACGCCCCAGCGGACGTGGCATTCGACGGCGACGCCCCCGGGGACAGCGCGGTGGACGTCTCCGCGGATGCTGCCGGCGGCGGGCTCGAAGCGTTCGAAATCACCGTCGCTGAGGCGCAGTGCGCGGCGATCTTTCGCTGCTGCAACGACGAGAGCGTGACGCGCTTCTTCTCCGTCTACCGGTCCATTCCCGGTCTCCCGAGTCCGTTCGAAGCCCTTCAGGATCGCATTCCGCCCGATGCTACCCTCGACGAAGCGAGCTGCGTTTCCCTGATGCAGGACCTGAACAACGTCGCTCCCTTCGGCACGTGGCTGGTCGAGGCGCGCGCGGGTCGCGTCGGCTTTGATGAGGCGGCCTACGCCGGTTGCCTCAACGATCTGGCGACGACCTCCTGTGGGCGCGAGCTGATCGACGTCTTCAACGACACCTCATGTTTTGCGTATCTCGATTCGCGCGGACTTGGCGATCCCGCCGTGGGCAACGTGGCTCGCGCGATGTTTCCGCGGACGGCTGGCGTCGGCGACCCCTGCGTCGCGCCGGAAGACTCCTCCGCCGACGCCTACGGGACGTGCGCACCCGAGACGGCGTTCTGCTGTTTTCGCGAGAGTCCCGCGGACGACTGCGGACCTGCGGGTGCTGCCCCAGGCGAGTGTGTTGCGGCGGGCGCGATCGGCGAAACCTGCAACGCCTTTCCTCCCCAGCCTTGTGTTCCGGGCGTGCGCTGCCGTGCAGGCGCGTCGATCGAGGACCCATCGATGTGCGTCGAAGCGGCGACCGGCGCGCTTGCCGTCGGGGATACCTGCGCGGAAGCGTTCGTACCGCTCGGCGTGTGCACCGACGGATTTTGCGATGCGGGCGGGACCGATCAGTGCGTGGCGCTCAAAGCCAACGGCGACGCGTGCGTTGGCGGCGCCGAGTGCACGTCCGGAAACTGCGCCGGCGAAATCGGCGAGCGGGTTTGCGCGGATTTCGATTTCTGCGCGGGATCCTAGGCCATATCCTGGGCAGGCAATATCCTAGGCACGCAGTCGCGCGCGAACCGCACGCCGCGCCGTCCACACGAGGGAAAACGCGCAGGGGATGACCACTAGCGTGAGCACGGTGGAGAGCATCAGTCCCCCGAGAACGACCGCGCCCACGCCCCGGTAGAGCTCCGACCCGCTGCCGGGGAGCACCACCATGGGAGTGAGGCCGGCAAGACTCGTCAAGGTCGTCATCAGAATCGGACGCACGCGCCGCTCCACCGACCAGCGAATCGCCGCGTGCAGGTCGTCTTCTTCCCGCAGGCGCGCAAGTGCCCCGTCGACGACGAGGATCGCGTTGTTCACGACGACCCCAATGAGAATTAGAAAGCCGAGAGCCGTCATCAGATCCAGCGGCTGCGCGGCGATGGCTTGGTCCACGAGACGAAGACCAAGAACCCCGCCTGCCGCTGCGAGGGGCACCGTCGCAAGAACCACCAGGGGCGCGAGAAAATCTTCGAAGAGAGCGCTCATGAGGAGGTAGCTGATCAAGAGCGCCAAAAGGAGCACCCCAGCGAACTGGTCCTTGGCGATTTCGAGGTCGCCCGCCGCGCCGCTGAAGGAAACCTCGATGTCCCGCGGGATCGTGCCGTCCGCGAGCATGGGCGCGACCACGTCGTCCTCCACGATCTTCAGCGCCCGCTCGAGGGCGAGCTCCTCCGGCGGTGACACGCGAAGGGTGAGGGCGCGGGAACGCTCGATGCGCTGAATCACTGTGGGGCCGAGCTCTTCTTCGAGGTCGACCAAAACGCCCAAGGGAACCACTTCGCCCGCGACCGCAACCGGCGCTGAACGAAGGTCGTCTGGCGTTTCAAAGGTTCCGCCATCACTCCGCCGCGCGCGTGCGATCACGTCGACTTGAGGCTGTCCCTCCGGACCGAGTTCGCCAATGATCGCGCCGTCCACGAGCGCATCGAGGGTGAGTCCAAGCTCCGCGGTCGACGCCCCGAGGGGTGCCGTTTCGCCGCGGCGAGGTCGCGCGCGAAGTTCTGGGGCGCCCGGATCGAGGGAAGGCACCGGCCGAACCTGTGCGCCCGGAAGGGCTTCCTTGAGCGCGCCGAACACGCGTCGGCCGGTCGCGCTGAGCGCTAGGAGATTCGGTCCGGCGAGGTTCACGTCGATCGCGCGTCCGCCGCCACTCCGTCCGAAGAGGGAGGCCTGCGTCGTAAACGCGATGAAGCCGGGCATCCTCCCTTGCACCTCCCGGAGGTAGTCCAACATCGGCTTTACCTCGGTCGGATCGGTCGCAACGGCGCCGCTGAAGATCCGCGTTGGGGATCCGACGAAGAAGCTCCGGGAAATCGAGGGGACCTCCCCCACACGCTGTCCGAGGTGTTCCTTCACCTCCGCCTGAACCCGGCGACCTACGCGATCGAGCTCCGCGACGGAGGTTCCGGGGGGCGGGACGAGGATCCCGAACACCAGGTTGCGATTTCCTTGTGGCAGGTACTCAAGAGGGGGAAGAAACGCGAGCGAGAGGGCGATGCACGTGCCGATCGCGCCGCCGACGACCAGGCTGCTTCGCAGGCGCGAGCGCACGAGCCACTGCACCGCGCCGCCAACCCGCGCGCGAAGCGGGTGCGCCCTTTCATCGCTCGCCTTTGGACCCGGCAGGCGCGACGCGAGGCTTGGAATCACCCACACGCTGACGAGGAGCGAGGTGATCACCGCAAAGCTCACGGCGACCGCCACATCGCGAAGAAGCTGCCCGACTTCGGACTCCCAGGTGATGACCGGGATGAACACGGCAGCGGTGGTGGCGGTGGATGCGACGAGCGCGCCCCAGACCTCGCCGATGCCAAAAAACGCCGCGTCCCTTGAGCTGGTTCCGGGACGTCGCCGCCAGCGATCGATCGATTCGAGAGAGACGATCGAGTTGTCGAGGACCATGCCGATGGCGAAGGTGATGCCCGCAAGGCTGACGACGTTGACGGAGCGTCCGAAGAGCGTCATCCCGAGCGCGGTTCCGAACACGCAGATGGGGATCGCCAGGCTCACGATGCCGCTCGCGCCGAAGCTGCGAAGAAAGAGGAGCAGCACGAGGATCGCGAGAATGCCGCCGAGGAGCAGGTTGAGCCGCACCTGCGCGAGGGACCCTTCGATGTAGGCGACCTGATCGGAGAGCACCTCGATGGAGAGTCCCTCGGGCGCGAAGAGGCGCTCGTCGAGTTCTTCGACCGCACTTCGAATGTCGCGCGTGACCTCGAGAACGTTGTGTCCGGCCTCGCGGTTGAGAAGGAGCACCATCGAAGGCCTGTCGTCGCTAAACGCCACACCGGTCGCTTCGCGAAGCCCGAGGCGTGCGGAGGCGACGTCCCCGAGGCGCACGGGCGTTCCGTCGGGACCCGCGGCGAGAACGATCTCCTCGAGGAACGCGGGATCCGAATCGACCGCGATGGTGCGCACGATGAGGCGGCGGCGGCCGAGGGTGATGTCGCCGGCAGAAACGTCGCGGAGCTCACCCTGAACCCGTGCGGCCAAGGTGGGAACGCTCAGCGAACGTGCCGCGAGGGCTGCGGGATCGAACTCGATCTCGTAGATGGTGTCGCGGCCCCCAATGTGAAAGATGTCACCGACGCCCGGAATGCGCTGGAGCTGTGGAAGAACCGTATCGCGAACCCACGTTCGGTAGCCTTCCACCGGGTCGCCCTCGTCCGAGCGAATGGCCACAACGGCTAGCGGTGGACCGACGCCGTCCGCGGTTTCCACGGTTGGCTCGTTCGCCGCTTCCGGGTAGTTGCCGACCTGCGTCAGACGGTTGGTCACGCGTACGAGCGCTTCGTCGATCTCGGCGCCGACCTCGAACTCGAGGGTGAGGTTCGCGCGATCCGGCGACGCGGTACTCGTCATGCGGACGAGTCCCTGCACGTCTTTGAGCGCGTCCTCCTGGGGCTCGAGGATCTCGGTTTCGATCTCCGTCGGCGATGCGCCCGGCCACTGCGTCGAAACGGAGAGGGTGGGAATCGTGATGTCTGGCGTCAGCTGAATCGGCAGGTCTTTGAGCGCGAGGACGCCGAAGAGGATGACGAGAATGGCCGAGACGCTCACGGTGACGGGGCGCGCCACCGCGATCGCCAGCAAGCCGGCGCCCGTGCGTTGGGGGTCGTTCACGAGTCGCCTACGGTTACCGCTTGCTCGGGGCGAAGGCGCTCGTTGCCGCGAACGACGACCGCAGCCCCAACCTCGAGACCTTCCCCGCGAACGCGCACGTGCGTGGTGCCGCGCTCAAGAACGTTGACGGTTACAGGCTGGGCCTTGCCGTCGACGACGCGAATCACCCGCGTCTCCGCAACCCCGTCGACGACGGCGTCCCGCGGTACCAGCCAGCCTTCCCCGGCGCGTTCGACGGCGAGTTCGACCTCAGCGGCGACACCCGGAATCAGCCAAGGCGCGCTCGCGCGAACACGAAGCTGCGCGGTTCGCGTGGTGGGATCGACCGCGCGTACGATGCCTGTGATTTCGCCCGCTGTTTCACGAAGCCTGCGGCGAACGGTCGCGGAATCGCCGACGTGGAGATCCTCGAGAAGATCCGGTTCGACGCGAAGGAGCACTTCCGTCTGTTCGTCGGCGACGAGTTCGAGCACCGGTGTCCCGGCGGCGACCCAATCTCCCGGATCCACGTTGCGCGCGCTGATCACGCCGGCAAAGGGGGCGAGGACCCGATGTCGCGAGAGCTGCTCGCGCGCCTGTTGCTCTTCCGCTTCAAGGCTTTCGTTTTCGGCACGGAGAGCAAGGGCGGCGCTTTCCGCGCGTTCGATTTCGACGGCGGCGACGGTCTGAGGACCGGCCCGGCCAAAACGTTCGGCGTCGCGCGTGGCCTGCGCGTTTTCAGCGGCGCTCTGTCGCCTTGCGGCCTGGGCAGCGCGAAGTTGTGCCTGCGCGAGGCGTGGGTCGAGGCGCACCAGGACCGCCCCGGCTTCGACGCGGTCGCCTTCGCGAACAGTGACGCTTCGAATCTCTCCCGCGGCGCCGGCGGCGAGTTCCGCGCGAGAGAGCGCACGCACTTCGCCGAGGTAGCGGCGCGTCAGGTGAAGGGTTCCTTCGGTGACCTCGCCGACCTCAACCAACGCCGGCGGAGGATCGGAGCGGCCCTCGCCGTGCGCTTCCCCCGCGCATCCGGCGAGGATCGCCATCGCGCTGGACAGAGACGCAACATGCCAGGCGCGGGCCATGTCCGCGGAGTAAAGCCCGAAACGGCTTCTGGCAACCGTTTGTGCTTATCCAACGAGGATTTCGCCGAAGCTTCCCCGTCGGTGCCGAACTCGAAGCAGGGCAGGTCGTGCATTCGTGGTGCGTCGATCCCTGCGACATCGCGAGTGGTGTTTGGGCGCCTGCGTCAGCCGAACACCACGAGCAGAAGAAACGAGCGCATACGCCCGCGTTGGATTCGACAAACCCCAACCGCACCGTCGGTGTCGCGCTTTCAATTCACGATAGGACTGGTGCTTTTGGGCGGTCAGTTCTAGTTTTCGCGGCATGCGTAGGGTCGCGTTTTTGCGGGGGATGAACCTAGGCAAACGGCGCCTGAAGAACCCCGAACTCTGCGCGGCCATGAACGCGGCGCCGGGCGTGTCCGGCGCGACGGCGTTTCTCGCGAGCGGCAACGTCGTCTTCGACACGCAGAAGCGTTCCCTTCGCGCGCTCCAGGAAACGATCGAGCGTACCTTGAAGAAGGAGCTCGCCTACGAGGTGCCGACGTTTCTCCGAACGATGGACGAGGTAGCGACGCTTGCGGACGCGGCTCCCTTTGACCCGAAAGTCCTCGCGAAGGGCGGCAAAGTTCAGGTCATGCTTCTCGGCGCCTCCCCACGTCGACGCGCGCAAACCAAGGTCCTCGAGTTTTCAGAAACGTTTGCGTTCGCACCCGGAGCGCTCCTCTGGCTTCCGCGCGGCGGCGTCTCGGACGCGGATCTCGATCTGCGCGCCCTCGAAGATCTCATTGGCAGCTACACCATGCGGACGCAGCGAACGCTCCAGCGACTCGTCGCCAAATTTGCGTAGTCCCCTAGCAAGGCGCGATCGTCCGGTTCACATAAGTGCCCGTCTAGAGCTTCTTCATGTCCCGTCGGACGGTCGCAATCTCGTCGGTGTACTCATTCCGCCGAACCCGCAGAAGGTACGCTGCCGTTGCGAGAAACGAGAGCGTCAGCAGGAAGGTCAGCCAGAACCAGAGGGCGCCGACCGCGAAGCCGAGCACGATGGAGGCGGGAATTCCGAGGAGGAACCAGCGCACTCTCCGCTCGTCGGTTCCGAGGGACGCACGGAGCTCTTCGAGGCGGACGATTTCCGCTTCCATGCGAGCGCGTTGGGCGTGAGGGTCGATGGCGATCACTCTTGGTCGAGGTCGTAGGCCATTCCGTCGTCCTGACCAGCCCCAATCTCTTCTTCCGCGTCTCCGGCTGCTTCTTCAACCTGCGGGTTTACGAAAAAGTGAACGAGAAGGTAACCGATCGCAGCGCCCATGAGGGCCATGAGAATGGCGAGCACCAGGCGGATGCCGTTCTTGGACGGCGGCGGCGCGCCGATGGGGTCCGTCGTGATTCCGATCGGATCGGTGGTGACCGCCGGGGTGAACGACACGCGCTCCGGCTTCGAGACTCGCTTCGAAGGGTGGTCTGGCTCCGACGCCGTCAACGATTGCATCACCGCCGCCGAAACCGCAGTGCCCGTGCTGTCACCGGTCACCTGCGACCAGGGAACCCCGGGAATGGTCTTGTCGTCGATCGGAAAGCGGGTCACCGGCCGGGTAAAGTCCTCGAGGGCCTTTCGCGGAACCGTTTTCATCTCGGTCGTGTTCAGGGCCTGGCTCGCCTCAAAGTCGGGAAGCGACGCGAGTTCCTGACCCGCGACACCCCAAAGCAACCCGGCGATGTCCACGTCCTCAATGAGGAAAGCCTCCGGCATGAACTTCTTCAGCTCTTGGGTGACCTCTCTCGCGGTTGCCGGTCGGTCGCTTGGCTCCGGCGCGAGAAGTCGCTTCACGAGTTCGTTGACGTCTCCCGGTATGGGCGCGAACTCCATCGGGGAGGGAAGCTCGCCCTTTAGGATCGCGCGGATCACCTCGTTGTCGTCACGGCTTTGAAAGAGCCGTCGCATGGTGAGCATTTCCCACATCACGATTCCGAGGCTGAAGAGATCCGCGCGGCGATCGACTTCGAGGCCTTGGAGCTGTTCGGGCGCCATGTAGCGAAGTTTGCCTCGCACGATGTTGTGTCCCGTTTCGTGCAGACGGTCGCGCGCGCTCGCAATGCCAAAGTCGATCAGTTTTACGTCGCCGTGTACGCCGAGAATGACGTTCTGCGGACTTACGTCGCGATGGACCACGTTCAGTCGCTGACCAGCTTCGTCGCGCGTTTCGTGCGCCGCGTGGAGGCCGGTCGCGAGTCGAACCGCGAGTGCGATCGCCATCTCCGCCTTGAGCACCCGGCCCATCCCGTTGAGCCCGCGCAGCAGCGTTGAAAGCGAGGCACCGGGAACGTATTCCATCACTAGAAAGAGCGTTCCGTTGGCCTCTCCAAGATCTTCGATGTGGATCACGTTGGGATGTCGGATTCGCGCCGCGACCCGCGCCTCGTCGAGGAACATCGTGCGGAACTCGTCGCTGCGAACCAGGTCCGGGCGAACGATCTTCATCGCCGCGTAACGACGAAAGCCCCCCGGTCCAGAACGAGCGACGAGGTACACCGCGGCCATGCCACCCCGCGCGAGCGGCTGAACAACCTCGAAGGAACCGACGCGGGTGCCTGCCTCCATCAGCGTTGAGTTCGCCAGATTCCGGCGTTGCGATCGACGAAAATCCTGCGGACGGTGTCATTCATACCGTCACCGATCGTCGGGGTCTCCAGGTTCAAACACACAAATTCCTCTCCGACGACAATCTTACCGTCGATAGCGACTTCTTGTCCTTGCGGAACGTTCCCGAGGTCGTTTGCGGGCGTACTGCGTTGCTGCTTACCCGCTCCTTACGGGCGGCTTATTCGATGTGACCCGTCGCTGACGCCCCGCAGCTGTCGTGAGCGCGCGCCCAGCGGTCGAAGCCTGCATGCAAGATCACGGAAGGGCAGCGGTTTGCGCATACGCACAGGGACGTCCGAAGCGTCTTGTTGCGAGGGCGGTGAAGGTCTAACCCGAGCGCATGCGGCTAGGAACCCTGCGAGGCGGACGAGACGGAACGCTCGTCGTGATCAGCAACGATGGGGCGCGCTACGCGCCGGCGACCGAGATCGCCCCGACCCTCCAGGCGGCGCTCGACGCATGGGACAGTGCGGAGCCAAAACTGCAGGCGCTCGCGAAGACGCTCGAGGGCGGCGGTGGCGAGGCCGTCGATCCGGAGGCATTTCACGCGCCGCTACCGCGTGCTTACGAATGGGTCGACGGATCGGCGTACATCAACCACATCGTGCTGGTTCGCAAAGCTCGCGGTGCGGAACCGCCCGAGACGCTGACGACCGATCCCCTCGTGTACCAGGGCGGCAGCGGCATCTTTCTCGCGCCCACCGATGAGATTCCGCTTCCCAACGCAGAGTGGGGCCTCGACTTCGAAGCGGAGATTTGCGTCGTCCTCGGGGACACGCCTCGCGGGGTGAGTGCGGCGGACGCCGGCAAGTACATCAAGCTCCTGCTGATCTGCAACGACGTGACCCTGCGAAATCTGATTCCAGCCGAGCTCAAGAAGAACTTCGGGTTCTTCAACTCGAAGCCCGCCACCGGGTTTGCCCCCTTCGCCATCACCCCCGACGAACTCGGCGACGCGTGGAAGGACGGCCGCATTCATCTACCCCTTCGCTCGACGCTGAACGGTACGCTTGCCGGCGACCCTCACGCGGGCCCCGAGATGCACTTCTCGTTCTTCGATCTGATCGCGCATATCACCAAGACGCGCGGGTTCACGGCCGGAACGATCCTCGGGAGCGGCACCGTTAGCAACGAGGACGAAGCGCGCGGTGTTTCGTGCCTTGCGGAGCGGCGGATGCGCGAGATCCTGCGGGACGGAAAACCGACGACGGCGTTCCTGCAACCGGGCGATCACATCTCCATTGAGATGACGGATGCGGACGGCCGCAACCTCTTTGGAACCATCGATCAGCGGGTTGCCGCCGTTGGCTGAGATGGAAGGGCTGCGTCTCTATTCCTATTGGCGAAGCAGCTGCGCCTGGCGTGTGCGGCTCGGGCTGGCGGTGAAGTCGCAGTCCTACGAGTACGTCGCGGTGAACCTTCGTGAGGGCGCCCAGCTTGGCGACGCGTACGCGTCCGTGAACCCGCAACACCAGGTGCCGACCCTGGAGTGGACGGTCGACGGGGACGTCCAACGCCTCACCCAGTCGCTCGCAATCTTGCGCTTTGTCGACTCGCTCCCGGGTCCTTCGCTGGTCCCCGCGGACGCGCTGGACGCCGCCCGGGTGACCCAGGCCGCGGAGACGATCAGCGCCGGGATTCAGCCACTGCAGAACCTCTTTGTGCTCAAGGCGATCGACGCCCTGGGCGGTGATCGCGTTGCCTGGGCCCGCGACGCGATTCGGCGCGGCTTTCTCGCGCTCGAGGCGCTGGCGAGTCAAACCGCAGGCACCTTCGTGGTGGGCGATTCGCTGAGCCTTGCAGACCTCTGCCTGATTCCACAGATGTACAACGCGCGCCGCTTCAAGATGGACCTCTCTTCCTTTCCTACCTTGGTGCGCGTTGACGCCCACTGCGCGGAGCTGCCTGCCTTCAAGGAAGCTCATGCCCACAACCAGCCGGATGCCGATTTGGAGGCGATATGACCGAGTCCCTTGGAATTCGCCGCGTGGAAGCGCTCCACTATTACGTTCACGACCTGGAGCGAAGTCGCCGCTTTTACACGGAGAAGCTCGACTTTCAGGAAGTGGGCGTGAGCTCGCCTGAGCTGGAGGAACGCGGTCGGCAGCGCTCGGCGCTCTTTCGCGCGGGCGACGTAAACGTGCTCATCAGCGAGCCCCTCGGCGAAGGGGGGCGCGCGTGGCGCTGGCTCAAGCGCCATCCGGACGGCGTGGGAACCGTCGCCTTCGAGGTGGATGACATCGAGCGAACGTTTTCGCTTCTCGACAAGCGCGGCGGTACGCCGATGTCCGCCATTCAAACCCATCGCGAAGCGGGCGGCGAGATGCGCACCTTTTCGGTGACGACGCCCTTCGGGAGCAGCACGTTTCGGTTTGTGCAGCGCGACGAGAAGTACCCGCGTTTTCTCCCGGGGCTGGACCATCACGAGACGCCCAAAGGTGGCGACAACCGCTTCGGTTTTTCGCACGTCGACCACATCACCTCGAACTTCGAGACGATGTCACCGGCGCTTCTGTGGCTCGAGCACGTCATGGGGTTCGAGCCCTACTGGGGCATCGAGTTTCACACCAACGATGTGGCGCCGGGACAGGACGAAGGATCCGGGCTGCGCTCGAAGGTCTTTGCGGATCCCAAAAGCGGCGTGAAGTTCGCGAACAACGAGCCGCTTCGTCCCTTCTTCAAGAAATCGCAGATCTACCTCTTCGCCGAAGACCAGCGCGGAGACGGAATTCAGCATGCGGCTCTCGCGGTGAAAGACATCGTCGGCGCCGTGCGCGCGCTTCGAGAGCGCGGCGTGGCGTTCTTTCCGACGCCGGGTCCCTACTACGACATGCTTCCCGACCGCATCCGCGACCTCGGGATCGGCTCCATCGACGAAGATCTGGACATCCTGCGAGAGCTGCAGATCCTCGTCGACGGGAAGGGCGATCGCAGCTACCTGCTTCAGATCTTCCTGCAGGACTCGGCCGCGACCCACTCCGAAAGCGAAGCGGGGCCGTTCTTCTTTGAAATCATTCAGCGCAAGGGCGACCAGGGCTTCGGCGGCGGCAACTTTCGCGCGCTTTTCGAGAGTATCGAGCGGCAGCAGCACGCCGAAGGCCGCATCTAGCGCGAATGGTCTGGCGCCTCGCGTTGGTGTTCGTTCTTGGCGTCGCGGCGCCGACGTTCGCGCAGGAGAGCCGTTCCGAAATGCGACTGGCGGAGCCGGAGCCCGACGCGCCGCCAACGCCCGGTCGGCGCGTGGGGGGAACGCTCCTCGCGCTCGGTCCCGGGTTTCTCGTTTCCGGGGTTGGGCACTGGACGATTCAACGACCGGTCGAAGCGCGGCGTCTTCTCGCAGCGAAAGGGATCGGCTTTGCGTCGCTCGTCGCCGGCGGTGCGATTCTCGGATTGACGGGCGCGTCGCGGCGCACGGTGGGGGTCGGCGCGTCGCTTGCGCTCCGTGGTGCGGGACCGTTTTTTCTTTCGTGGCTTGCGGACGTGTATGGCGCGGCGTCGGCCGGGTTGGCCAAGAGCGGACCTGCCCTGAACGCGACCTACGAGCTTGGCCTCGCGTATCGCTACGTGCGCGATCCCATCTTCGACTACGCGAACTTTCTAGCGGCGGATGCGCACCTTCGGCTTGGGCGCCTCCGGGTTTCGCCCTCGATCGCGAGCGCTCTGGACGACAACAATCAGCGGATGCGCGTCGAGACCGGCGTTCGTGCGGTTGGCGATCCTCGCTCCCGCGGAACTTCCCTCGACGTGGTGAGCGCGGTGACGTGGCATCGCTTTGCCGGGGATGGTTTTCAGAGCGTAACCATGGAAGCGTCCCTCAACGGTCGTCTGAACCTACGCGCCCTCGGCCCGTCGCTGCAGGGCTCGTTTGCGGAGCTTTCGCTCGGCTTTGCGCTTCAGCTCTTTGACTACGACGCGGTCGATAGCGGCTTTGGCGACGGCAACGGCATGCTCCTCGGGCGCGCGGCGTTCGGGATGTACCTGGGTCGCGCGCCTCGAAGCGGCGAGCTGCGCTTCTACTACGACCATCGCAAAGACGGATACGTGGCAGGGATCGGGCTCGGCGGTGCGGGCGCAGGCGTCGCCGGATTCGTGGGCGCCGATCTCACCCAGTGGATCACCGAACGTTGGGGCGTTCACGCGGATCTGCAGCTCGGGTCCGCGCACATGATCACGGTCGGGCTGCGCTACCGACCGAACTCGGGCCGCATCGATCCAGGGAGTCGCCGATGAAGCGTTGGTGGATGGTGATTTGCGTCGTGGGGTGTCTGCGGCCGAGCGAGGACGCCGCGAAGCTCGACGATGAAGTTGGCATCGCCGCCAGCGCGCTGCTGCAGGTCGAAGAAACCGACGGCCTCGCGAGCGTTCGCGCGATCGACGACGCGAGCGTAGAGCTGTGGGCGGCTTCGCCGGTGCTTCATCTTCGGGTGATCGCGGAGACAGAAGGCGTTCGCCGCTTCACTGTCGACAACGCCATGCCGGGTGCCGTTCCGGACGTCGCGCACACACTTCTGCCCTCGGAGCGCGGCACGCAGCTGGTCTTCGACGCCGAACTTTCCGCGGGCGAGCAGCGGATTCGTATCGCGCCCCCGGACGCGGATCTCGAGGAGCCCTGGCGGTTCGGCGTGCTCAGCGACATTCAGGAGGCGATCGGGCGCGTCGGCGAGATCTTCATGCGCATGAACGACGAGCCGGAAATGCGTTTCGTAATCTCGAGCGGTGACCTCACCTCAAGCGGCACGCGCGGCCAGCTCGAACGCTTTCAGGACGAGCTTGAACTCCTCGACGTTCCGTTCTTTTCGACGACCGGCAATCATGAAGCGAGCGGCGACGAGCTTGACTGGCACGAACTCTTCGGTCCCTTCTCGTCGAGCTTTGCCTTTCGCGGTGTGTCCTTTTCGCTCGTAGATTCAAGCGGTGGAACGATCGACCCGCGGGTCTACAACACCCTCGACGAGTGGCTGGACGGGTCCGCGGATCGAGTGCACGTCTTTACGACGCACTATGCCCTCTTCGATCCGGCCGGACTGCGCAACGGGTCCTTCAAGAGTCGCAACGAAGCGGCCCGCCTCGCGAATCGACTCGCGGCGCACGACGTCGACGTCCTCTTCTTTGGGCATGTGCACAGCTACTACGCGTTTTCGATCGCTGAGATTCCCAGCTACATCTCCGGTGGCGGCGGCGCGATCGAAGAGCGCCTCGACGGAATTCAGCGACACTTCCTGCGCGTCGATGTCGATCCTGCGGTCGGCATTGAAAACGTCGCGCTGGTTCGCGTCGACAACCCGTAGCCCGAGAGGCTTGCGCGTCGGCGACCAGGCGGGCATCAACGCCCCATGAGCGACTACCTTCTTGGCGCTGCCGACGACGAGCTTGCCCGACTGGGCTTTCAACATGAGGTGTGGGCGCAGCCGACAGCGTGGCTTTGGGACGAGGCGCATTTTCGACGCGGTCAACGGTTGCTCGATCTCGGGAGCGGCCCTGGCTTTGCGTCGACTTCTCTCGCGCGCCGGGTTGGGCCCGAGGGATCCGTGCTCGCGGTCGACAGCTCGGAGAAGTCGGTTGCGCTTCTCAAGGATCGTGCGTCTGGTCTTGCGCAGCTTGAGGCTCAGGTCGCCGACGTCGCGTCGCTCGAACTGGAAGACGCATCTCTCGACGGAGTGTTCGCGCGCTGGCTTTTTTGTTTCTTGCCCAACGCAAAGGAAGCCGCAATACGGGTCGCGCGCTGGCTACGCCCCGGCGGGACGGTCGCCATCCTCGATTACTATCACTACGATGGCTTTTCGATAGCGCCGCCGGCGCCGGTGATGCCGCGCCTTGTCGACGCTGTGAAACGCAGCTGGCGGGATTCCGGCGGCGATCTCAACGTCGCGGGACATCTTCCGACGTGGCTCCAGGAAGCGGGGCTTCGGCTTCGCGCCGTCCGACCCTTCGTGCACTGCGCACGTCCGGGTACGCCTCTTTGGAACTGGCCGCTGACGTTCTTTGCGACCTACCTCGACGTCCTCGTCTCCCGCGAGTACCTCAGCGCCGACGATGCGGACGCATTTCGCGCGGCGGTTGCGGAGCGCGCGAACAACCCCGGGGCGTTTCTCATGACGCCGCCGGTTCTTGGCATCGTGGCCGAAAAGCCCTGAGTTCCAAAAACCGGACGACGACCGATTCTGCGGTAGCGCGATTTGCATCCCCACTCGTCTGATTCACCCATGCGAACGTTCTTTCTTCTCCTTGCTCTTTCCGCGTGCGGTGCTCCCTCGGTCACACCAGTGCCTCGTCGCGGGAGCGCGCCGTGCGAGGACGCGGGTCCCCACGGGTCGGTCGCCGAAGCCACCGCCGTCGGACGCTCGGTTCACGACGTTGAGGTTGCCGATCCCCGGACCTGCGACGGCGAGCACTACATTGCGATCACACCCGCAGAAGGTTCGCTTCCGATCGTGATGGGCCGGGCGGAAAGCGGCGGAGTTCGCGGTTGCACCGAGCCCGGAGGCGACTGCGTGGAGGTTCACGCGGATGCGTTTTACGGCGACGTCTTCCACCGGTTTGAGGAGAGCGGGCTTGGCCCCCTCCGCATGGGGCTTGGCCCTTGCGGCGACACCCAGGCCGACTACGAGGGATGGAACTACTCAGTGGCGGTGAATCGCTGGGCCGACGTCGACGCGGCGGTTGCGATCTTCGCGGAACGACTTCGCGCGTGGGATATCCGCAGCACCGTGGGCTTGTCCGTCGCGCGGACTCGTTGTGGCATCGAGCTTCAAGCGGACTGAGGCGTTGCGTCGATGCGGTGGCACGTGAGCGAGAAGCCACGGGAAGCGCGGGACGAGAATCGGTACGGCTTCCTAGTTCGTCGACTGCATCATCTCGAGGAACTCGTCCGCACTCACGAGCCCGGTGATCTCATGGGCGACCTCGCCGTCCTCGCCATGCATCGCCACGAAGGGGAGTCCCTGCTTTTCGTAGCGCTCCCGCAGAACAGGCCAGTCGGGGGCGTCCGCGCGCGTGAGGTCCAAGCGCACCGGTACGAAGCGCTGTGACTCGGCGACGATGCGCGGGTCGCTCATCGCCTGATGCTCGAGTTCGTTGCAGGCGAGGCACCACTCTGCGCCGAAGTCGACCAAAAGTGGCTTTCCGGTTTCTTCCGCAGCGGCGACGGCGGCCTGGTAGTCGTCCATCCACTCGATGTGCGCGCCGGGCGGTAGCGCGCTCGCCCAAAAGATGAGGCCGAGCGAACCCGCGATGACGGAAAGTGCACCGACGCCCTTGCGCGCCTTAACGATCGGGCCGCCTTCCTTGAAGGAGAGGTGCACCGCGCCGAGGACGAGACCAAAGACCACCAGTCCGAGGGGCACCGCCCACCAGAGGGTGCTGCGAACCACCGGCTTCGGCAGCGGGAGCCAGGTGCGAACGTAGTAGATCGCGAGCACGACCATCACGATGCCGAAGACGCTCTTCACGGCGTCGAGCCATTTGCCGCTCTTGGGCAAGCTGACCGCGAAGGTCCCCACGAAGAAAAAGAGGACGCCAAGGCCGAGCGAGTAGACGAAGAGGGCGAGGGCGCCGAAACCAGGAGATCCGGTTGAGGCGATGTAGCCGAGCAGAACCGCGAGCACCGGCCCTGTGCACGGTGCCGCGATCAACCCGTTGACAAAGCCGATGCCGAACGCGCCCTTGTAGCCGGCACCCCCCACCTGGGCGAGACGGTTCTGCCAGCTCGCAGGGAGGTTCATGTCCCAAAAGCCGAACATGCTTGCGCCCATCGCCAGGAAGAGAACCGCCAGGGGCACCATCACATAGGGACTTCCCATGTGTTCGCTCATCCCCTGTCCGGTCATCGCGCTGACCACCCCGAGCGGCGTAAAGAGTGCGGCGATACCGAGAATGAACGAGAGGGAGAGAAGAGCGCCTTCGGTGCGGGACTTCGCCTGGCGCGCGCCGAAGACGCTCACCGTGATCGCGATCATCGGATAGACGCACGGGGTCAGCGCGGTCGCGAGGCCCGCAAGAAAGATCAGCGCGAGGGCCCACCCGTAGGCGCCAGAGCCGAGGGCGGCCTCGAACTTCTCCGCGAGGTCACCGAGGAGGTCCGCCTCAGCAGGGGACGCGATCAGGAGAACAGCGACAAAGGCCAGCAGGGGTCCGACAAACCGCGTGCGCATCAGCTTCCCTTTAACATCGTGACCGGACTTGGGCACGCAAGGGAGTACGCCAAGTGGCGCCCCGTGGTTTTCCTCCGCTCCGGGGGGCTGGCCCCCCCATTTCCCAACCCTTGGGGGAGCAAAACCCCGTAAACCGACCACGGGAGCAACCAATTCCTGAGTGATCTCAGCGTGGATCGATCGTTGCACATGTGCTGAGGCGATGAAGGAGGCGAACATGAAGAAGGGTTTGGCCCTCGCGCTGCTCGTAGCTTGCTCCGGGGGAGATCCGGGCGAGAGCGTGCTGCCGGGTGTGGATGCGCTGGTCTTCTCCCAGCATGCGTTCATTACCGAGTCTGGGGCGCACAACGTCACGGGCGGTTCCATGCAGACGATCGACTATCTGCGCTACGTCCCGGGCGGCGGCGTGATGGTTCTTTCGCCACCTACGCCGGATGGCACGCTTCGAAACCTCACCGAGGAGTTCGAGGGCGTCGACATCAAGGGCATCGACCTCAGCTTCGACGCCACGCAGGTCGTCTTCTCGATGCGCCACGCAGGCGAGCGGCATTTCCACATCTTTGTGGCGAACGTTCAGGGAGACCCCAACGTTCGGCAGCTCACCTTCGGCGACTGGCACGACGTCAAGCCCATCTGGGTGCCGGGTGACCGTATCGCCTTCGTCACCAACGAGCCCTTCACCGAGATGGGAACGCGCGCCGACGAGTACAACCACAGCCCGGTTGTGACCCAGCTTGGGACCATCAGCTCGGTCTCCGGCGATGCCGACCGTCGCCTCTGCGCGCAGAACCTTTCGCACTCCGCCGACCCCTTCCTGATGTCTGACGGTCGCATCGGCTTCTCCCGGTGGGAGCACCTCGGTCCCCTCAACGACGTCAAGCTCATGGCCATGAACGCCGACTGCACGCAGATGGTCGGCCTTGGCGGCACCGGCGGAAAGCCCTCCAACAGCCTCGTTCAGTTTCACGAGGTCTCGCCGGGTGAGTTTGTCGGTATCGCGACGAGCCGCCGCGGGACGATTCAGGCCGGCGCGATCGTGTACATGGACGCGCGCGCAGAGGGTGGAGTCGACGGTCTGCTCATCAACGAGCAGGAAGCCGAGTTCGAGATTCTCACCCCGAACGTTCCCACCGGCGAGGCGAGCCCGCCCTCCGGCGTCGGCCGCTATCGTCGTCCCTTCCCCCTCGGCAACGGCCAGTACCTGGTCGGTTGGGCGGACGGCGACGTCAACGAGCGCAACGAGCTCGCAGAGACCGCGCCGAACTTCGGTATCTATCTCTGGGACCCGGACACCCGTCGTCGCACGCTTGTCTATGACAACCCCGACTTCTGGGACACCTACGCGATTCCGGTTCGTCCCCGCGACGTGCCGCCGGTGCACCCGGGCGTTCTCGCCGCCGCACCGGATCCCAACACCCCGGCCGTCTTCGGCTCCATCGACGTGACGCAGACGGGCCTCAACGAGAGCGTTCGCGGCGCCCAGTTTGACGGTGTGCCCCTCAGTGAAGCGCTTCAGCAGACCCGGCGCGTGCGCATCATCGAAGGCTTCTCCTCGGAGATCGGCCCGGTGCGTCAGTTCGGTCTGACCATGCACGAGGGTGCGGCCATCCTCGGCGAGGCTGAGGTATACGCCGACGGCTCCTGGGAGGCGGCGGTTCCCTCGCGTCTTCCCTATCACCTTCAGGCCCTCGACGACTTCGGCATGGCCATCCGGAACCAGCTCCTCTGGATTCAGGCGAACCCGGGCGAAGAGCGACGCTGCGGTGGCTGCCATGAGGATCGCACCGGTCAGGTTCTTCCGCGCATGGGTCCGACGACCCTCGCGCAGCAGGCCGGCCCGCAGGACTTC